>CAYGWP010000326.1:0-3534 GCA_964353455.1 uncultured Anaerolineales bacterium
CCGCATGCCGCGCGAGATCTCGGGCAGATTTTGTTTCGAAAATGGGGATCGTCGAGGAAGAGGCTGATGAGACGTTGTACTGGCTGGAAATGCTTGTTGAAGCGGGCCTCATCAGGGATAATCTGCTCGCGCCGCTGATGAAGGAGGCCAAGGAGATCACCGCGATGGTGGTGGCGTCGATCAAGACGGCCAGGATACGAGCCAAATGAGCGGCAACTCACCTTCACTGGGGACTGCGGGACAGTGCTTTCTGTTGTTACTCCGCACTCCGCACCATTTTATGAAAGGCTGACCATGCCCGATCTCATCAACATCCAGGAATTCGCCCGTCTCGACCTGCGAATTGGCCGCGTCCTCGCCGTCCGCGACCACCCCAACGCCCTCAAACTCTACATCATGGACGTGGACCTCGGGCCGGAACTGGGGAAGCGGCAACTCGTCGCGGGCCTGAAGCCCTATATGCCCCCCGAGGCCCTCAAGGACACCCTCATCGCCGTCGTCGTGAACCTCGAGCCGGCCGTCCTCCGCGGCGAGAGGTCCGACGGCATGCTCCTGGCCGCGCAGGACGGCGACAAGGTCGTCCCGCTGACGGTCGCCGCGCCTGTCGCCCCCGGCGCGAAAATCCGGTAACCAGGCGCGCAGATTCCGTTCGGATGCCAGGGCAAGTCGCTTGCCGCCGTCCTCCAGGGCCGGGCAGATTCGCACAAGGACGCGGTCTATGCCGAGGTCTGCCCGCCGAATTATCGAAATCCGTACAAGACTTACGAGGAGTTCATCGCCGACTGGAACCGGAACCACCAGTCGCCCGGACACCCGCTGTGCTGGACCGCAAACTTCAACGTTCCCGGCGACTTCAACGGGCCGCATCGGCCCGATCGAAGACTGCGCGGTCCCATTCGCCTTCGCTCTTGGCGACGATGACGGCCGTGACCGCATCGCCCGTCGTGTTCACCACCGTGCGCAGCATGTCGAGCAGCCGGTCAACGCCGATCACCAGCGCGATACCCTCAACCGGAAGGTTCACCGACACCAGGACCATCGACAGCGTCACGAGGCCCACCGACGGAACGCCCGCCGTGCCGACCGACGCCAGCGTCGCCATCAGCACGACCGTCACCAGGTCGCCGCACGACAGCGGAATGCCGTACGCCTGGGCGATGAACGCCGTGGCCACGCCCTGCATTATGGCCGTCCCGTCCATGTTGATGGTGGCCCCCAGCGGCAGGATGAAACCGGCCATGCGCTTCGAGACGCCGTTGCGGGTCTCGGTGACCTCGATGTTGACGGGCAGCGTGGCGTTCGACGATGAGGTTGAGAACGCGACCGTCATGGCCGGGAAGTGGTTCTTATAGAACCGCAGCGGCGACACGCGGGCCAGCAGCACGAGCAGCGTCGGATACACCGCGCCCGCCTGGATGGCAAGCGCGCCGGTGAGCGTCAGCACGTACGCCAGCAGGGGCAGGAGGACCTCGACCCCCTGCTCGATCATGACCTTGGCGATGAGTGCGAAGACGCCCGCGGGGGCCAGGTACAGGATGATCTCGATGACGCGCATGATGGCGTCGTTCAGGCCGTCGAGGAACTCAAGGACCGGCTTCGCCTTCGGCCCCACCTTCGCCAGCGCCACGCCCAGGAGGAGCGCGAAGGCGATCAACTGGAGCATCTCGGCCTCGGCCATCGCCTTCAGGGGATTCTTGGGCATCATATTGACTATCACATCCATGATGAACGGCGCATCCTTGGGGGCGTACTGGGCGTCGGTGGCCAGCCGGATGGATGCGCCGGGATGCACGATGCCCGCCGCCAGCACAAGGGCGATCACGACCGCCAGCACCGTGGTCCCCATGAAGAGGGCCATGACCTTGGCCCCGACGCGCCCCAGTTTCCGCGGGTCGCCGATCGACGCCGCCCCGTAGGTGAGCGACACGACCACCACCGGGACGACCATCATGGTGATCGCCCTGAGGAAAATCTCGCCCATCGGCTTCAGCGCCCACCTGAGCGCCGCCTGGTTGAACCAGTCGGCCAGCAGGTACCGGGCCGCAAGGCCGAATGCCAGGCCGCCGACCAGCCCGACGACGATCCAGGTCGTTAGCGTGGGGCGTTTCATTGAGTTCGGTGCTCCGCGACCAAGGTCGGCCACAAGTATATCAACCACCGCGCCGGGAGCAACGCCGCACCGCATCCGCGTAACCGAGCGGTTGCGGGCGAAACGGCCCGGATCGAGCGATAAACTTGACACCCGGCCGATTTGGGTTACTATAAGGCAGGCCCGCAAGGGCGGGTTCTTGCTGCGCTCGTGGCGGAATTGGCAGACGCGCCAGGTTCAGGTCCTGGTCCGCTTAACGCGGATGGAGGTTCGACTCCTCTCGAGCGCACCACTTCGGAAAGGCGGGCCGGACGATTCGGGCGTCCGGCGTTTTTGTCTCCGCGCCCGAGGGCGCGCGGGCGGTCACTCCAGCGTCGGCCTGGCCACCTTGCCGGCGAGTTGTGCCTCGCCCCCCTCCTTCTCATACACGCCGTAGAACATCGAGGAACAGTCCAGCCACAGCGTGATCCGGCGCCGGTCCTCTTCCGACAGGGCCACGTCGTGGTGTCCCTTGACGAGCATCTCGTAAAGCCTCGACGCCATTGCGCCGAACTTGCCCGGCGTCGTCCGCAGATTCTCTCCGTACGAGGTGAAGGCGTACTTCACGAGCGTGTTGTACGAGGCGTACCACTTGCGCTGGATCGGCTCGCGCCCCAGGTTCGGGGCCTTGCCGGCGTTCTTGTCGTGGCACGAGACGCAGTTGCGGTCCAGGACGGGCTGGACCAGCCGCGGGTAACTAAATGGATTCGAGCCATCGACATCCATCTTGAGCGTAGATGGGCCGCGGCGAAGGGCCAGGGGCGTCGTCGCCATCCGCGGCGGCGCCTGGTGCTTCGGCTCGTGGCACCCGGCGCAGACCAGGCGCTCGCCCTCGTGCAGGTACGTGGCCGAGCGCATCGACTGGACGGCCAGCCCCTTCTCGTCGAGCGCCTGGAAGAACATCTCGCGGTTGGCCGGCACGGTGAAGTGCGCGCTGCCGTCCTCCTCCACGGGCGCTGTGCCGAGGACGTATCGCACGGGCACGACGGAGTCGCCGGCCATCGCAATCCTGACGCCGGTCTCGTGCGGCGGGCCGCCCGACGGCACGCTCATCGGCACGACCTGTAGTACGCGGAGGGCCTTGATCCTGGTCCCCGCAGGCCACGGCCGCAGGCTGTCATAGACGTTGACCAGGGCCAGGGTCGCCTCGCCGGGCTTGCCGGGATACGCGGGGGCACGGTCGGCGGGCTTGCCGTGCACCAGGACGGCGGCCGACGGCCCCACGGGGGGCGCGGGCCTTGCTCGCAGCGGGATCGGACTCATGCACGCGATCTGCGGATCGCGATATATGAGTTCCTTGTTGCCGAAACTATCCACCACGTAGATGCCGTAGTTGCCGCGCGCCCCCCGACCCTGTTTCTGGTGCTCCATGCCGGCGTCATAGACGCAAAGGAAGTAGTCCTCGC
>CAYGWP010000327.1:0-3247 GCA_964353455.1 uncultured Anaerolineales bacterium
GGGGGCTAACCAGGTTATTTGCGTTTGCCTTTGCCGCGGCGATCATCGTCACCGCGTTTGGCTTCGGGCGGGGTCATAAGGTTCCTCAGCCACGCCTCGACCTGCTCGCCTAATGACTTCGCGCGTCCGGAGACCATCGACTTCCTCTCGGCGGGAGGCTGCGGCTTGGGCGGAGACTTCGGCGCGGACTTCTCCTGCTCCTCCCGGCCGCCCGGTCCACCCGTACCCATCTTCTTCTTCAGGTACCGCTGCTCGAAGAACCCGAGGAACGATGAGGCCGAGATGTAGAGGCACAGCCCCGAGGGGAGGCCGTAAAGCATGACCGCCATGAAGATCGACATCGGCAGCATCATCTGCTTGGCTTGGGCAGCCTGCGGATTGGCGCCGGCGGCAGCGGGTTGCGGCGTCACGAGTTGCAGCAGGTACATCGAGCCGCCCACGAGGACCGGGAGGAGGTTGAAACTGGTGATGCCGCCCGCCCCGCCCGCCAGCATGCTCTGGAGGCCGCTGATGATGTACGTCCCGATGATCGGGATGTCGCGCCCAGGAAGAAAGAACGGCGTCTTCCAGTGCACCAGCATGTCGGGGGCCGAGAGGTCCTGGAGGAACATCGAGAACGGCGTGCCGCCGGGCAGCCACTCGGCCGGTATGAAGGCGGCATGCCTCAGCGAAATCGCCGCCCCGAGCGCCCCGTACAGTGCGATCCAGATGGGCATCTGGGCGAACATGGGAAGGCAGCCCGTTAAGGTCTTGAAGCCGCCGACCTTGGCCATCTCCTGTTGCATCCGCTCCTTGTCATCGGCGTACTTCTCGCGGATCTCCTGCATCTTGGGACCCAGTTTCTGCATCTCCATCATCGAGCGCGTGCTCCACCGGGTGACGGGATGCATCGCCGCCCGCAGCAGCACCACCAGCATGATGATCGCGATCCCGTAGTTGAGGACCACCTTGTCGAAGGCGTCCAGCAAGGTCGCCAGGAGTCGGCTGAGGACATCCACGCCCGGCACCGGAATGAAGCAGCACGGCGTCGCCCAGATGATGAGTTTATCGAGGCCCAGGTTGCCGTAGTACCGCTCAAGGAGGTCGAAATCCTTCGGCCCGGCATAGACGAGGACCTCGCTTACGAGCGGCTGGCCCGGCGCGACCGCCAGTTCCCGCGACACGAGGCGTACCGACGGCAGCAACTCGGCCTGATCGCCCTTGGGTATCTCGTACCAGACGACCTCTGCGCTTGCGGCGAAGGTCTCCTTTGAGGGGGCGGCCTCAAGCGGCGGGGCCTCGGCGTGGACGGCCGCCTCCTGCCTCTCGCCCGCGGGCCGCTGGGGAATCATCACCACGGCGAAATACTTGTCCATCTGCCCGGCCCATGCGACCTGGGCGGCGGCCAGGTCCTGCTTGGGCGGAAGCGGGTCGCCCTTCTTGACGTCCTTTCCGGGGACCTGGACGGCCTCGACGCCGCCGGGCTTCCACGTGCCCGCGACGGCCGTGGGCATCATGCTGCGGCCGGCCTCGGCCGTCATCGCGGGCGGACCTTCGATAACATATTGAATCTTCTCTACGCTATCGCCGACCGGGACGAACTCCAACTTCACCCACACCTGGTATTCGGGCGGCGGCGCGGCCCCCGGCTCTTCGGGTTTGGGGCGCGGCAGGAGACGGAAGGTCTTGCGGACCGTGAGCACCGTCCGACCGTCGGAATCCTGGATAGGGATGGCGAGGACTGCGGGGGCGCCGCCGGCGCCGGCCGATTCGACGTTCCACGCCGCGCGGTCGAGGCCGGGAACCGGCGACCAGTCCTCGGCCCCCTTCAGCCGCACCCTGAGTTCCGGAATGGTGAACGCCGCGAAGGGGGCGGACGGATCGACGAGGTTCATGGCGGCCCGCTCGTCGGGCGGCTCGTGCTGGTCGGCCACGGTCCTGAAGAAGCGGCACCGCGAGAGCGTCAGGCGCCGGACGGCGGCCCCGCGCGGCGTGATCTCGGCCTCCAGGTCATAGTCGCTCTCGTAGGCGGCCGACCCGAGGACGATGGGCTTGGCGGCCGTCTCTGCCGCGCCTGCGGCCTTAAGCGCCGGGGCCGTAACGGCCGGGGCCGGCGGCGCGGGGGCGGTCGCGCCTTTCTCGGCGGGCGCAGCGCCTTTTGCGGGCGCGGCGGCGGCCGCCTTCTCGGGCGCGGGCTTGGCCGGCGCCTTCTCGGCGGGCGCGGCGGGCTTCGGCGGCGGAAAAATGTATGGCTCGATATATTTCCAGCCAAACATTATCGCCAGGACGATCGCCCCGGCCGCCACTGCCCGTATCAGAGTCTCACGGTCCAAATCCAGCCTCGTTTCAACCCTTGGAAAGTCCGGACGCGGAAAATGAAAAATGATAAATGCCGAATGCTAAATGACAAGGCAGGCCCGCGACGCCATTTGCCATTTAACATTCAGCATTCATCATTGCCTTTACCTGCCTTCGGCCAGCCGGTTCGCAAGGAACTCGTCCAGTTCCTTTACGGCCATGATCTTCTCCATCGTCTTCTTGGTGTCGTACTGGACGCGGTGCCAGCGGACCTCGCGGCCATCGACCGTGACGTAGCAGGCCCGCGGGTCGAGGTCGCGCGGCTGGCCGACGCTGCCGACGTTCACGATCGCCTTGCGGTCCGTCAGAACGTGCTTGTAGCCGATCTGTGCCGGGGCCATAAAGTCGCACGCCTCGGTGAACACCCCGGGCAGGTGCGTGTGGCCGAGGAAGCACACGTGCTTGACGAGGCTGAACGATTCCAGGAGCCGCATCATGCTCACCTCGGCCTCGTCGGGAAAGAGGTACTCGTGCATGGGGCGGCGGGGCGACCCGTGGACGAAAAGGGTGGAGTCCATGTCGCGGAACTCGACCATCTTGGCCAGGAACTCCCACCTGGCCCGGCGCTTCGGCTCGTCCGGCTCGGCGTCGAGGGTCTTGCGGGTCCAGAAGACCGCGTTCTCGGCCGGCGTGTTGAAGCCCGTCGGCTCCATGAACACGGCGTGGTCATGGTTGCCCATGATCGTGAAATCGAAAGCCATCGCCTTGTCGATGCACGCCTTCGGGTCCGGCCCGTAGCCGATGACGTCGCCGAGGCAGAAGACGGCCTCGACCTTCTTCTCGGCGATGTCGGCGCAGACCGCCTCCAGCGCCTCGAGGTTGCCGTGGATGTCAGACACCAGTGCTATCATTATAGTCTCGACTCTTTCGCCTTATCTTTGAACGCAGAGACCGCGGAGACCGCGGAGAA
>CAYGWP010000328.1:0-7950 GCA_964353455.1 uncultured Anaerolineales bacterium
TCTTACGCAATGGGCCAGGCCGAAGAGTCGCCTGGGCGACAGACCCGCCGCGCAGTGTTCGCGAACGTTGCGCGACTCTCAGTCGCCCATCTTGAGGACGATCTTGCCGAACTGTTCGCCCGCCTCCATGCGGGCGAAGGCCTCGGCGGCGCGGTCGAGCGGCAGGACGGAGTCCACCACGGGCTCGAGTTTCGCCGCGGCCACCGCCTGCAGCATCAGCCGGAAATCCTCGTGCGACCCCATCGTTGACCCGAGGACGGAAATCTGGTTCCAGTAGAGGACGTTCAGGGGCGTCTCGGCGGCGGCGCCCGTGAGGACCGCGCAGATGACGATCCGCCCGCCGCGGCGGACGGCGGCAAAGTCGGCGGCCCAGGTGGCGGCGCCCACGGTGTCCATGACGACGTCGGCGCCGCGGCCGGCGGTGGCATCGCGGACGGCGGCGGCCACGTCGGTCTGGACGCGGTAGTTGATTGTGTGGTCCGCCCCGAGGCTGCGTGCGCGGGCGAGTTTCTCGTTGGCCGACGATGTGACGATCACCTCGGCCCCGGCGAGTTTGGCGATCTGGAGTCCCGCCAGCGCCACGCCGCCGCCGATGCCGTGGATGAGCGCCGTCTCGCCGGCCCTCAGCCGCGCCCGCGTCATCAGCATCCGCCATGCCGTCAGGTGCGCCAGCCCGAGCGCCGCCGCGTGCTCGAAGTCGAGGTGCGGCGGGCGCGGATACACGCACTCGGCCGGGACAGCCACGCGCTCGGCGAACGTGCCCCAGCGTCCGAGGCCGACAATGGTGAAGGCCGGGCACTCGCTCTGCTCGCCGCGGAGGCACCACTCGCACCGCCCGCACGAGAGGCCGGGGTTCAAAATGACCTCGTCCCCCGCCCGCACGCCCGAGACGCCCTGCCCGACCTCGGCCACGACGCCGGCGGCGTCGGACCCCAGGACGTGCGGGAACGCCAGCGTCATGCCCGGGCGTCCATTACGCACGTTGATATCCAGATGATTCAGGGCGGCGGCGCGCACCTCGACGACGACCTCGCCTGCGGCCGGTTTCGGGTCGGCCACTTCCTCGACTCGCACGACCTCGTTTCCTCCGTGTGAGCGGATGGCGACGGCTTTCATCGATGGCTCCTTCACCCTAGGTGGTACTGTTCCCCCCTCTCCCCTCGCGGGAGAGGGGTCGGGGGTGAGGGCCGATCCACGGCGACCCCTCACCCGGCCTCCGGCCACCCTCTCCCACAAGGGGAGAGGGTTAACAGCCACACAGTCCCCTATTTATGCGGGCGGCGGAAAATCATCCACTGCCGGCCGTCAGCCGCCAGGAGATCGTCGGCCTCCCTGGGTCCCCACGAGCCGGCCGCGTATGTCGGGAGATCCCGGACGGAGGCCTGGCGGCAGCCGGCGAAGACGGGTTCGAGGAACGCCCATGCGGCCTCGACCTCGTCGCCGCGGGTAAACAGTGTTGAGTCGCCGAGGGCGGCGTCGAGGATGAGCCGCTCGTACGCCTCGGGCGGCTCGCGGCGGAACGCCCCGGCGTACCCGAAATCCATCTGGAACGGGTGTATGCGCATGGCGTGGCCGGGCACCTTGACCTCAAAAAGCATCGAGATACCTTCATTAGGCTGGATCCGCATGGCCAGGACGTTCGCGGGGAGCGGCCCGCGCGGCGGCGCCCCGAAGAGGACACGCGGGATGGCCTTGAAGTGGATGGCTATCTCGGTCACCCGCACGGGCATGCGTTTGCCCGTCCTGAGGTAGAACGGGACGCCTGCCCATCGCCAGTTGTCGATAAACGTCTTTATGGCCGCAAAGGTCTCGACGGAAGAGTCGCGGGCCACCTCGGGCTCCTCGCGGTAGCCCGGCGCCGCGCGGCCGGAGACCTGGCCGGATGAGTACTGTGCGCGGACGACGCCTTCGGGGAGGCACTGCGGCGGGATGGGCCTCAGGGCCCGGAGGACCTTCACCTTTTCGTCGCGGACGGCGTCGGCGTCGAGAGAGAGCGGCGGCTCCATCGCCACCAGGCACACCAGGTGCATCATGTGGTTCTGGACGATGTCGCGGAGTGCCCCGGCCTGTTCGTAATACGATCCGCGCCCCTCGACGCCCACCGTCTCGGCCACCGTTATCTGGACGTGATCGACATATTTCTGATTCCAGATAGGCTCGAAGATGCTGTTGGCGAACCGGAGGACGAGGATGTTCTGGACGGTTTCCTTTCCGAGGTAATGGTCGATTCGGAAGACCTGGTGCTCGGCGAAGGACCGAAGGAGGCCGGCGTTGAGGTCGCGGGCGCTGGCGAGGTCCCTGCCGAACGGTTTTTCGACGACGACCCTCGACCAGGGCGGCGCGCGGCTGCCGGGGCGGGCGAGGCCGGCCGCGGCAAGACCCTCGACGATCGGCACGCAGACGTTCGGCGGCGTCGCCAGGTAGAAGAGGCAATTCGAGGGCCGGTTCTGCCCCGCCGCCAGCCCCTCGAGGCGCGACCCGAGCGACCGGAACGACTCCGGGTCATCGTACTTCCCCGTGACGTAATGCAGCCGCGCGGCGAATGCCGCCCAGGCCTCGTCGGTGACGGACTTTGCGCGAGCCGAGCCGGCAACGGCTTTGCGGGTCTCGGCGCGGAACTCATCATCGGTCTTGGAGGTGCGTGCGTAGCCGACGACGGCGGAGTCGCGCGGCAGGAGACCGTCGGCGAAGAGGCCGAACACGGCCGGCAGAAGTTTCCGGTTTGCCAGGTCGCCCGATGCCCCGAAGATGACAAGGGTGAACGGTTCCGGGACGGGCCTGGCCGTCGAGTTTTCGGCGGTCGTCGGCGAATCCGGCATCGCTGCCACTCCGTATGAACGCAGAGGCCGAAGTCTTCGGCATTCCGATTGAACGCAGAGACCGCAGAGATCGCAGAGAGAAGACTAAATTGAAAGATGTTGTTAATTAGAACAATCCGTTTTTCTCTGCGTCCTCAGCGGCCTCCGCGTTAAAAACGGTACGGAAAAGGCGTTCTCCGCGGTTAAAATGTCATTGTAACAGACTACGGCTGCGCCGGACCGGCGGAACCGAAAAGTTCGACGGTCACGGGCTCGGCAGGCGCGGCCGAAGCGGCGGCGAGGGCCTCGCCGAGACGGCGCGCCTCGGCCATGGCCCGGGGGCGACCGCGGATGTCGCCGGGGCCGTCAACCTGGTTGACGAAGAGGTTGCCGAAACAGGCGCAGTCGAGTGCGTCGAGGAAGTACTTCATCGTGAGGCCGACGGACTCGAACATCTTCTTGCCCCTGGAGCCGCCGACAACGATGACGAGCGCCCGCCGGCCGCTCCGGCCCTGCGGCGCAACGGGCTGCTTCAGGATGTATTTGCGGGACCACAGGCATTGACATCTATCGATCAGCAGTTTGGCCTGTGCCGAGACGGCCATGAAGAAGACGGGCGTGGCGAGGACCAGGCGGTCGGCCGCCAGCATCTTCGCCAGGACCGCGTGGTAGTCGTCCTGGATGCTGCATATGCCCGTGCGGGAGCACGCGCCGCACTCGGCGCACGGGGCGATGCGGAGTCCGCGGAGCGAGAGGTACTCGGTGCGTGCGCCGGCCGCCTCGGCCCCGGCGAGCGCTTCGCGCAGCAGGATGTCGCTGTTGCTTTCGAGCCGCGGGCTGGTCGAGATGCCGAGCACGGTCAGGCTCATTGCGCCTCCGAACACCAGCACGGCCCGCCCGACGGACTGGCGGGCCGTGGCACACGCGGCTAACCAGGATTCGTCACACGACCTTGCGGACGGCGTCGAGGACGGCCGCGTAGTCGGGCTCAGTGGCGATCTCGCTGACGACCTGGATATACCGGATAACGCCCTGGCGGTCCACAACGAAAACCGCGCGGGCCAGCAGCCGCAGTTCCTTGATGAGGACGCCGTATGCCAGGCCGAACGCCGCATCGCGGTGGTCGGAGAGGGTCGTCAGGTTCTTGGCGCCCGCAGCGCCGCACCAGCGTTTCTGCGCGAACGGCAGGTCCATGCTGAGCGTGAGGACCTGGACGCCCGCGCCGAGGCGGCCGGCCTCCTCGTTGAAGCGGCGGGTCTGAAGGTCGCAGACGGGCGTGTCGAGCGACGGGACGGACGCGATGACGACCGTCTTGCCACGAAAGGCCGAGAGCGAGACGGGCGCGAGGCCGACATCGAGCGCCGTAAAGTCAGGCGCAAGGTCTCCCACGCGGACCTCCGTGCCCGCCAGCGTCAGCGGCGCGCCCTTGAAGGTGATGACGCCTTTGCGTTCGGCCATGATGCCCTCCTTGCTGAGGATGCCTCTAGCCCGGAAAAGCACGGCCCGCCCGACGGACTGGCGGGCCGTGGCACACCGTCTTCGACTCGCGGCCGAACGACTATGTTACCACACGGGGGCGGCCGGTGGCGAGGGCCTGCTTGCCGCGCCGAATTATCCTTTTCGCCCCGCCGCGCGCACGCTAGACTGGCGACCCAGTCAGGCGCACCCTTGCGAAGCAGAGGAGGCACGCCATGCCGCTCATCCGCCCGCCCCGTCTCGCCCTTGCGCTGGCCGCCGCCTGCCTCTGCGCCGCGGGATGCGAGTCGAAGCCCGCCGCGCCGAAGCCCGAGACCTTCGCCAGCAGCGAGTGCGGCTTCTCGCTCACATTCCCCGACGATTGGGCAAAGTGGATGGGCATCCCCGGGTCGAACCTGCTTCTATATGCGCCCGACCAGACCGACCCGAACGCCTTCCGCGACAACGTCCTGGTGCGCGTCGAGTACCTGGAAGGCGGCCTCACGCTGGATGAGTTTTTCAATCTCAAGGTATCAAAGGGGGCCGCCGTAATGCCCGACTACAAGGAACTCCAGAGGGGCAACGCGACCATCGGCGGGCAGCCGGCCAGGCGACTGGTGTACTCATACAGTCATGGCGATACGCCTGTTACGTCCATAGCGTACTTTCTCCTGAGCGGCCAGCGCGGATACATGGTGCTATGCAGCGCCTCGGTTGACCGGTTCCCGCAGCGCAAGGCCCGGTTCGAGGAAATCGCAGGGACGTTCAAACTCATTCCCGTGGCCGCCGAGCCGGCGAAGTAGCGCACCTTCTCACTTGCCACCGGGGACGGGCGGCGGCTCGTCGGGGAACCAGCGGCTCTCGCGGCGCGACTTATCGACGGCCGTCACGAAATACAGGTGGCCGGGCCTCCCCTCGGGGTCCGTGAACGTGGTCCCCGCGACGAGGGCGGCGGGCTTCTCGGCGTACGGCGAATTCAGGAACGTCCACGGTCCGCCCGCCTTCTCGGCCCGATAGACGCGGTAGCCCAGGACCTCGCCTGCGACGGGCTTCCACGCGACCGCGTTGCCGCCGGCCGCCCGCCTGACCTCGACGCCCGCCGGCAGCGGCGGCGCGGGCTCCGGACGATATCTCCGCAATCCTTCACGCAGGTTGATATCTGCAAGAAATAGCGGCAGCAGTTCCGACCAGTTCACGTCGCGCCCCGCGCGGTGCCGCAGGAAGCGGCAGGCTTCGGTGAGGCCGACGGTCGGTCCGTCGCCGGCGCGGGCCAACATGCCCAGGTACGGCGCGGCGTCCCAGTTTTCCCAGCGGTGGTCGTGCGACTGGCCGCGGAAGAAGTTCGCCCGCCACCACGAGGGCAACTTCGCGCCGGCATCCCCCACCGTGCGGTGCTGAAGGTCGGCCGTCACATCGACGCAATCGAAGTACCGCCCGAAGACGGCCGGGTGCATCCAGAGGTCCTCGCCCGTCGCCAGTTCGATCGACCGGAGCCAGATGTCGCTCAGGCACTCGTACAGCAGGTCGGTCGTCCCCGGCCCCGTGATGCAGCCCGTGTACGGCCGCTGGCCGCGCCCGAAGACGCCCAGGATGGGGGCCGTGCGGGCCGTGTCGCGGTAGTACTGGAGGAGGTCGGCGTCGCCCAGTTTCCTCGCCGAGTATATACCCATCATATATGACCCTGTTTGCATGTTAAGGGCCGTGGCGAAGCAGTTGATGTACGGGAACCCCTGGGCGTCGGCCCGGCCGCTCGCCTGGCGCTCGGCCATGGCGACGGCGCGGCAGTACTTGTCGATCCGGTCCGACGGGGCGACCCACGCGCCCAGTTGCACGGCGGCGCTCGCACCGTACGTGATCATGTACGGGTCGAGCGGGCCGGGGCCGGGCCTGGCGGCCTTCTTGCCCGCATCGGTCCTGGCGGGGGCCGGCTTCGGCGAGGCGAGCCAGTGTTCGGGCATCGTCTCGGCATCCTTCGGCGACTTCTCCAGGAGTTTCGCCAGGCCCGCCTGGTTCCGCTCGAGGTACAGCATGGCCGCGTTCTGGACCCAGCCGCTGCCCCAGTACTTGATCTCGCGGAATTCCTTGACCACCTCGGTCGCATCGGCATGGAAGACGTCGGCCGTGACGCCCGGCTCATCGACGACCGCAGTGAGCGACTGGAAGTTCCGGCGCGCCGCCCGCCACAGTTCCTCCTCGGCGGTCGCCTTCGAGAAGACGAGGCGAACCTGGCCCCAGAACACGCGGAGGGTCTTGCTGTTGCCGCCCGTTTCGCGGTGGAACGACGGCCCGTTGAGAAGGACTTCGCCAGCGTCGCCGGCCTTCAGGCCCGCGCCGGGCACAACGTAGGGCGCCGCCAGGAGGCTGAGGCCCGCCTTCGGATTGACGAGCGCTGCGATAGTATAGGCGTGCTCATCGCGGGTCATGCGCCTCAGGCCCGCCGAGACCGCGACCATCTGCTGGTCGGCGGCGGCATCGCCGAGGACGAGGCCGCCGGCCAGCAGGACGTTCTCCGACGCCCCGACGACCTCGTCCGTCTCCGGCCCGTCGGGCATCAGGCGCTCCGTCAGGACGATCTCGGCGCCCTTGCGCGGCACGAGGTACGTGAACTCGGCGGCGTCCGGGACGCCCCTGGGTCCGATGCGGAGGATGAGTTTGGCGAAGAGCGGCCCGGCAGCCCAGCGGAGGTCGCGGACCTGGAGTTGTCCCGGCTCGGCGTACGAGACGGGCGTGGAGCGGAGGACCTTGCAGTCGGCCGCCTGGCGGATGAGCGTGAGGCGCGGCCCGAGGCCGCCATCGCCCACCGCGACCTTGCCGAGCGGCGTCTCGACGGCGGCGACCGCCCCGGCCCGCGGCCCCTGCGTAAGGAACGTCACCTTGACGTCATCGCCCGCGAGAGTCACGCGGCCGCCGGCCTCGGCCGCCGGCATCGGCGGCAGCGCGGCGGCGGGGCTTCGCACGGGATACACGTGGAATTGCCTCCGCTCCCACGGCGCAAGATCGGTAGTAAAATAGATATGCATACGGCTAACCTTGCCGGCCCCGTCGCGGCGGACGTCGTCGGCCTGGCACGGGAGGGGCCGCTCGCGCCTGGCATCGTCTGCGGCATAGACCGCCAGGGCGGCGGGGTCGGCGCATTCGCCTTCGTGGAAGAAGAGGGGCACGCGGACGAGTTCGCCCCGGCGGGCCTCGCCGACGCGCTCTTCGACCGTGAGGACACGCATGGGGCCGCCGGGGGCCGGCACGCCGTCGCGCAGGCGCGGGGCCATCGCCGCGGGCGGGCCGGTGAAGACCGCCGGGTCGGCGCGGCCGACCGCGGGACCGGCATCGGCGGCAGGCAGCGCCCCCGCAACCACGAGAGAGACCACGATTCCAGCAAGGCCCAGTCGCGTCATCGCCACCCTTCCCGTCGCCAGCCCGCTTACGAGCAAGTCTCAGGAGTCTAACACGTCGGGCGGTGCGTCGGCATCACAAAACGCGCGTCGCGGCGGCACTGGGTGTGGCCGCAAATCGTGCCAGCCCCCGAAGGGGGCACCAGATAATAGCCCACGGCGTAAGCCGTGGGTTGCCAAATGGCCCACAGAATTGTTTCTCTGTTTCTTCTGTTGGAGCCCCGGCAGGGGCGATAGGAGAGTTTCTGTCGCCCCTGCGGGGCTAACACAGAAAAGAAAAAACAGGAATCTGGACCTCTCGTTTACCC
>CAYGWP010000329.1:0-14118 GCA_964353455.1 uncultured Anaerolineales bacterium
CTGGAGGGTTTTCGGGTCATAGCAGGCCTTGAGCCCTTCGCGGAGCGACCGCATGTTGCAGTACTGGACCGCTCCAAGCCACGAGACCCGCTCGACGGGGCGGTCGGGACCGATGAACTTCGCCGGGTTCCTGCCCATGAGACTCTCGAATGCCTTCTGCGTCACCTCGCATCTATCCATCTGGAAGGCGCTGATGCGGACCTTGTGGGCGGGCTTCTCATCGCTCTCGCCCGTATCGTCGCCCATGATGAACTCACCCGCTGGGATGGCCACCATCTCGATGCCCGTCTTGGTGACGATCGCCTGCGGCGCGGCGGGCGGCAGAGACGGTTGGTCCTTGCCCGTGCAACCGCCGACCATCGCAAAGACGGCCGCGAAGAGCGCGACTGCACAACATCCCTCTCCATTGATGGGAGAGGTCGGCTTCAGCCGGGTGAGGGTGACGGCCGGAGCATCGCCCCGACCCACTTCCCCCTCACCCCTCCCCTCTCCCGCAAGTCGAAGACTCGACTGGGCGAGGGGAGAGGGAGTATGCGGTTTGCTTATCAATGCCTCGCCCCCTCGTGGCCCGCGGGGTTGCGGAGCACCTGCTGGGTGCGGCTCCGGATTTCACGGGCCGCGGCCGAGAACCGCGGGTCCACAGCGCCGGCCAGCGCGGCACGCTGGCGGATGACCTTGACGGCCATGCGGCCCTCGCCGGCCAGTTCGTCCTGGTTGCCGCCGATCACCACCACGTCCTCGGTGAACTTCCTGCACTTCTCGTAGGCGTCGGCGCCTTCATAGTCGATCATCGTCTTGCGGAAATTATCGACCATGCCCTGGGTGTAATCGACGGTCTTGATCTCATCGCGGCGGGCGTCGTAGTAGCGGTCAACGGCCTTGCAGAGCGGGGTCATCTCGGCCACGAACGGCGCGAGTTCCGGATGGGCTTTCTGCTGCTCCTGGAGGTACGCCAGGGTCGTGTGGCTGAAATCGCTGTATGTTTCGATCCTTCCGCGGATGTGCCGGATGAAGACCATGACCTCATCGAGGAGGCGTTCGATCTCGGCCCGCTTTGCCTTCTGCTCTCGCGCCTGGTAGATGGGACGCAGGGCGTCGCGCGTGGAACACGTGGCCCGGCCCTTGGACGTGGAGCCCTGCCCTTCAAGGTCGAGGATGTACTCGCACGGGCCGACGCCGAGCGTGGCCCGCGCGATGTCGGCCATCGTGAACACGCCCAGCGGCGTCCCCTTCACGCGGTTGATCGGATAGATCAGGGCAGGACCCTCGAAGCGGACCACCTTGCTCCTCAGGGGCTGGAAGAAACCCTGGCCCTCGCGGTCAACCCAGCACGGGTACAGGAACGAGCCGAGGACGGTCGTCCAGCGCTTGCGGTTGGCCGGGACGGTGGATGGGCTTCCGAAGACGCCGGGCTTTTCGAATTCGCCGCCCGACCGCTCGGCGATCATCTCCCAACTGCCCGTCAACTTGTCGGCCTGATGCCAGTCAACCCGCCACTGCGCCGGGAACGGCGTCTTCCAGTCGATGCGGACGATCTTGTCGGTCTCATCCTTCGCAACGTCGCGCCGGTGCCAGATGCCGGGGGCATCGAGCACGGCGACCCACGCCTTGCCGCTCTTTCCGTACGGGATCTCGCTGCTGGTGATGGTGCGGTCGGCGCCATGGCCGGCGAGCGAGATGCGGAAGTCCTCGCCGCGGTCGGCCGAGACGGCCATCAGGATGGCGTCGCCCCGGCCCAGCAGGTGCAGCAGGAAGTTCTCGCTCGGCAGGTCGGCCTGGGCCACCGGGATGTCGGCGGCATCCACCACGATGTCGTCGGCAAAGAAGTCCGGCAGGACGGCGAACCGCGATGGGGCATCGATCCGCAGGGCCGCCGCGCCACCGTTGCTCGACCCGGAGGCTGTCGACGGGCGGGCCTCCGTCTTGACGAACGCCTGGCCCATCGCGACCTCAAACCGCAGCCCCGCCGCCGCCGAGGCTATGGCGGGCGCGCCCGCTGCCTTGCCGTCGGCCAACTTGAATGAGGCATCGAGTGCCGCCGCATCGGCCGCATTGCGGCCAATCGCCACGGACTCAAGTCGCGCATCGGCCTTGCCGCCGGCCGGCGCAAGCAGCGCCCGCGCCGTCCAGCCCTTCGGGCCGGCGGAATAGACCTCCGCACCCATCCCTTTCCGCCGCAGGACGACCGCCAGGCGATCATTCATGCAGACCGCATCGCCCTTAAACTGGTAGGCGGCCTGGCCTTCGGGCGCCTGCGTCCATCCGGCCTTTGCGGCAATCGCCTCGCCCGGGATCGCCGCGGGCGACTGCGCGCCGGTGTCGAACACCCCCACGCCGGATGCGGCCGCCGCCTCCTTAGCGGCCTTCCCGTAAGGCACGTACTCGCCCTCGTACAGCCGCACCATGTCCAGGCGGTACTCGGCGTTTGGCTGGACGCAACTTACGTACGCAAACCATCCCTCGCGGAAATCCTTGGCGACTGTGAACGTAACATGGTATTCCGTCCATACATCTTTCTTAAGCGTACACCTCTCGCTCTTGGCGGCGCGGTCGTACGGCTTGCCCGACCGCTCGATCTCCAGGTACACATCGACGGGTCCTTTCGTCGCCTTGAGGACCGCGGCGAAGGTGTACGTCTTTCCCTTGGCGGGTGCGTCGAACGACTGGCCGAACTGCGTGCCCCACTCCTCGACCGCGCCGATGGTCACCAGGGCGCCGTACTCGCCGGCGGCCGCATCGCCCTTCTCGGCCGTGAACTTGGCATCGGTCTTGCCGGCCTTGTCCATGCGCCAGGCTTCGCGGCCGTCCTCGAAACTCGGATTGGTGAAGAGGTTCTGCGACGGCTTCTCACCCGCCGACAATGCTGGAGCAAGGAGACCGAGGACCGCCAGCAGAAGCGGCAGGACGGTGCGGGTTGCGGCTGCGGCAAACATGAGTGAGCCTCCTTCCAACGACCGGCCGGCCACATGGGGCCGTACCCGTTTGGCGTGGCACAATTCACCCCTCTCCCCTTGTGGGAGAGGGGCAGGGGTGAGGGGTGGAGCAACAGCAAACCCCTCACCCGGCCTGCGGCCACCCTCTCCCGCAAGGGGAGAGGGTTAACAGCATGGTGCGCCGAACACGTACATGGGACCGCCCCTACTTGCTTTCCAGAAAAGCGCCAGCCCGGCGTGCAACTTCGTATGCCCTAGCCGATGCGGCCTGGCACTGGAGCCACCTGACGGCCATGCGGCTCTTGGCAAGGGCGCGGTCCTGGGCGGCGCCTATCGAGCGCAGTTCAGCGGCCTTCGGGGCGAGATCGGCCGCCGCCGTGTCTTTGCCGATGAGGCCGACCACCCCGGCCGCAAGTTTCGAGATGCGGTCGGGCGGCTGTGTTGCGGCAAGGCCCGCGGCAGCGGCCTGCGACAGGTCCTCGGCAGCAGCCTTGAGTTTGGCGCCCGCCTCCGTGCCGTCACCGGCCAGGGCCTGCTTCATCTCTGCCGCGAAGGCTGCGTAGCGCTTGATCCGCGCCTCTGTCCGGCCAACGAGGGTAGCCATCGCCTGGAGCCGCTCGCGGATTTCATCGGCCGCATCCTTGCCGCCCTTCTTCCTGAACTGCTTCTCGACCCAGGTCAAGACGTTGTCGGGCGTCGGGTTGTCGGCCGAGGCAAGGCCCTCGGCCTCAAGTATGTACTGGCACGGGCCGACGCCGAGCGTGTTCCGCATGATATCGACGGGCGTAAACTCCGTCAGCGGCGTGGCGCGGCTGCGGTCGATGGGGTAGATAAGGTACTCGCCGCTCTTGAAGGTCGGCGGCTTCTCACCCGCCTCGGCCGGGGCGGCAAAGGTGACCGACTCTGCAAATCCGTCGCCGCGAATGAGATCCGCCCGCCACTTGGCCGCAAACGGCGGCTGCCAGTCGAGCGGCTTACCGGCGGCAGACTCCGAAACCCTGCGCTCCTGCCAGATGCCCTGGCCTTCCAGAAACGCCACCCAGAACCGCGCGTTTTCGTCGTAAACCACAACGCCGATGAACACCGAGCCGGTTTCCTGCGACGTATTGGCCTCCGTCGAGTAATCCCTCGACCGCCATGAGTACGTCATCATGGCGTCCCTATCGGCAAGCAGGTTGAGGAGATAACCACCGGCTGGAAGGCGTGTCTGGTGCACACCGGGGCTTACCATGCGGAAGACCATGTCGTCGCCGAAGAAATCGGGGACCACTACGAAGGATGCGCGACATCGCAGCCATAAGCAACCCTCGTGAATTGGGCCCAGCCTGAGTTCAACCAGCGGCTGACCCGCCGTCAGGCGGTAAGTCAAAGGAATCCCGGGGGCTTCCTCCGATATGCTTTGCACTGCGGCAGCGCCGGGAGTGTTCTCCTTGACAGTAACCGACGCCAGATTGATGGGCTTCGTGTAACCGAAAGTACACGGCGCCCACCAGAGCAGCGCTCGCTCGCGCCACCCCTTGCTCGTGTTGGAGTATAGTTCCCCTCCCGGTCCGCCAACCCGGAGCACCACAGCAGCGCGGTCGTTCATGATCACGGCAGCGCCCTTGAAGGCGTGCTTCACGTCGCCTTCCGGCACAAGTTTCCATCCGGTCTTGGCAGAGAAGTCTTTGTCGGCGAGAGGCCCCGCGGGCGCGCTTCCGGTGTCGTACAGGCGGACCGAAGGGTCCGACGGCTCAGCGGCAAAGAGCGGCGCCGCAAGCACAATGGCGGCAACAAACGTGAAGGCCGGGCCGCGCCGCTCGACGGCCATGCGCCGTTCACTCCGCACTCCGCGCTCCGCACTCCGCATTCTCATTTCCAGTCCGGATTCATGTCTGAGCCGTCTTCGGTGAGTTTGACGGGCGTGCCGCCGGCCGCCGGGATGATGTACAGTTCCCACGGGCCGCGCTCGCTCACGCCCTGGCAGAAGACGATGGACTTGCCGTCGGGGCTGAACCGGCCGTACCGCTGGACGCCGCCGAACGTGGTGACCATGCGGTTCTTCGTCCCGTCGGGGCTGATAGTCGAGATGTGGGTCTCGGTCTCATAGACCAGCCGCGTGCCGTCGGGCGACCAGTGCGGCTCGCAGGCCCCCTGCTCACCGTAAACCTTGACGGGCGTGCCGCCGTCGGCGCTCACGGTGAAGACGGCGTTGCCGGCGTCCCAGCGGCAGGCGAAGGCGATGGTCTTGCCGTCCGGGCTCCACGCCGGGCCGGAGCAGTGCGGCCAGTCGGCCGGAATGATGCACTTCTCCTGGCCGGAGGCGAGGTCGCTGACGTAGATCTTCTCTGCACGCCTGAGGGCGATGCGCCGGCCGTCGGGCGACCACTCGGCCTGGTCGCCATCGCAGATCCGCTCCGGCTTCGAGCCGTCGAGCGCCATCCGCCACACGCCGGTCGTTCCGCCGCGCGTCGAGGCGAAGAGGATGGACCTGCCGTCCGGACTGAACACGGGGTCAACGTCGTGCTGGTCGGCCGGTCCCTTGGTGAGTTCCTTCAGGTCCGACCCGTCGGGCTTGACGGTCCAGATATGCCACGGGCCCGAGCGGTTGCTGGAGAAGACGATGAGGCCCGCTGCCGCAGGCTCAGCCGACCGTGCCGCGCCGGCCGCCAGAACCAATCCCAGTGCAGCCACCGCGGCAATCGCAAGGCTCTTCACCGCCGGACCCTCCCAAAGGGGTCTGACGCCTTTTCGCGCCTTTGCGAAAAGGGGTCTGACCCCTTAGTTACGGGCGAGCCTACCACCCTTTGCCGCCCGTTTCAATGGATTCGTCGCAGCGGCGGTGCTGCGTCGGTCTTGCATTCATTGAAGCCATCGCGCGGTGAGTCGGAGATTACCCGCCGCGGCCGTGCGCCGCAACCGTTCCCGCCCGCGACGGAATCAAGTCGCGTTTCCCCGGAGCGCCGGTGTCGAAAGGCCGGTGCTTGGACTGCGGCCAAGTGAGAATCGAGAAGGAATACGGCCAACCTTCAGCATCAGCGGCGCGGAGCGCCGGGGACCGGATGCGATTGCTCGGCACTATTGTATCTTTGTTTGGTAACTCATCAGAGGTTAGACTTTCCGAGGTTGCATGCCTTACACAGCGTTTGAAGATTGTCCATTTCGGTTTCACCACCGCTGGAGTAAGCGATAACGTGGTCAACCTGAAGTTCGAGGCCAGGATGATTAGCCGGACTTCTTCCGCATGCATTACATCTGAAGTGATCACGTTTAAGCACCTGGAATCTTAGTTTGTACGATACTGTTCTGCCCGTTCTGTGCTCAATAACCAGTGGCGTAGTTTTCTCGCTTGGAATCTCAACAGATGATTGTAACGCCACCTGTTCGGAGGCATCTCTATCGTGGCTTACGGGCTCCGGAATAGCGCTGGTTGCGTGATGATCGTTCCGGTCTCTACAGAAAGCGTGTATCGCTTTTGTCCAAGTCCCGAACACTCTCGCATAGCATTTCGGCGATATATTCCCTTGCTTCCACATTTGAACCTGCGTTGGCTGTCGGCCGAATTGTTCCCACAATCTTTGAATCTCATCAAAGAGTTCGGTTCTCGCGTGTCTGCCCTGTTCGCCAGAGATGCTTCCCGCACGATTGACTGCCTGTGTCCAACTGCCAAAACGTGCCGCAAAAACACTTCTGCTGTAGGTTCCCCCATTGGCTTTGTATGAGTCATGCGTAAGTATAGCCCCCGGCTGCTTAATCTGGACTGACCGTAACTCAGCAAGCAGAATATCTTCAGTTGGCCGTGTCCTAGCCCGTCCCTGAACGAGAATCTGATTGGCCTTGCAGAAGGCATCGATGGCCTTTGTCCATGAGCCATATCGCGTCTCGTACACCCGAATCCCCAATTTGGAGGCTTGAATGAATTCAGAGTAGGTTGGCCGCCTGCCTCTTGCTTGCCACACCCGGTCGATCTCCTTGAAAAGATCTCCTTCGGTTACGCTTGCAAGAAGATTGCGCCGCTGAGCGAGGCTACTAACGACCGTATGAAGAATGCGCTGTTTCCTCTGAGCACCGATAGTTTCCATAACGCCTTGCCAGTTCTTGACGCCGAGGCGGGTTTTGACGACTTCAACACCGCAAAGGCCGCCGTTCTCACGATAAAAAGCTTGGGTAAAGCAGTAACCCTTCGCACGCTCCAACACCTCAAGTAGATTACTCCTTACCTGTTCCGCGGTGAATCTAGGGTGGGAGGTGTCAATATGGAGAGGGAACCCGGCCTTCCGGATCCCCTCGCTATAAGTCCCGAATCGCTTGGCAATGGTTACGCGAGATACCCGGGAAAGACTCTCAAACACGTCTCGGGCCGGAACGACCCCCCCGCATTCCTCAAGGATAACGCGGCGAATTTCCGCGATAATCCCCGACTTGGAGTAGTCGGTGATTCTGCTGGGTGCAAATCGGTTGGTGGATTCTGGCATGAACATCTTCCTATCGCCGAACAGTGCGTAAATCGGTCCGCCTAACAGCCCAAACCCCGTTTGGTGTGCAGAGTTCCGAGGACACGACACTCATCTATCCTGCGTCGTGGGTTTCGGTCCCGGCTGCTTGCGGCGGAGCAACCGATCCAGCCGTGTCTCCAGACGGGCGATGAACGCGGCGTCTCTGAGCGGCCAGCCAGTCCGGGCACGGACCCGAAACCGCCTTAAATCCTCGTGGATTATTGTACCGCCCTCCGGGCATATACAAGAGGCAAAACGGCAAGACAAGCCCGCAGGGTGTGACGGCGGATTCCGGCATGTCCCAAGTCCACCGGCTTCGCGTGAGCATGCTGCGGCTGTGGTAAGCCGTTTCTCCCCAAGACCCCCTTTGCGCTCGCAGTTTAGTCGCCCCCCAGAGACGGGGTCCATCGAAGGCACAAGGACAGGCGACCGGTCTTCGCGGTGAAATCCGTTCCGTTGTTGCCTTTGCCGTTTTGCCCAGCTTCCCCTCCGCGTCCTCCGCGTCTCCGCGTGAGGCCGTCGTTGCCGTTTCGCCGGGGTTGGCATCCTTGGCGGTCTTGAATCCGCCTAAAAAGGACCTGATACTCTCCATGCCACAATCTGTTGGGTACGCCCCCGCTTCTGCCACAATTAGTAGATTCCCTGCCCGGCCCAAGAGCGCCAAGAGCGCCAACTTCCAGGGGTTGGCGCCCTTGGCGCCCTTGGCGCTCTTGGCGTTCTTGAATCCGCCTAAGGCGGACGCCAATCCCATAGCCATTCCCCCCTCCACCCCCGCCCCTTCATCCTACCAAGCCAGTCACAACGCAAACGGCTCGGCGGCTGCAACGGCTTGACGCCCGGCGGGCGCGGCCGTACCATGCGGCCTGAAGCGGGCCGGCCGTCCCGCGAGAAGGGAGCGGTGCGATGAGGCGAGCATGGCTTGTCCTGGCTGCCGTCATCGGGCTTGCGGCCGCCGTTGTCGTGTCGGTGAACCTCGGTGCAGGGGAGGCCCGCAAGGAGCCGCAGGCCGCGCCCCCGCCTCCTTCCGAGGAATTCGCCAAGAAACTGAAGGACATTCCGTACCGCATCGTCTATGAGACCTTCCGCGACAACAATTGGGAACTCTTCAGCGCCCGGGCCGACGGCTCCGACCCGGTCAACCTCACCAATACGCCCGACGTCAATGAACTGTACCCGCACGTGTCGCCCGACGGCGCCCGGATTTGTTTCGTCGTCGATGAGGTTGACGCGCCCGGCGGCGAGCCGCGGATCCGCAACGCCTACTACATGAACATGGACGGGACGGGCCGCACCAAGATCGCCGACAACGCCCGCGAGGCCTGCTGGAACGCCGACGGAACCCAGATCGCCTACCTCCCCGGAGAGTTCGACCGTTTCTGCTACGAGGACTACGCAACCCGCGGCATCGTCATCTATGACCTTAAGACCGGCAGCCGCACCCCGCACCCGAACAAGGAACTCTATCACCTCTACAACCTTTGCTGGTCGCCCGACGGCAACTGGTTTGTGGCCACGGTCCACGGCGGCATGGGATATAAGCACGCGATCCTTGCGATAGAGGCGCGCGGCACGCGTGTCTTCGACCTGAACATTCCCGGATGCCGACCCGACATCAGCCCCGACGGGACGAAGATCGCCTGGGGCGCCAATGACTGGGAACTCTGCATCGCCGACCTGAGTTACGGCCCCCCCAGGCCGGTCGTCACGAACCGCCGGGTCGTGGTCCGCAGCGCCCAGCCGATCAAGATCTACCATATCGACTGGTCGCCCGACGGCCGGTACGTCACCTTCAGCCGCGGGCCGGAGAAGAAGAGCCTCGGCCACGCGCCGGAGATGATCGGCATCCGCGCTACGGGGTGGAACATCTGCGTGGCCGATGCACAGGGCGCAAGCGTCTGGACGGAGATCACCGCCGACGGCAAGTGCAATAAGGAACCCGACTGGGCGCCGCTGAGGGCGAATGCCGCCAAATGAGAACCCCGCGCGCGCGACCGGCGGCCTTCCACGCCCGCCTTCTGATGATCCTGGCGGCCCTGGCCGGCCCGTCCTGCCAGAAGGCCGATCAAGAGGCGGCCGCGCCGGGCGGAGCGCCCGTTGTACGCTCGAAGTCCGGCATCGACATGGTCCTCGTGCCCGCCGGGTGGTTCCTCATGGGAAGCGACCGCGGCAAGGCCGATGAATCCCCCGCCCACCGCGTTTGGATCGATGCATTCCTGATGGACGTCCACGAAGTGACGCAAGGTGCGTACGGGCATCTCGTCCTCGGCAACCCGTCTCACTTCAAGGGGCCGCGGCGGCCGATGGAGCAGATCAGTTGGCCGAAGGCGGCACTGTACTGCAACGCGCGTTCCCGTGCCGAGGGCCTGCGTCCGTGCTACGACGAGGCCACCGCCGAGTGCAACTTCGAGGCCGACGGGTACCGCCTGCCGACCGAGGCCGAGTGGGAGTACGCCTGCCGCGCGGGCGCCGACGCCGACTACTTCTTCGGCGCCGACGCCGGCGCGCTCAGGGACTACGCGTGGTTCGCCGGGGACTCGGCGAAGATGACGCACCCCGTGTGCGAGAGGAAGCCGAATCCGTGGGGACTATTCGACATGTATGGAAACGTGGCCGAGTGGTGCAACGACCTCTACGCCGCGGACTACTACAAGGTGTGCCCCGAGAGGGATCCGCGCGGGCCGGCCGCAGGCGCCAAGTACGTCCTCCGCGGCGGGGCGTGGAACTCCAGCGCCGAGGCGTGCCGCTCGTCGTACCGCGCCTACGAGAACCCCGGATTCCAGGACGCCTGCTTCGCGCTGGACGCCATCGGATTCCGGTGCGTGCGCAGTGCGCCGCCGGGTCCCGCACGGGAGGCATCGCCCGGCGACGATCCGCCTGCCGCGGCCGCGCGGCCGCCGACCGGCATCGTATATGGCGATATCTATCTTAAGCACCTGACCGGGAGCGGCCACGTGGAGCGGCCCGAGCGGCTCCAGGCCGTCATGCGGCGCCTGAGAGAGCGCGGCCTCCTGGCCGACCTAACGCTGATCGCACCCGCCGCTGCGCCCAGGCAGTGGATCACGGAGGTCCACTCCCCGGAGCACCTTGAGCAGGTCAGGAAGGCCTGCCTGTCGGACGCGGGGCGCGCCAGCGGCGTGGACACGGCCGTCTCGGCGGAGTCGTATGACGTGGCGGTTGCGGCGGTCGGCGGCGTACTGGCGGCGGTCGATGCCGTGATGAACGGCCGCGTCCGCAACGCCTTCTGCGCCGTCCGCCCGCCCGGACACCATGCCACGAAGGACCGCTCCGCGGGCTTTTGCATCTTCAACAACGTCGCGATTGCCGCCCGATACGTCCAGAAGAAGCACGGCCTGGCCCGCGTCCTCATCGTCGATTGGGACGTCCATCGCGGCAACGGGACGCAGGACCTCCTGGCGGGCGAGGAGAACGTGCTGGTGTTCGACGTCCATCGCCGCGGCATCTATCCCGACGGCGGCGAGGAGCGCCAGCCCGCAACCGGGGCCGGCCGCATCATCAACGTAAGCCTGCCGCCGGGCGCGGGCGATGCCCAGTACAAGGCGGCGTTCGAGGAGCGCCTCGCGCCGGCCGCGGCGGCGTTCCGCCCGGACTTCGTCCTCGTGTCCGCCGGCTTCGACGCCGCAAAGGCCGATCCGCTCGGCGGCATGACCGTGACGCCCGCCGGCTACGCCGCGCTCACGCGGATCACGAAGGGCATCGCGGAGGCCTCCTGCCGGGGTCGGCTGGTCTCCGTCCTGGAAGGCGGATACGACCCGGACACCCTGGCCGATTCGGTCGAGGCCCACGTCCGGGCGCTCATGGAGTAGCGCGGCAAGATGCTGTTCCACACATGGACATTCGCCGTTTTCTTCGCCATCGTGTATCCGGGTTACCGGCTCTTGAAGGGCACCCGGCTTGAACTTCCGTGGCTCTTTGCGGCCTCGTACGTCTTCTACGGCTGGTGGAACCCGCTGTACCTCGTGCTGATAGTCTATGGAACACTGGCCGACTACTTCATCGTCGTCGGCATGGAGAAGTTGGGGCATAAGAAGTGGTGGCTGGCGGGCAGCGTGGTGAGCAACATAGGGCTGCTCGCGTTTTTCAAGTACGCGCATTTTCTGCGCGACAACCTGAACGCGCTCCTGCATCTGGCAGGCATCCCGTACGGTTTCCCGTCGCCTGATGAGTCGGCCAGGTTCGCCGTGCCGATCATCGACGGGTTGAACTCGCTTCTTGCGCACGTCGGCATCCCGTACGCCTTCGTCGCCCCCAGTTCGCTGCTGCTGCCGGTGGGCATCTCGTTCTTCACGTTCCAGTCGATGAGTTACATCATCGACTGCTACCGGGGCGAGGTGGCGCGCGAGCGCAGTATAATCCGCTACGCCGTGTACGTGTCGCTCTTCACGCAACTTGTGGCGGGGCCGATCGAGAGGGCCTCGAACCTCCTGAAGCAACTGCGCGACGAGCGGCGGATAACGTGGCAGGACATCGGCGACGGCCTGTCGCTCTTCGTCGTCGGGTTCTTCAAGAAGGTGGCCCTGGCGGATTACCTGGCCCTCTACGTTGACAAGGTGTATGCCGCGCCCGGAGAGCACCAGGCCTCGGCCCTGGCCCTGGCCACGTTCGCCTTCGGCTGGCAGATCTACTTCGACTTTTCGGGCTACACCGACATGGCCCGCGGCATAGCGCGCCTGATGGGCCTCAGGCTGATGCTGAACTTCAACAACCCCTACCTGGCCGAGGGGCTGGGCGACTTCTGGTCCCGCTGGCACATCAGCCTGTCAACGTGGTTCAAGGATTACGTGTATGTCCCGCTGGGCGGGAACCGCCACGGCAAGTGGGCGACCTACCGGAACATGGTCCTGACGATGGTGATCTCCGGCGTCTGGCACGGCGCGGCATGGACGTTCCTGATCTGGGGCTCGCTCCACGCCCTCGGCCGGGTGGTGACGCGCGAACTTGAGCGGACCGCAGTTTACCGCGAGAGAGTCCCGCGATTCGCCAAGCAACTTGCCGTGTTCGCGTTCGTCACCTTCACGTGGATATTCTTCCGGGCGCAGAGCCTGGAGGACGCATGGCTTATCATCACGCGGATTTTCACCGGCGGATGGACCGATCCGGCCTTCCCGATGCTGGCGGCGTCGCTGGTGCTCCTCATCTGGTTCTACCAGTTCGTCTATGAATCCGGCGCAAGGCGATTGATAGAGGCGGCGCCGGTACGCCTGGCGATCGTCATATTCATCATTGTCTATGTAGCCGTATTCGCGTCGCCGGGCGCACAGAAGTTCATCTACTTCCAGTTCTGATCGTCGCGAGGCGTTATGGAGAGGCAGGCAAGCGTGCAGGGCGGCGGAACAGTACAAGAGAAACATCGGCGGCTGTCGAGCCAGGCCGACCTCAGGTTCGGCTCGAACGCCGTGCGCCTGTCGGCCAGGGAATGGGCCGTCACGGGCATCATCCTCGTTGCCGTGTTCGCGATGCTGCCGACGCTCTGGTCGCACTGGGAGGAGTTCCAGCCGGGACCCGACTATCGCATCCCCTACGACCTCTCCGGCGACTACTGGCTTTTCAACCGTTACGCGAACCTGGCGGCGATGCGGCCCGACGTCCTGGCCGTCGGCGACTCTGTAATCTGGGGACAGTACGTCACGAAGGAGCAGACGCTCACGCACCACCTGAGCCAGGCCGCGGGCGGGCCGCAATTCGCCAACCTCGGCATGGACGGCATGCATCCGGCGGCGCTCGCGGGACTGCTGGAGTACTACGGCGGCGGCATCCAGGGTCGCGGCATCCTCCTCCACGCGAACCTGCTCTGGATGTCCTCGAAGAAGCACGACCTCCAGACCGACAAGGAGTTCCGCTTCAATCACCCCGACCTGGTGCCGCAGTTCTGGCCGCGGAAACCCCCCTGCTACGCGGAGGAGGGGTCGCGGCGGCTGGGCATCGTTATCGGGCGGCGAGTGCCGTTCCTATGGTGGGCCGACCACCTGAAGCAGGTGCACTTCGACCGGATGGACCTGCCCGCGTGGTCGCTGGAACACCCGTACGCCAACCCTGCGGCCGCCCTGCTGGAATCGCCGGCGCCGGACGACCGGCCGCGCCACGAGGCCATTCCCTGGACCGAGCGCGGGATCGACCGGCAGTCTTTCGCATGGGTTGATCTTGATACATCGCTCCAGTGGCGGTTCTTCAGGGAGGCCGTCGAGACGCTGCGGCGACGCGGCAACCGGGTCTTCGTCCTCGTCGGCCCGTTCAACGAGCACATGCTGACCTCCGAGAGCCTCGCGACCTATACCCAGCGGAAGCAAGAGGTGGAGGCGTGGCTCCGCGAGCACGGAATCCCCTGCTGCGTGCCGGCAGCGCTCCCCAGCGAACTCTACGCCGATGCCAGCCATCCGCTCGGCGACGGCTACGCCCTGCTGGCGCGGCGGCTGCTTGAGGATCAGTCCTTCCGCCGAGTCGCCGCGGCGACCGCACGCCGATAGTCTTCCGGGCAGTCCATGTCGGAGAGCACCGAGGCGTCCGGCACGAGGAACTCAAACACGTCGTCGGCGTGCGCGCGGCGAAGGCCGCACAGGCCCACGTCATCGTAGCCCGCCATGATCTCATCGCGATACCGTGTCGAGAACAGGATGGGATGACCCGGTTTGCCGCCATGGACCGGCACAATGATGCCGCGGCCGGCCCTACGGCCCGTATGGGCGCCGCGGTAG
>CAYGWP010000330.1:0-16464 GCA_964353455.1 uncultured Anaerolineales bacterium
ATTCGCCCCCTCACCCCCGACCCCTCTCCCGCGAGGGGAGAGGGGTGAGATTACGACGGGGCAGGGGTATCACGATGAGCCGTCTGGCAGAGTCCATCGGCGAGAGCATGCTGCGGCACGTGCGGGTGGCATCGACCGAGGATGCCCACGGCGCGGTCCGCACCGAGGTGACCGGCCCGATGGGCGTGCGCCTCATCTCCATTAAGACCTGGCGGACGCCGGAGAAGAAAATCGCGTGCGAACTCTCCGGGCCTTTCAAGGGCAGGTTCGCCAAGACCGTCGATGCGTTCCTGGCGGTCATCAACCGCCTCAAGATCATCGCCGAGAAGAACGGCAAGAACTTCTACAACCTCTACAATCCCGGGATGCCCAGCCCTGCGGCCATGCGGCCGTTCGAGCGGAAACTCCGGACGATGGTCGAGAAGATCGTCTTTCCGGCCACGAGCACCCTCTCCATCACGCCGCGGTGCCCGTGCCGGTGCGTCCATTGCTCGGCCGACCGGTTCGTGACCGAGGGGCGGCGGGAACTCTCGACCGAGGAACTCAAGTCGGTCATCGACCAGACCCTGGACCTGGGCGTGTGCACGATGATCTTTACCGGCGGCGAGCCGATGAGCCGCTCGGACCTGCCCGACCTTATCCAATATGTTGATAAGTCGCGGGCCCACGTCATGATCTTTACGAGCGGCGTCCTGCTGACCGAGAAGAACGTGGCGCGGCTGGCCGAGGCGGGCCTGGGGAGCCTGAACGTCTCGATAGACGCCGATTCGGCCGAGGTCCACGATGAACTCCGCCGCCTGCCCGGCGCGTTCCGCAAGGCCTTCGAAGGCGCACGCCGGGCGCGCGAGGCGGGAATCCTGACGGGCATCTCCACCTACGGCAGCCACGAGTCGGTCCAGTCGGGGGCGCTTGAGCACGTCCTCGAGATCGCCCGCGACGAGGGGTTCCACGAGGTCACGATCTTCGACTGCGTGCCGACGGGCAAGTTCCTGAACGCCCCGCACGTCCGCATGGGCCGCAAGGACATCAAGCGCATCCGCGCCCTGGCCGACAGGCACAATTCCGCCGACCATCCGATGGGCGTCACTGCCCAGGCCAAGGCCAACGCCTACGACGGCGGCGGATGCTTCGGCGGATTCGCACAGTTCTACATGACTTGCTACGGAGACATCAACCCGTGCGACTTTAACCCCGTCACCTTCGGGAACGTCCTCCAGGAGCCGCTGAAAACCATCTGGCGCCGCCTGGCGACGCATCCCGAGTACGCCCCCCACCGCAACGCCTGCCGCATGCAGTCCGAGCGATACCGCGCGAAATACATCGAGCCGATCACCGGCGAAGAGCGCCTGCCCGTCAGCATCGCCCGCCTCCCCGGCGACGGAACGATCCTGCCCGACGAATCGCCGGCCGAGACGGCAGGCGCGGCCGCCCGGGCGACCGGCTGAGTGTGCCGTTGCCGCCAGCGCCGCGCAAGCGCGGCGGCTAACTATGAACTTCGTGCCTTACTCAGTCACTCCGTCACTCAGTCACTTTGTCACTGGCGTTTTGTCCTTGACCGTCGCGGGGGCTGAAAGTAACCTAGCGCACTCCATCAGCCGGGGCTGGAGCGCGCCCCGGACTACTTCCGTGAGGGCCTACTCGAAGAGGGAGATTCGCACCGGATGTCTTATAACCTTGTCGTGCTCATAAAGCAGGTGCCAGACACCAAGCGCATCACCGGAGAGGCGATGCGCGACGACGGCACCGTCAACCGCAGCGCACTGCCGGCCATCTTCAACCCCGAGGACCTGCACGCGCTGGAACTTGCGCTGGAACTCCGCGAGCGGCACGGCGGCCGCGTGACGGTCGTCACGATGGGCCCGCCGCAGGCCTGCGAAATCCTCCGCGACAGCCTCGAGCGCGGGGCCGACGATGCCGTCCTCATCACCGACCGCCGGGCTGCGGCATCCGATACGCTGGCCACAAGTTACATCCTTGCGTGCGCCGTGCGGCGCGTCGCGTCCGAGAAGCCGGTCGATATGGTCCTCTGCGGTCGGCAGGCGATAGACGGCGACACGGCCCAGGTGCCGCCGCAGACCGCCGAGAAACTTTCCTGGCCGCAGGTCACGTACGTCGAGTCGGTCGAGGAAGTGGCGGGCGGCCGCATCCGCGCAAAGCGGAGCACCGGCGCCGGATGGGAGCGCGTGGAGTGCCCGCTGCCGTGCCTCCTGACGGTGACGGACCAGGGGCCGGAACCGCGGCCGGCATCGGCCAAGCGCATGATGGCCGTGAAGAAGGCCCGGTCCCGCGCCGAGATCCAGATGGAAGTGGCGGCGAAGATGCCGGGCGCTGCGCCGGAGGCGATTGCCGCCGAGGTCGAGAAGCGGGCGGCGGCGCTGGCGGCCAGGAACCTCCTTATCAAACAATGGACGCTTGATGATATCAAGGCCGACCTGGCGCGGTGCGGCCGCGACGGCAGCCCCACCAAGGTCAAGCGCATCCAGTCGGTGGTCCTGAAGGGTACGGGCTTTAAGAAGGTCGAGCCGGCCGAGCAGCCCATCGCCGACATGATACATGAACTTATTGAAGACCATACGATAGGCTAGGGATATAGTGGCGCGGCGGGTCTCCGCACCCGCCGCGCCGGCACGCAATGTCAGGCAGATCGCGGCGGGTCCGGAGACCCGCCGCGCGAGCAGAAGATCATACGATAGGCTAGGCAATGATCGAACCGAACCGCAAGGGCGACGTGTGGGTCATCGCCGAGCAGCAGGACGGCGCGCTCCACGACGTCAGCCTCGAACTCCTCTCGAAGGGCCGGCAACTTGCCGACACGCTCGGGGTGCGCCTCACGGCCGTGGTCCTCGGCGCGAAGGTCCAGGACCTTGCCCAGCGTCTCGTCCGGCACGGGGCCGACCGCGTCCTGGCCGGCGAAGATGCCCGCCTCGCGCACTACCAGACGAACCCGTTCGCCAAGATCGTGTCGAAACTGGTGGCCGAGCACAAACCGCAGATCGTCATCTTCGGGGCAACGCCCGTGGGGCGGGACCTTGCGCCGCGGGTCGCCAGCACGGTCCGGGCGGGCCTCACGGCCGATTGCACTGATCTGGATATCGGGGATCATGAAGAGGCCCAGAGCGGCAGGAAGTACGAGAAACTCCTCTACCAGATTCGCCCGGCGTTCGGCGGGAACATCATCGCCACGATCGTGAACCCCGAGCGCTGGCCGCAGATGGCGACCGTTCGCGAGGGCGTCATGCGGATGCCCGATGCCGATGCGAAGCGCCGCGGCGAGATCGTCCGGTTCAAGCCCGACCTTGCCGACACCGATTTCGTCCTGAAGATCCTGGAGCACAAGGCCGCCCAGCGCAAGGTGAACCTGAAGGCGGCCCGCGTGATAGTGGCGGGCGGGGCGGGCGTCGGCGGCAAGGAAAACTTCCGCCTCGTCTGGGACCTTGCGAACTGCCTGGGCGCCGCCGTCGGCGCCAGCCGCGCGGCGGTCGATAACGGCTGGATCGACAAGGACCACCAGGTGGGCCAGACGGGAACGACCGTGCGGCCGGCCCTGTACATCGCGGTGGGGATAAGCGGGGCGGTGCAGCATCGCGCCGGGATGAGCGAGGCGAAGAAGATCGTGGCCATCAACGCCGATGCGAGCGCCCCGATCTTTTCGGTGGCCCACTACGGCATCGTGGGCGACCTGAAGCGCGTCATTCCGATGATGGTTGATGCAATCAAGAAGCGGGTGTGACCGTGGCGAACTTCTATACAGATAATTCTGACATCCAGTTTCACCTTGAGCACATGAACCTTGAGCCGCTGGTGCGGCTGCGTGAGCGCGACTTCGCCGACGCCGCCGAGTTCGATTACGCCCCGGCCGACCTGGCGGATGCGCTCGACAACTACCGGCGGGTCCTGGACCTGGTGGGCGGGATAGCCGGCGACGTGATCGCCCCGACGTCGCCCGAGACCGACTCCGTCGGGTCGCACCTGTGCGCCGATGCGGGGCAGGTGGAGTACGCCCCCGGCATCCGGAAGGCGCTGAAGGCGCTGTCGCAGGCGGACCTGATGGGGGCGACGCTGCCGCGGCGGTTCGGCGGCCTGAACCTGCCGGGCATCGTCTATACGATGGCCACGGAGATCGTGAGCCGGGCCGACGCCAGTTTGATGAACATCTTCGGCCTCCAGGGGATCGCCGAAACCATCAACATGTTTGCATCCGATGAGCAGAAGGCGGCATACCTGCCCAAGTTCGCCTCCGGCGAGGTGACCGGGGCGATGGTCCTGACGGAGCCGGATGCGGGGAGCGACCTCCAGAACGTGCAACTCAGGGCGTACCAGGATTCCGATGGCCAGTGGCGGCTCCAGGGCGTGAAGCGGTTCATCACGAACGGCTGCGGAGATGTGCTCCTGGTGCTCGCGCGCAGCGAGACGGACGAGACCGGCGGCATGGGCCTCAGCCTCTTTGTGGCCGAGAAGGGCGAGCGCATAAAGATCCGCCGCACGGAAGTGAAGATGGGCATCCACGGGTCGCCGACGTGCGAGATGCAGTTCAACGACGCCCCCGCGCAACTGGTGGGGGAGCGGCGGCGCGGCCTCGTGACTTATGTTATGGCGCTTATGAACGGGGCGCGGATCGGCATCGCCTCTCAGAGCCTGGGGATAGCCGAGGCGGCGTTCCGCGTGGCCCGCAACTACGCCGCAACGCGCGTCCAGTTCGGCCGGCCGATCGAGAAGTTCCCCGCGGTGGCCGACCTCCTGGCCGAGATGAAACTGGCGCTGGAGTCGGGCAGGGCGATACTGTACGAGGCGACGCTTGCGGCGGACTTCGAGTACGCCCTCGAGGAGGCCGTCGGGCGCGAGAAGGACCCGGCCAGGCGCACCGAACTTAACAAGGAGCAGAAGCGCTATAAGCGGCTGGCGTCACTCCTTACGCCCGTCGCCAAGTATTGGCTGAGTGAGATGTGTAACCGCGTTACATACGAGGCGATAAGCGTCCTCGGCGGGTCGGGCTACATGAAGGACTACCCGCTGGAGCAGTTGTACCGCGACGCCCGGATCACCTCGATTTACGAGGGCACCAGCCAACTCCAGGTTTTGGCGGCGGTGCGCGGCGTCACCAGCGGCACGGCCGGGAAACGGTTCGCGGAGTTGGCCGCTGCCGCGCCGCCCGAAGGGTTCGCCGAGGCGGCCGGGCAACTTGCGGCCGTCCGGTCGAAACTGGATGCGGCGGTCGCATTCGTCAAGCAGAACTCGTCGGCCGACTACCTGGACCTCTGCGCGCGGCCGCTGGTGGATGCGGCGATCGACGTATATCTCTCGTATCTATGGATGGAGATGTCGCGGCACTCGCAGGCGAAGGCGGCGTGCGCCCGGCGCTTTATCAGCCGCGCGCTGCCTCGGGCCGAGCAGACGCTGCGCCTGGTGATGAGCGGCGACCGCTCGACGATCGAGGCATTCGACGTTCTGGTCGGGCCGACGTTCGCGGAGGAATGAGTTGTTATAGTTAGCCCCCGGTGAATACACCGGGGGGCGATGGATAGGGGATACCCATGGCACGATGGGAGCGCGATCCGAAGATGCGGCGGCACGTCGCCCTCGGCATTGCGGGCGCCGAGGTCGTTGTCCTGACGCTGAACTTCTGCCTTATTTTTTCTGCATATCTCCATCAGATTAACCTGCGGCTGGGGCCCGGGGGGGGGCAGTTGGCCGTCGAGCGCGTGGCCGCGCTGGCCGTCGTCATTTTCGCCACGGTTCTGGCCCTGGGCGTCGGCGTGCTGGTGGGGCTGGCGTACGTCCGGGGCGGCGGGTGGACGCGGTGGTTGTTCATTGCGGCCAACATCATCCTGATCTCGATGGGCGCGGTCTGGTTTATCAGCAACCGCATGAGTCCGAGCGGGCCGGACCCATACGCGACGCATGCGGGACTGACGCTGCCGGTGTGCACGCTGTTCCCGATCCTCTGGCCGCTGCTGGTCTTTCATCCTGGCGGTCCGAAGGGTCCGGCCGAGGGACCGTGACTGCGCTCGTCTGCCGGCGGGCCCGGGCGCGGGTACTGCCTCAGTTTCGGGCGCTCGTCGCCCGCAGATGTGGCACGGCCCGCCCTTAGTCCTGGCGGGCCGTGGTGCCGAGCGTGAAACACGGCCCGCCAGGACTAAGGGCGGGCCGTGCCACACCCGTCCAGGAAGGGCGCCCTAAACTGAGGGGTTACATTTGCCGGAATATTCTTAATGACAGGCTTCGCCGGCGTCTTGTAGAATACTGCCGCCGGTTTTCCATACGGAGGGCTGGAGCAGGGGTTGAGGCGCGGCATGAGTTGCCATGCGGCTATCTGGGGTCGGCTTCGCGTTGCATTCGCGGCGGCTGCTGCGCTGGTGATGGTCCTGGCAGCCGCGTGGGCGCCGGTGTCGGGGCTTGCGGCGGAGGCCGAACCTTCCGGCGAGAAGATCGTCCGCATCGTCCTTCGCGGGAACGTGCGGACCACGGCCCACCGGATCCTCGGCCAGATGCGCCTGCGCGACGGCAGCCTCTATACGCCGGCGGCCGTCGATGAAGACCTTAAGCGCATTTACTCGCTGGGCGAGTTCGAAAACGTGGTCCTCCGCCCGCAACGCGAGGCCGACGGCCTGGTGTTGGTGGTCGAGGTGACCGAGCGGCCGGTCCTCGTGCGCCTGGAGTTCGACGGGAACCGGCGGTTCTCGGCCAAGGACCTGGGCGAGGTCGTGGGCGTGACGCCGGGGAACCTCATCGACCGGCACAAGATCTTCGCGGCCGCGCGGGCCATCGAAAGGAAGTACCGCGAGAGCGGGCACTACTTCGTCCACGTGGCGCTCGACGAGGAAACGCTCTCGTCGCAGCGGGTGGCCCGATACGTGATCGACGAGGGGCCGCGCGTCCGCATCTCGAAGGTCGCCTTCTCCGGCAATCATTCCATCCCCGCCTCGGAACTCGAAGGCAAGATCGAGACCAAGGCGTACATGCTGATCCTGAGCCCCGGCACGTTCGACGAGGAGCAACTGGCCCGCGACATCGTGGCGGTCCGCAACTACTACATCGAGCAGGGGTTCCTCGACGTGCGTGTGGACCGGGAACTGGAGTTCAACGCGGATAAGACGCGCCTCGCGGTCCGCTTCATGGTGGACGAGGGGCCGCGCTACAAGGTGCGGTCGGTGGCGATGGAGGGCGTCCAGCGGTTCAGCCGCGCGCTCCTCGAAAAGCAGATGGAACTCGCCCCGGGAACGCCCTACACGGCCGACCGCGTCCGGCACGACGTGGAGATGGTCCGCGGGACGTACGGCGAGGTCGGGTATATCGACTTGTCGATCCGGCCGATCATCGACTTTACGGACGAGCCGGGCCAGGTGGACCTTACGCTGAAGGTCGAGGAAGGCAAGCCGGTCCGCATCGGGGAGATCCGCGTCGAGGGCAACCGGCTGACGCAGGACAAGGTGGTCCGCAGGGAACTCCGGTTCTTCCCGGAGGAGGCGGTCAACACGAAACTGATCGACGCCGCGCGGCGGCGCCTCGAAGGCACCGGCCTCTATCGCCCGGGGTCGATCCAGATCACGACGCTGCCCACGAAGGACCCCGAGGTGATGGACCTCCTGGTGCGCGTCGAGGAGACCGAGACGACGAACCTGATCCTCGGTGCGGGCATCTCGTCCAACAGCGGCGTGGTGGGCAACATCTCGCTGGTGCAGCGGAACTTCGACATCGCCGACTGGCCGAAGTCGTCGCAGGAGTTCTGGCGCGGCGAATCGTTCCGCGGGGCGGGCCAACTGTTCCAGATCGTCCTTGAGCCCGGCACGGAACTTCAGCGGTACCGCGTCGATTTCCGCGACCCGCACCTGTTTGACTCCAACTACAGCATGTCGCTTAGCGGGTTCTTCTTCCAGCGCGGCCGCGACACGTACGACGAGCAGCGCGTCGGCGGCTCCATCGGCTTCGGGCGCGAACTCAGCGAAAACCTCCAGGCTTTCGTGAACCTGAGGCTCGAGAACATCAACATCTCGAATATCGATGCCGGTTCGCCGCAGGACGTCTTCGACGTCGAAGGCTCCTCGATGCTGACGAGCGTCGAAGTCGGGCTCGTCAAGGACACGACCGATAGTTTCCTCTTCCCGACGGAAGGGTACCGCCTGAGCGGCTCGGTCGAGCAGGCGGGGGCTCTCGGCGGCAGTTACACGTTCACGAAGGTCGTTGTGGATGCGCGGAAGTACTGGACCGTGACGCGCGACGTGCTGGACCGGCGCAGCGTCCTGGCGGTGAAGGCCCGCGTGGGCGACATCCTCTCGGACGCCCCGATCTTCGAGCGGTTCTTCGCGGGCGGGCAGGGGAGCATCAGGGGCTTTGAGTTCCGCGGCATCGGGCCGCGGCAGGGCGATACGGCCCTCGGCGGCAACTTCCTCGCCCTGGCCTCCGCCGAGTACCAGTTCCCGATCTTTGAGAAGAACCTGTCGGGCGTCCTCTTCCTCGACACCGGCACGGTCGAGAAGAAGATCTCGCTGTCCACATGGCGTGCGGCCGTGGGATTCGGCGTCCGGTTCACCGTTCCGTTCTTCGGTCCGATCCCGTTTGCATTGGACTTCGGGTTCCCGATCTCCAAGGACGGCGACGACCAGACGCAAGTTTTCTCGTTCTCGATCGGGACGTCGTTCTAGCCGCCGCATCACGCCGACCTATTTTTGGCTGGTTATTCTCGGGCGGGTTGTCCGATAATGTGAGGCGCCCATTCGATGGGGCGGTCCTCCAGGAAAGGAGCCAGGTATGCGTAGCGGACGGTTGTGGTTGGCTGCCGCGGTGGGGGCTGCGGCGTTTGTGCTGGCATCGCCGGCGTATGGGGAACTCAAGATCGGCATCGTCGATATCGTCCAGGTCATGGACAACTATGAACGGATGAAGGATGCCAACGCCGACATCAAGGTCGAGATGGACAACCTCAAGGGCCAGGCCGAACCGAGGATGAAGCAGGTCCAGAACCTGCAACTCCAGCGCGACGGGTTCAACCGCGGCACGGAGGAATGGAAGAAGGCCAACGAGGCGGCCGTCAAGGCCGAGGTTGACTGGCAGGCGTGGTTCGCCTTCGAGCGCGTCAAGATCGAGGCACGCCAGCGCGAAGTCCTGGCCGACATGTACAGGCAGATCAACTCCGTCGTCGCACGCGTCGCGACGGCCAACAAACTGGACATTGTCTTCTCGAAGGCGTTCTTCTCCGTCAGCCTCGAAGAGGGCCAGGGCCTGGACGACATGAAAAACCGCATCCTCAACCAGAGGATCATGTATCCGCCCCCGGTGTTCGACCTTACGCAGGAAGTCCTGCGCGTCCTGAACGCCGAATACAAGGCGTCGAAGAAGGCCGTCGGCGGCCCCGGACCCAAGGGATAGCCCGGAGGATACGAAAATTGCGGATTGCGGATTTGAAAGGCAACGACACCACGGTTTAGCCGCGACTCGAAGAGGAGCGCGTTGGCACCGCATTTTGCTCGCGCTGGGCCTGGCGCTGCTCGTCCTCTCTGCGCCGGGCGTTCGCGCGGCGGCCGACGTCGCCCCCTGGTTCTCGCCCGATTGGACCGTCCGCCGCGTCGTCGATGCCAAGCCCGTTGATTCCGCATCCAAGTCCGCCGGCAGCGAGGTGGCGGCTTGCGCCTTCTTCAGCGGCGGCCTGGCGAAGCCCGATGGCGGCGACATCCGCGTGGCCGCCAGGGGACGCCAGTTGACCCCCCATAAGGTTCTTCAGACGGGGCCGGGGGACTTTTATCGCGTCGCGTTCGCCCTGGTGGCCGGCGAGACGCGATATTTCATTTACTACGGCAACCCGAAGGCCGACGCCCCCGCCGCCTGGGAGCCCCAGCGCGGGCTTCTGCTGGAGGTCCGCCGGTGGCTTGGCGGCCCGCCGCCGGACAGGATCGAGACGGTCCAGGCCGCCTGGGCAAAGGCCCCGCGGCTCGGCGCCGACTTCGTCAGCCATGTCTCGTTCGGCTTCAATCCATTCGCCGACAGCGACACGCCGTCGCTCTTCCATTTCACCGGCTGGTTCGTTCCTCCGGTCGCGGGCAAGTACACCGTTGCCACCTCCAGCACGGGCGGCTCGTGGGTCCTGGTCGATGGTCAGCCCGTCGTGGCGTGGCCGGGACAGCATGGGCCGTCGGGCGATGCCCGCCACGCCAAGGAGGTGACGCTTGCGCCCGGCGCCCACCGCCTCGATTACTGGAACGTCAACCCCGGCGGCTCCCCCACCATGGTGGCCGCATGGGAGCAGCCGCAGACCGGTCGCTTCGCGCCGATCCCGGCAAAGGCGTTTCTCCCGGTCGCGGAGGCCACGCTCGTCGAGACCGACATGCCCGGCGAAAAACTGGTGGCCGACTTCCACGCCGACAATGCCGCAGAAACCTGGTGGCCCGACCAGTACGCCGTCCGCATACGATTCAGGAACATCACCAAGGGCGTCAACCCGCTGTCCGGCCCGAAGGCCGAGTGGGACTTCGGCGACGGGCAGACATCGACCGTGCCTTCGCCGACGCACGTCTATCTCGCCCCCGGCGAATACACCGTGGCCCTCAAGGTCAGCCGCATCGCCGACTCCAACACCTTCCGCACCAAGGTCAGCGTCCAGCGCAACTGGTGGAAGCAGACGGACCAGGCGCTCGACCCCGCCAAGAAGTACGCCGAGGAGACTGCCGCCTACAACTTCGCCACACTCGACACCAGGAGCCTGACCGCCGCGGTCAGCCTGATGGACCACGAGGAGATGAGCAAGGGCGTCGTGGCGGCCGCCTCGGAACTCCTCAAGCGCCAGGGCTTCGGCGATGCCCAGGCGCACCGTTTCGGCATGGTCCTGGGCGAGCACCTCCTGAAACTCGGCAAGTTCCAGGAAGCGATTGCGGCCTACCGGCAGGTTGAGGACCGCATCAAGTCGGCGCCGCAGAAGGCCGAGACCGCCAGCCATATCATCGCGGTGATGCTGGGGGACCTCAGGCGCTACGACGAAGCCGAAAAGGAGTGCCAGCGGATTCTGAGGACCTACGCCACCGCCGGGGCGGATGCGGCCCTCCGCCGGGCGCACATCGCCCTGGGCGACATCTGGCGACATCGCGGCGACGGCGACAAGGCACGCAAGGAATACAAGGCCGCCGCCGACATCAAGGTGGTCGCCTACCCGCCGAACGAGGCCGCCGTTCGCATCGGCACGCTTGCCCGAAACGTTGAGGAATATACACGCGAGAAAGAGTGGCAGTGGGCCTTCAAGTTCATCGACGACTGGGCGTGGGAGTTCCCGCAGGACAAACTCCTCGGCAACTGGTCGTTCCTTCGGGCCGCCGCCCTTGCCGCCAAGGACGACAAGGCCGGCGCCCTCCAGGAGGCGATGGACCTCCTCGGCGCGAACCCCTCCAGCGCATACGCGGTGCGACTCCTGATGCTGGCGGCAGAGTGCCAGGTGGCACTCGGCGACAAGGACAAGGCCCGCCTCCTGCTCCAGTCCGCCGCCGATGACTATCCCGAAGACCCGGACCAGGCGAAGGCCCGTTCCCGCCTCATGGCCCTCGGCGGCCCCGTCAAGACCGACGACAGCCAGCCGAAGTCCGGCTCGAAGGGGCCGGCACTGCCCGCCAAGGGGCCTTAGTGCTGTTCTGCCTTAGCATGCTCACTTTGGCCAAGCGTACTCCTTGGCGATAAACTGCATAATCTGGTAAGGAAACATTTCCCCCTGGCGGTCATTGTACATGATAACACACCCTTGCCCCGTACGGACGGTGCCAAAAGACCCGCACTGGAACCCGGCATTCGTTCCGCTGAACCTGAATTCCGCGTTTGGCTCACCCGGTTTATCCAGCACCAACCCCAAACCCATCGTCTTCCATTGGCTGCCCGGAACGAGAGTCAACATCTTGTCAACCATGTCTTTGGTGACCACCTTACTTGAACGGCCCGCGTAGGTGTTTTGGATGTCCATGACGAACAACGCGAGATCCCCGGCCGTGGTCCATAGGCCCGCGGCCGCCATTTCGGGGTAATTGTTCCATTTCCATGGCATCTCGCCGTGTGGAAACGACTTACCATCCGGCATAGCATATCCATATCCATGCGCCGCAAGATCCCATTTACCCGGCGGCAGTTGCTCAAAGGTGCTGCTCACCATGCCTAATTTGCTGAAAACGAAATCCCTCATGTACTCTTCAAAGGGTTGCCCCGACACATCGATAACCAACTGTTGGATGATGGCGTAACCGCCGCCCGAATAGGACGTTTTTGTTCCAGGAACACAGCCGACCCTGATTGGCGCCGAATTGGCGGGTGGTTTGCCATCGAGAACATTGAGCAAGGAAGGAACCGGTTCTCCTCGCGGGTATCCATAGAAGCCGCTGATATTTATACCCGCCATGTGAGCGATAAGACGTCTTAAGGTGACCTTTTCATCTTTCGTAAATTGGTTTTCAGGAACTTTCCATGAAGTCAGTTTCGTGTTCACGTCCTCATCCAGTGAAAGGCGATTATTCGCCACCAGGCGAAGGGCTCCATACGCCGTCAGGACTTTACTCGTGGACGCCGCCTGAAATAACGTGAGCGGGGTTACTGGGGTTGCTCTATCCGCGTCCGTAAAACCATAGCCTCTCACTTTGACAATCTTACCCCCGTCAATAATCGCGAGAGACAATCCTCTAACGCCTGCTTTCTCCATCTCCTTCGCGATGTACTCGTCAACCCTGTCCTTCACCTGTTGAGCGGGGACTGTAATGACGACATCATCCGAACTTGTCGCTCCGGCGCGGTTCGTTACGGTCAAACGAAACGTGTAAACTCCCATGTTCAGGTCGATAATGGGAGTGATCGTGGCCGTGGGATGGCTGATCGTTGCCCCCGCCGGACCTGAGATTCTGGTCCACAGAAGGTCGCAATCCGAGAGACCCGCGGGATAACGGGTTTGGCTGGCGTTCAAGTGATAACGATCGGAATTGATCGTGACGTCCGGCCCCGCGTTGGCGACAGGACGGGTAGCGACATCCTTTCCAGGTTCGGTTTTCTGGGCCGCCGTCTCGACGCGATTGCAGGCAGCCGTCAGGACCAATCCCAGAGACAGAATAGAGGTAAAAATAAATAATGGAATGGTTTTCATGCGAACTTCTCCAGATGACTGCTCGCCGACGACCGCCGCCAGCGATGTTCGGGATTCTACCGGGCCTGGGCGTTTCGACAAGCGGATTCCGGGCTTAGTATTCAGCCCGCGGCGTGTCGGTGTCGTTCAGAGCGGGTCCTTATCAGTGCGGAAGGAGACGGCAGGCAGCCCGTCCTTGTTGGTCAGGTTGAACCGCGCCAACGTGTGCCAGCCGAAGCGGACGAACTTCGGTTCCTTGACCTGGGGCGACCATACTTCCACGGTGTCGGGGCCGACGGTCCGGGCCTGGGCCTTGACGTAGTTGAGGCGGCGGGTCCCCTTGCTGCCGTCGGAGACCTCGAACCAGTTGAGGTCCTTACCGTCGCATGACTTCAGGCCTCCGTAGGCGTACTTGAACTTCACGATGACCTTGTCGCCTTGACCTCGTGCGAGTCGTACATCGGTCCGAAGAGGGGCCGCTCAGGCTGCCCGTAGGTCTTGACGAGGGCGATATCGGTCAGGCGGCCGGTCCCGAGGGCGAGAACGTGTTTTCTCATGTGCGGACACCTCTTCGCGGACTCTTCTATCAACTGAGCGCAGGTTCCTGCAACAGGAATCCCGATGCCGTGGAATTTGATTGACGGCACAGGGCGATTGCGGTAGAAGCAATTACCGGCGAACATAAGCAGTGTCGCGGGCAAACCTCAGCCATCGCCGGGGTTTGCCCTGCGTGTTTTCGGCATGGGTCGCCAGGGCGGCTGCACGGGGCCGGGCCCCGCTCTACAGCAAGGAGAGGCTTGATGAGTTTCGCCGATGCCGTCAACTACAAGGCCATCGAACTGGCGCGCCACGTCGTCCGCATGACCTCCGACGCCGAGTCGGGCCACCCGAGTTCGGGCACCAGCCTGGCACACATCGCCACGGTCCTGATGTACCACCAGATGCGATATGATGCCGCCAACCCGTGGAACCCGCTCTCGGACCGCCTCGTGCTCTCAGAGGGCCACGCCGTCCCGATCATCTACGCGGCGTACGCCGACCTCGGCGGCGTGTACGGCGCCGACCCCTCGAAGGGCCGCAAACTCACCATCGACGACCTCTGGACCCTCCGCCGCATCGACAGCATCCTCGACGGGCACCCGAACCCCGCCCTCGGATTCCCGTTCTTCGATGCGGCGACCGGCTCGCTCGGGCAGGGCGTCAGCGTTGCGGCCGGCCTGGCGCTGGCCGCCCGCATGGACGGCATCGACAAGACTATATACGTCATCTGCGGCGACGGCGAGAGCCGCGAGGGCCAGATTTGGGAAGCCATCGACTTCCTCGCCGACCAGAAACTCACCGCCGTCCGCATAGTCTTCAACTCCAACGGCATGGGCCAGAGCGACTACGTCAGTCCCCAGCAGAGCGCCGAGGCCCTGGCCAGGAAGGTCAAGGCCTGCGGCCTTCATCCGATCACCATCGACGGGCACGACCCCGATGCCATCGCCACGGCCCTCTCGGCCCGGCCGCCAAAGGGCAAGCCCGTCGTCGTCATCGCAAAGACCAGGAAGGGGTGGGGCGTAGGAGAACTTCAGCAGGTCGGCTATCACGGCAAGCCACTCTCGGCGAAGGACGTGGAGAAGGCCCTCGCGGAACTGAAGGTTCCCGACCAGAAGCCCGACATGACTCTCTGCCCGCCGATGCCGAGGGGCGAAATCCCACATGCAGACCGCGGACTCATCGCCATGCCTGACCCCGATTTCGCCAAGTTGGCCGAGGGCACCAAGTTCGTCGCCGCCGTCCAGAAAGGGAAACTCGCCACCCGCCAGGCGTACGGCTTGACGCTCCGGGCGCTTGGGCGGGCGTCCAGGCGCATCGTCGCGCTCGACGGCGACGTCTCCAACTCCACCTTCTCCGAAATCTTCGGCAAGGAGTCGCCCGACCGCTTCTTCGAGTGCCGCATCGCGGAGCAGAACATGGTGTCGGTTGCGGCGGGCCTCGCGGCGGCCGGAAAGATACCGTTCGCCAACACCTTCGCCAAGTTCTTCGTCAGGGCCTACGACCAGGTGGAGATGGCCGCAAACTCGTGCGCGAACGTCAAACTCGTCGGCAGCCATTCCGGCGTCAGCCTCGGCGCGGACGGCCCCAGCCAGATGGGCGTCGTCGATGCCGCCTTCTTCGGCTCGCTCGCCTCCGTCCGCACGCCCAAGGGCCACCCGGGGGCGGTGTGCCTCAACCCCTGCGACGCCGTCAGCACCTATAAACTTGTCTGCCTTATGGCTAACTATCAGGGAATGGCATACATGCGGACGCTGCGGCCGGAAACGCCCCTCGTCTATAAGGCCGATGAGACGTTCCACCTGGTCGGGCAGAAGGTGCTGTCGCACGGCAAGGACCTCACGATCGTCTCGTGGGGCTACATGGTCCACGAGTCGCTTAAGGCCGTCGGCGCCCTCAAGGCCGAGGGCATCGAGTGCGGCCTCGTCGATGCCTACAGCCTGCCCCTGGCCAGCGACTTCCTTGAGGCGATCGGCGCGAGGCGCGGCGCCACGCTCCTCGTGGTCGAAGACAACTACGCGGGCGGCATCGGCAGCGCCGTGGCGGCGGCGGCCGCCGCCGACGGCGTCCGCGCCATCTCCATGACGCCCGAACGGATGCCGAAGTCCGGCAGGTCCGCCGACGACGTCCTCAAGTTCGTCGGCATCGACGCCGGAGCAATCGTACGCCGCGCTAAGGCGGTACTCGGCAAGGCCTGAGCGGCCGCAGTTAGCCGCCGCGCTTGCGCGGCGCTGGCGATATCGGCCGGTCGCCAAAAAAAAAGAGCGGCCGCACGGAGGCCCGATCGCCATGCCCATGAAGGATCGCATCATCGCCGAAGGCATCACCTTCGACGACGTCCTCCTCATCCCCGCATACAGCGAAGCCGTCCCGCGCGACGTTGACACCGGTACGCGACTGACGCGCGGCATACGCATCAACATCCCCATCGTCTCGGCCGCAATGGACACCGTGACCGAGTCGTCGCTGGCCATCGCGCTGGCCCAGGAGGGCGGCATCGGCATCATCCACAAGAACCTCACCATCGACGAGCAGTGCCGTGAGGTCGAAAAGGTAAAACGCAGCGCTAACGGCATCATCACCGACCCCGTCACCCTCGGCCCCAACGAGCGCGTGGCCACCGCCCGCAAGGTGATGGACGAAAACAACATCTCGGGCATCCCGATCATCGAGGGCGGCCGCCTCGTGGGCATCCTGACGCGGAGGGACCTGAAGTTCCTCGACAACCCCGGCGTGGCCATCGAAGAAGTCATGACCCGCCACAACCTCATCACGGCGTCTCCGGGGATGAAACTGGAGGCGGCCGAGCACATTCTCCTGAAGAACAAGGTCGAGAAACTGCCGCTCGTGGACGACGA
>CAYGWP010000331.1:0-8082 GCA_964353455.1 uncultured Anaerolineales bacterium
GGCTGTTTCAGAACTGTGGCACGCCCGCCCTCGGGCGTGCAAGTGGCTGAAAAGATGCACAGCCGGGGGCGGCTGTGCCACAAGAAGCCGGTTCTGAAACAGCCTCTTAGCCGCAACACCGAAGGTGTGCGCGTTTTCGAAAGGTACACACATGCTTATCGGCGTCGATTACTACCCCGAGCACTGGCCGCGCGAGCGTTGGCCCGTCGATGCGCGGCTGATGGGCAAGGCGGGCCTCCAGGTGGTTCGCCTCGCGGAGTTCGCCTGGAACCGCCTCGAACCCGAAGAGGGCCGGTACGATTTCGAGTGGCTCGACGAGGCGATGGGCCATCTGGCCAGGCACGGCATCCGCGTTGTGATGTGCACCCCGAGCGCAACACCGACGGCCTGGCAGATAGCCAAGTGGCCGGACCTTCTTCCGATCAAGGCGGATGGTCACGCGTGGCCGTTCGGAATCCGCCGCCACTACTGCATGCGCCACGAGGGCTACCGCGATGCCTGCCGCCGGATGGCCGAGGCGATGGCCGCGCACTTCGGCCGCAACAAGCAGGTCATCGGCTGGCAGATCGACAACGAGTGGGGCGGCTCCGGAACGTGGTCCATGTGCTACTGCCCGCGATGCACGGGCGAGTGGCAGGAGTGGCTGCGGAAACGGTACGCGACGCTCCCGGCCCTCAATGCGGCGTGGGGCACGGCCTTCTGGGCGCACGAGTACGCCGACTGGCGCCAGATAGTCGCCCCGGTCGAGCCGGTCAAGTCTCACAATCCATCATTATATCTCGATTGGAGAAGATTTTCGAGCGAGGGCGTCGCGGAGTTCCAGCAGGTCCAGGTCGATGCCCTCCGCGCGGGCATCCGCGGCCAGTGGATTTCCACGAACTTCATGGGACTCTTCAAGGAACTGGATTACGAGGCCCTCGCCCGGCCGCTCGACATCGCGGGCTGGGACAACTACCCCATCGGCGCCGCAAGCCCCGTGCAGGCGGCGCTGGCCCACGCGCGGACCCGGGGCCTCAAGCAGAAGGGGTTCTGGGTCTTCGAGCAGCAGTCCGGGCCGAGCGGGTGGAACACGATGAGCCGCCTGCCGAAGCCCGGCGAAATCCGCCTCTGGACCTGGCAGTCGGTCGGCTGCGGCGCAGAGGCCGTCCTCTACTTCCGCTGGCGTGTCTGCCGGTTCGGCACCGAGCAGTACTGGCACGGCATCCTGGGCCATGACGGGCGGACGAACCGCCGGTACGCGGAGGTCAAGCGCACGGCCGGCGAAGTTGCGCGGCTATCGAAGGCCATCGACGGCACAGAGGTCCGCGCCCCCGCCGCCATCTGGCACCTCTACGATGCCAACTGGGTCATCGACTTTCAGCCCGGCTGCGAGGGGATGAACCTCTGGAACGAGGCCCGGCGGTTCGCCGAGGCGCTCGCCCGTCGCGGCGTCATGTACGATGCGGTCGGCGAGCGGGCGGACCTTGCGCGGTATCGGCTGCTCATCTGCCCGCACGCGGTCATCCTGCGCCCGGACCACGCCGACGCGCTCCGAAAGTTCGCGGCCACCGGCGGCACGGTGGTGCTCACGGCACGCAGCGGGGAGCGGCTATGGTCGAACATCATCACGCCCGACCCGCGGCCCGGCATCCTTCGCAAGATGGCCGGCATCCGCGTGACCGAGTACGACATGGTCGCCCCGCCCCGCCGCGGGCAGATCGAGATGTCCGACACCGGCCGTCTTTACGAGTCATCGGGCTGGTCCGACATCATCCGGACCGAAGGGGCCGAGACGGTCGCGAAGTATGCCGCCGACTTCTACGCCGGCGCCCCCGCCGTCACGGTCAACCGCGTCGGAAAGGGCCGCGTGTACTACGTCGGCACGAGCGCGGAGGATGCATTCTACGCGGACCTTGTGGCGAGGCTGGCTGGGGAACTGCGTCTGCCGCTGCTCCCACCGCTGCCGGACCAGGTGGAGGTGTTGGAGCGGCGCGGCGGCGGGTGGCGGCTCGTCTTCGTCCTCAATCACTCCGGCGAACCGTGCGCGGCCGACGTGGCGGTCAAGGGCAAAGACCTTCTCAGCGGCAAGACCGTGGGCCCGCACGTGGAACTTCAGCCGTACGGCGTCCGGGTTATAAAAATAGGGGACGCTCCCCTATTTCCGGCCAGGACGCGTAAAAACGCCAATGTTTTGGGGGTAGATTTTCGGAAATAGGGGAGCGTCCCTAATTTCTGTGGGCCGCGCCCCTATTTCGGCGGCGGCAACAGGTCTGGGCGGTTGTCGCGGAACCACTCCAGCGTCTGGCGCAGGCCCATCTCGGTATCAACCTTCGGCTCGTAACCGAGCATGCGGCGGGCCTTGTCGATCTTGTACGTGAGCGGCGTTGACATGAACTTGAGGCGGAACTTGTTGACGAGCGGCGGCTCGCCGCCCTTGCGGAGCGAGTAGATCCCCTCGAAGATCGGGCACACGGCCCGCACCAGCCATGTCGGAACATGGCGAGTCGGCATCGCGTAGCCGGTCTCTTCGCAGACGATCTCCATCATCCGCATGCGTGTGATCGCATGGCCGTCGGTCACGAGGAACACCTCGCCCACCACGTTCGGCCGCGTGGCCGCAAGATACAGCGCCTCGACAAGGTTCCCCACATAGACGAGGCTGACTGGCTGGCGGCCGGAGCCGACGAACTTGAACTGGCGCGTCTTGAGGCTGGTCAGCACCCGCGGCAGGAACTGCCGGTCTCGCGGCCCATAGACGTACGGCGGCCGGACGATCGCCGCCGACAACCCGCGCTCGCGCACGAACTGGTGGATGAGTTCCTCGGCCCGGATCTTCGTGAGGTTGTAGTTGTCGCCGGTGTGGATGAGCGGCGCGGTCTCGTCGAAATCCCGCTGCGGATGCATCCCGAGGACGACCATCGAACTCAGGTACACCAGCCGCTTGAGGCTTTCGCACGCCAGTGCCGCTTCGGCCAGGTGTCGCGTGCCGGTCACATTCACGCGGACCATCTCGTCGAGCGGCGCCCAGTCGGAGATGACGGCCGCGCAGTGAAAAATGAAATCAACGCCCTCAAGGTGCGGCGCGAGGGCATCGGCCGTGTCGCCCACATCTCCCTGTGCCAGTTCCGCGCCCCAGGACTTCAGGAGCACCGTGTCGCTCGTGGCCCGCACCAGCGCGCGGACGCGCCAACCCTTATCAAGAAGGCGCCGCGCAAGGTGGCTGCCCACCATACCCGTCGCCCCGGTGACAAACGCCAGCGGCTGCTTCAACTCGGCCATCGAACGGCCTCCGGAGTGCGGCGACCATTCTATGCCGCGCGAGTGGCAGGTCAATCAGAATCGAGCCCAGGCACCGGGTACGGAAAGGCAGGGGCGCGGCCCACCGACGGGGCGGGTCTTCGACATGCCGTGCCCCAATGGGGCTGCCCGGACCTGTTCATAAGAGTGCTTTTGCTTGACTCCCGCGCGGGGCGGCCTATACTGGCCTCCAGGAACCGGGGATGCCATGAAGATCGGCGTTATCTGCGATACGCACGATAACCTGGCGGCGATGGCGGCGGCGCTGCGGCACTTTGAGGCGTCGCACGTCGAGGCGATCCTCCATGCGGGGGATTTCGTCGCGCCGTTCGCCATGAAGCGGCTGCTCCAGGCGCGGCTGCCCGTGCACGCCGTGTTCGGCAACTGCGACGGCGAGCGGGCAGGACTCGCGAAACTCCTGCCCGACCTGACCGACGGACCGCGGCACCTGGAACTGGGCGGACGCAAAATCTGCCTCGTCCACATCGACAAACGTCTGACGTACGCCGACTTCGAGGCCGCCGACATCGTCGTCTCCGGCCACACGCACGAGCCGAAGGTCGAGCGGCAGGAAGGACGACTCGTCGTCAACCCCGGCGAGTGCGGCGGATGGCTTTCAGGCCGGTGCACCGTGGCCGTCATCGACACCGAACACCTGACCGCCGATATCGAGGAAGTCTATCAGCAGCAGAGGTCATGACATGAACCGCGCGATGCGACTGGCGGCAGTACTTGCGGCGGCCGTGGCCGTCACCGGCTGTTACGGCCAGGTCCAGAGGAACATCACCATCGAGTCCGACCCGCCCGGCGCCGTATGCTGGCTCAACGATAACGAGGTCGGACGCACACCCTGCACCGTGCCCTTCACGTGGTACGGCACTTACGGCGTGCGGCTGGAGGCCCCGGGGTACGAGCCGCTCATCACCACGGCCAAGGTTGCCGCGCCGTATTACGAGTGGATTCCGCTGGACCTTGCGGCCGAGACGGTGGTGCCCGGCATCCGGCACGACGACCACTTCTTCAAGTTCCAAATGAAGAAGGCCGAGCCGGCGGACACGGCGGCCCTGAGGCAACGCGCCGAGGGACTCCGCAAAGACGGCAAGGCGCCTTGACGGAAAGTTCAAAGTTGAAAGTCCAAAGTGCAAAGTGTGCCACGGCCGGCTTGCCCGGCCGTGTTCATTCCGGTGGGCCGATGCCACGATTCGGAGCGCACCTTTCGATAGCCGGCGGCGTGGACCGCGCGGTCGAGCGGGCACGCGAGATCCGGGCCGACTGCCTGCAACTGTTCGTCAAGTCGCCTTCCCAATGGCGGTTCGCCGCACTTTCAGAGACCCAAGTCGAGCGGTTCCGCACGCTCGCGCGGCCACTCAGCCCCGTCATCGGCCACGCATCGTACCTGGTGAACCTGGCCAGCCCCGATGCGGCCCTGTGCGAGAAGTCGCGGCGGTGCGTCCTGGAGGAATGGGATCGCGCGGAGCGGCTCGGCCTCGACTACCTCGTCCTCCATCCGGGGGCGCACATGGGCAGCGGCGCGGCGGCGGGCCTGGCGCGGATCTCGGAGGCACTCGACCGGCTCCACCGAGAGCGGCCCGCGCGGATCTGCCGCATACTGCTGGAGACCACCGCCGGGGCCGGCACCGTCCTCTGCGGACGGGTGGAGCATCTAAGGTATCTTGTTCAGTCCTCCGAGTCGGGTCCGCGGCTGGGCGTGGCCATCGACACCTGCCACCTGTTTGCCGCAGGGTACGACCTGCGGACCTCGGCGGCGGTCGATGACACGCTGGGGAAACTGGAAGCGGCGGTGGGCCTCGCCCGCGTGCTTGTGGTCCATGCGAACGACGCCCGCGGCGGCCTGGGGTCCGGCCTCGACCGCCACGAGCACATCGGGCGCGGCAAACTCGGACGCGCGGCATTCCGCATCCTCGTCAACCACCCCGCCCTCTCCGCCCTGCCCTTCATCCTCGAAACGCCCAAGGAAGATGACAACGGCCGCAAGATGGACCCCATAAACCTGCGGGCGCTGCGAAGGCTGGCGGGCATCGTGTAGCCGTGCCTCGTTCAGCCGCCGGTCGTTTAGCCGCCGGTCGTTTAGCCGCGACTCGAAGAGGAGCGCGTGTGGCCGCTCGAGAACGCGCTCCTCTTCGAGTCGCGGCTAAACGTTCGGCCCAGCCCTCGCCGAGTCGCGGCTAAACTTTCGGCCTCATGGCTCGTCGCTCGGCGGCGGGGCTTCCTTCGGGATGCCTTTCTCGGCGGGGGGATACTGGTTGCCGGTGAGGCCCTTCTCGGCGATGGGTTTCTCGGGGATGGTGTAGTCGATCGTGACGGGTTCCTTGCGGTCCTCGGTGATGTCGATGCCGCCGAGGGCCGGCTCGAACTGCCAGCCCCACGTCTTCCAGGCGGCCCCGGAGACCCGGAAGCGGTACAGGCATCGCGTGCGGAACGTCAGCCACCCGCCGTACTTCTTCTCATAGAACCATTGCTCCATACGCCAGGTGATCTCATCGCCCTTGCGGCTGTGGAAGTCGGTGTCCTGGAGGAGTTCCATCAGGGCCACCGCCTTGTCGCTCGTCCCCGTCAGGTACAGGTCGCGGACCTTGCTCTCGTAATGCTTGATGCCGTAGATGATGAGGCGGATGCCCTTGGTGTCCTCATCTGAAAGCGTTCCCTCCGGCGGCTTGCCCAGGTCCTCGGTGCGGTACTCCGGCGGAATGAGGATGTCGTACTCCGAGACCCGCGGCGTCATATCGACGCCTTCCAGACGGCCCCAGGGGGTCTTAATGACGAAGTTGTACGTCCCCAGCCGCAGGGTCTTTGCCTCGAACGCACCGGTCTTCGGGTCCACCGCGACGGGGATCTTCAGGTCCATCGAGCGTTCCCAGAGCAATGCGCTCTGGACGCGCTCCGGCGGCGTGAGTTTTCCGCGGATCGCGCGTGCCGCCAAGTTCGCATCCGGCTTCTTCTCTACCGAGGGCTCAAGCGACGGTGCGGCCGCCGGCGCAGGCTTGGCGGCAGGCGGCGCTCCGGCCGCAAGGGCAGGACCGGCCGCAATCAGCATCGCGATGACAAGCGAAGCGCAGGCCACACGGCTGTTCATCTCTCCCTCCGGTCTCAGCGACGCTATTTCCTGCCCTTCGTGGGGTCCGCCAGATCCGTTTCGGCGACGAAATAATACTTCCCCTTGTTCGCCTCCGCGATCTGCCTCAGGACCGGCTCGCCGGACTTATATATGAACCCGATCGTGTTTACGGCGACCTTGCCGCCGGTGTTCAGCCGTTTGACCAAGTCCACGATGGCCTTGTCGAATTCGCCGTCGGTGAGTATAAAAATGACGTCCGGCTGGCAGGCAAAGGCACGTTCGATGGCCGTCGCCGGAAGGGTCTCGCCCTGCGGCGTGATGCCGTCGATGAACTGGTAGGCAAGTTCCTTGTTGGCGGAGGTAGCACTCACGAGCCGCCGGGCAGACATCTCGACCAGCGGATCGGAAGAGAAGAAAATCACGTGGAACTCCGCCGTCTCGGCCAGGTCGCCGATGCTTCGCTTCAACGCGTACTTCACGAAATCGATGGAGTCCGTCATGCTTCCGGACTTGTCCACCACGTACACGACCTTCCTGCAACCGGGGGCGACGGCCTTGAAAAACGTCGGGGCATTCCCCGGCGCGGCGGCCTTGGCCGCGGGCGCCGCGGGTGCAAGGGCTGAGGCCGGCGCCTCCGCAGGCTTGGGGTCGGCTCGCGGAATGGGAACCTTCGGCAACTGACAACCCTCTATGTTCACGGTGAACATCGCCCGGCTGTCGGACCAGCCCGCGATTACCACAGACTTCATGCCGGATTGCGTCACGACCCGCCCGGGAGAGAGCGGCTCCGCCTTCGAGAGTTGGCCCGACACAACGATCATCGACCCCGGCCGCACATCCGCCGGGAGGCCGCCATCGGCGCCCTTCTCAATTACGGCTCGCACCCGGCACCGCGCGGCCCGGCCATTGATGAGAACGGTCGTCGGGGAAGGCCCGATGAGCACCACCGACCCGCCGGAAGCGCCCTCGACCATCTCCACAATCATCTCGGCCACCGCCGGTGCGCCGCCCAGATGCCGTGCGGCCCACTCCTTCAGCGCAGCGCCTTGATCATCGGTCATGGCCCCCGGCGGCATGAGGTCGGCCGGTATGCTCTTGAGGACGGCGGCAATCGACCCGTACGACGCCAGCGGGGCCGCCTCGCCGTACAGGTTGGGACCGGCACTCATGAGGACGGCTACACAGACGGCCAACAGAAACGCCACTTCATGACGGTCCATGCCGATTCCTCCGCCGCGTTGCCGTACCCTGCGCCAGCCGGGGGCCGATTCCAGACAACGGCCCCGATATTCTGCCCGCCGGCCGGTCGGACCGCAACTCCAAAGATTGCACTCCAAAGATTGCACTGTCAGAAGATTGGACCTTGACGGTTTCGTGGGGGGTGACTATATTCATGCATTTGCCCGGCTGGCCGACGTCCCCAGGAACCGCCTTATGGTTAAACATAAATCGCAACGGCCGTTATTCGACCTCCTGCGCAAGGAGCGGCAGGAGGGCCAAGGCGACGCCGGCGCGAAGCCGGCGCCAGGTCAGCCGCCCGGCGCAAGGCCCGTCATCCGGGCCATCGGCCCGACGGCGACCACCGGAAAGCCCCGTCCGATCGGGTCGCCCGCAGCGCCCGTCGGGACCCCTCGGCCGGTCTCGCGGCCGACGGCAGCGCCCGTCGGGACGCCTCGGCCGATCTCGCAGCCGAGGGCGGCGCCGGCAGCGCCTCCTGCGCCGGCGGTCCC
>CAYGWP010000332.1:0-30426 GCA_964353455.1 uncultured Anaerolineales bacterium
ATCGAGACGCGCAGGTATCAACATGGATGCCATCGCAGAAATGGGCCGCATCATCCTCCGCATCGCCGGGGCGACGGCCTCGCGCCGCGGTTTCGGGGCCGCCAAACTCGTCGTCTTCTCCAATATCCCCGAAGACAACCCATTCATGGCCGGGGCATACGTCGGCGAGGGCGAGCCCGATGCGGCCGTCAACATCGGCGTCTCCGGGCCGGGCGTCATCTCAAGCGCCCTCAGGCGCAGGATTCAACTCGGCGGCAAACTCACGCTCGGAGACCTCGCCGAAGAGATCAAACTCACCGGATTCCGCGTCACGCGCGTGGGGGAACTCATCGGCCGCGAGGTCGCCGCCGAACTCGGCATCGCCTTCGGCATCGTTGACCTCTCGCTCGCCCCGACGCCGGCCGTCGGCGACAGCGTCGGTGAAATCATCCGCACGCTCGGCATCGACAAGATCGGCGCGCCCGGCTCCACAGCCGCCGTCGCCATGCTGACCGACGCCATCAAAAAGGGCGGCGCGTTCGCATCATCCAGCGTCGGCGGTCTGTCGGGCGCGTTCCTCCCGGTGAGCGAGGATGCCGCCCTCTCTGAGGCGGTCACGGCCGGGCACCTGACGCTCGAAAAACTCGAAGCCATGACCAGCGTCTGCTCGGTCGGCCTCGACATGGTGATCATCCCCGGCGACACGCCCGCCGAGACGATTGCCGCCATCATCGCCGACGAAATGGCCATCGGCGTCATCAACGATAAGACTACCGGAGTCCGCGTCATCCCCGTGCCGGGGGCGAAGCCCGGCGACCGCGTGGAGTTCGGCGGACTGTTCGGCTCCGGCACCGTCATGGAGGTGCGCAACACCGGCGCCTCGGCCGACTTCGTAAAGTTCGGCGGCCGCATCCCCGCGCCGATCCAATCGCTGCGGAATTGAGCCTGTTTCCCTCCCTCCCCCTTGGGGAAGAGGAGAACGACAGAGAGCCGGGGCGCGCCCCGGCCTACTTCGCAAGGATCAGCGCCGCCAATTTCGCCCGCGCCTTCTCGTAGGCCGCCGGGTCCTTCTCCCACTTGAGCCACGACTCCGCCAGCGGCAGGACGACCTTCTCGGCGTCGGCCGCGCGCCCGGCTCGCTCAAGGATCGAGAGGTACTCGTAGTCCTCGACGGAGTCCCGCAGGGCCTTCAGGCGAAGGCTCGGGGCGATGCCGTCGTAACCGGTGGCGCGGCCGGGATAGACGAGCGTCCCCTCTCCGTTATAGACGAGGCCCTTGCCGCCCTTGCCCTCCTTAGGATGGCCATAAGTCCATGCCTCGTTCCAGGGGTCCTCGGTCTGCGACCAATACGACATGCCGCCCCAGTAGAGGAGGCCCTTCATGCGGAACCGCCACGCGATCCACGCCGGCACGCGGTAGTTCAGGAGCGGCCAGTCGATGTGCCACCACGGCGTCGGCTCCCGCTGGCAGAGCGCGGTGTAGGCCCAGACGGTTTCGCCGAGGGCCTGCCGCGGGGCCGCCGTCTCCTGCTTGTGGAGCGGGAAGAGCGGGCACCAGATGTCCACGGCGCCGTACAGGTCGCCCCACGCGGCATTCTGCGTCCAGGTCTGCTCCACCACCATGACCTTGACGACCGACTTGGCGTCGCGGACGGCCTTCCCCCACTTCTGCACGAAGCGGTACGCCTCCTCGTCGTTCGGCTCATCCTTTAGATATGTATAGAAGACGACCTGTGGCCGCTTGAGTTCCGCGGCGGCCTGGTCCCACGCCTTAAGCCACGCGCGGAGTTTGTCGCGCTCCTTGTCGGGGTCCTTCACCACGCGCGTCGGGCCCGGCGTCGAGAAGGCGTTGATGTGATAACGGTCCACGAACTCTCTGAGGGCCGCGATCTGCGCGGCCGGAATCTTGAACGTCCCATCAGCCTGCGCCTCGGGCGCGAGCCTGTCCGCCGGCGTTGCGCTAACCCGGTGATCCGAGAGCATCTGGGCGCACTGGGTTTCGACCGCCGCCCAGTCGGACGGCTCCTGCTCCTTCCCGGCCTTGGCCCGGTCGCGGTAGTACCCGCGCATCCGGTCGGCGGGCGATCCGAAGGCGGTCTCCAGCGTCGGCGTCGCAGGCAGGGCGAAGTCCCACACCGTAAGCACAACTGGGACCTCGGCCGCCCTGCCCCCATCAGCCGTCACGCGATACGTGCCGCGGTACTCCCCCGGCTTCGCATCGGCCGAAACATAAACGTCCACCCAGAACCCGTGCGTCTCCCCTGCCGGAAGGTCGAACGGAACGGCCGTGAAGCGCGCGCCCGAAAGCGGCTTGCCCGTCAGCGGGTGCGCAAACGGGATGAGCGGGTCGGGATACCACCCTTCCTTGAACGCATCATTGCGATAGGTGCCAGCGGTGATGTGCATCTGATGCTGCCGGTACAGGCGGGCATCGGCCGCGCGGACCACGGCGCCGTCAGGACCGCGGAGGTCCCCCGGTTCCACCCGCACGCCCTTCATCGCCGCATCGGACCGGAGGAGGATCTGGAAACTCTCCCACTCGTTCCGCGCCGAGGCCAGTTGCGCCGCCTTCGCGCTTCCGGGCGGGGCGTCGCGCAAGATGTGGACGGTCTGCGTCTCGGTCCACACCTGCCACTCGGCGCGGGCATCGCCGGCCGACAGGACCAGGGCAACCGCCGCCAACAGACCAATCATGGACCTGAAGAACATGGCGATCTCCTCCGAAAGGGGCCGGAAATGTCGGTTCAGCCACCATCATTTACTGGAAATCCGGCCGCTTGAACAGTTAAATACTCTCCGCCGCCGGAGGAACTGGCAAGGAGATAGCCGTGATCAAAGCCCTGGCCCACATTTGTTTCACCGTCCGCGACCTTGCGGCGTCGGAGGCGTTCTACCGCGACAAACTCGGCCTCGCCCCCGCGTTTGATTTCGTGAACGAGAAGGGCGAGAAGTTCGGGGCGTACCTGCACGTCGCCGGCCGCGCGTTTATCGAACTCTTCCAGGGCAAGGTGGCAACGCCCGCCGAGGGGCAGGCCTACAAGCACTTCTGCCTCGAGGTCGATGACGTTGCGGCCGCCGTAAAGGCCCTCCGCGCAAAGGGCGTCCAGGTGACCGACCCGAAGATGGGCTCCGACCACAGTTGGCAGGCGTGGCTCTCGGACCCGGACGGCAACCGGATCGAACTTCACGGCTACACGCCCGAGAGCAAGCAGGCGCCGTATGTAAAGTGATATCTCCACGTTTAGCCGCGAGTCGAAGACGAGCGCGCGCCGTTCATCGAGCATAACCTACCGAGAAAGGCAACCATGGCCAACACGCTTGAGTGGGGCATCATCGGCGCAGGCGGCATCGCGAAGAACTTCTCGAAGGGCGTCGCCCATTCCCGGACCGGGCGCATCACCGCAGTCGGCAGCCGCTCGAAGGAGAAGGCCGACAAGTTCGCCGAGGAGTTCTGCCCGTCGGCCCGCCGCCACGGCTCGTACGAGGCCCTGCTGGCCGACCGCGACGTGCAGGCCGTCTATATCGCCACTCCCCACCCGATGCACGCCGAGTGGGCCGTCAAGGCCGCCGAGGCCGGCAAACACATCCTCTGCGAGAAACCCATCGGCATCAACCACGCCGAGGCGATGGCCATCGTCGAGGCCGCCCGCCGCCACGACGTCTTCCTCATGGAGGCGTTCATGTACCGGTGCAGCCCGCAGACGGCGAAACTGGTGGAACTCCTGCGCGCGAAGACCATCGGCGAGGTGCGGGTCATCCGGGCAAGTTTCAGTTTCCACGCAGGTTTTAACCCCGAAGGGCGGCTCTTCAGGAATGCCCTCGGCGGCGGCGGAATCCTCGACGTAGGCTGCTACGGCGTCTCGATGTCGCGCCTCGTCGCCGGCGTCGCAACCGGCAAAGACTTCGCCGAGCCGATCGACGTGAAGGGCTGCGGCCACCTGGGCGCAACCGGCGTAGATGAGTGGGCCGCCGCCGTCCTCCGTTTCCCCGGCGACATCCTGGCATACATATCAACAGGCGTCTCTGTACAGCAGGAGAACGCCGTCCAGATCTTCGGCACGGAAGGGAATATCCTCCTCCCCTGGCCCTGGATCCCCAGCCGCGAGGGCGGCGCTACAAAGATCGTTCTCCAGAAGAAGGGCCAGCCGCAGCCCGAGGAAATCTCCATCGAGACCTCCGAGTGGCTCTACGGCATCGAGGCCGACACGGCGGCGGCCAACATCGAGCGGCGCCAGGCGCCATCGCCCGCGATGACCTGGGATGATTCGCTCGGCAACATGAAGACCCTCGACCGCTGGCGGGAATCCTTCGGCTTCCAGTACGAATCGGAGAAACTCGATGCCGGGTGGCCGACCGTTTCGCGCCAGCCGCTCGCCGTCAGCCCGAAGCACAACATGCCGCGCGGCCGCATACCCGGCGTCGAGAAGCCCGTGTCGCGGATCCTCATGGGCGTCGATAACCAGCAGGCCCTGCCGCACGCCTCGGTCATGTTCGACGACTGGTTCGAGCGCGGCGGAAACGCCTTCGACACCGCGTGGATTTACGGCGGCGGCAACTGCGAGAGGGTCCTGGGCCGATGGGTCAGGAACCGCGGCGTGCGGGAGCAGGTGGTCATCCTCGACAAGGGCGCGCACACCCCCTTCTGCACCCCGAAGGACCTGACGAGCCAGTTGATGGAGAGCCTCGACCGCCTCGGAACCGATTACCTTGATATCTACATGATGCACCGCGATAATACGGACGTGCCGGTGGGCGAGTTCATCGACGTCCTGAACGAGCACGTGCGGGCCGGCCTCATGCGGGCGTTCGGCGGCTCAAACTGGTCGATCGAGCGCGTGGAGGCCGCAACCGCCTACGCCGCAAAGAAGGGCCTCACCGGGTTCGCCGCGGTCTCCAACAACTTCAGCCTGGCGCGAATGACCGATCCCGTGTGGGCCGGGTGCATCGCATGGTCCGACGCCCGGTCGCGGGCGTGGCTCGCCAGGACGCAGGTGCCGATCATCCCGTGGTCGAGCCAGGCCCGCGGTTTCTTCACCGACCGCGCCGACCCGAACGACCGCTCCGACAAGGAACTGGCGCGGTGCTGGTACACCGATGACAACTTCGCCCGGCGGGACCGCGCGTACGAGATGGCTCGGCGGCGCGGCGTGCTGCCGATCCAGATCGCCCTGGCGTACGTCCTGCGTCAGCCGTTCCCGACGTTCCCGCTCATCGGGCCGCGGACGCTGGCCGAGACGCGGACGAGCCTCGGCGCCCTCGACATCGACCTCTCGCCCGCGGACCTCGCCTGGCTGAACCTCGAGCGGTAGGCGCGACGGACGACCGCATACCACCCACGCAGGCGACACACTGCCTCGGGCTCTACTCGGCCGGCATATTGTAAAGGAATGTGGCCGTGGCCTTGCAGTCGGCATCGGCCTTCACGCGGACCCAGTGCGCCGAGAAGCCCGCCGGGAACGTGTGCGTCGCGGTCTTGCCGGCGGGCACGGCGATCGTCTCGTACGTGTGCCACGTGCCGTCGGCCAGGAAATCAACCTGGATCGTGAACTTCACGTCGCCCGGCCGGTCGTGCGAGAGGCGGACCACCTTCCGGTCGTAGCCGGTCATCAGGTACGGGTCCGACGGTTCGCCGGCCTTGACGGCGGAGTCGCGCCAGGGGCCGCCCTCGCCGCGCGGCACGCCCAGTTTCCACAGGTCCTCCACGTTGCCGATCCAGAGACCGACCTTGCCGTCGTCGGATGCGACATAGTGTCCGTCGGCCGCCGCTCCGGCGAGGTTCCCCGACAGGACAAGCACTCCGCGCCAGGAGATGTAGTCGAAGATGCGGCGGTTGTGCGTGCAAATGGGGCGTATCTTCGCCAGGCCGCCGGACTCCGCCCGCGGCAACTCGTAGAACGTGCCGTGGATGTTCATCATGTTGCGCTCGGTGACGATCTCGCGGATTCCGCGCGGCCATCCGGATGCGGACTGGCGGCCGAAGACCTCCGCGCCCTTCGGCAGCCGATAGCGCCTGCCCTTCGCGTCGGTCATGATGACGGAGGCGTCATCGACCTTGAAGTCCTGCTTCGTGGCGGCCTTTTCGCGGACGGCCTTCTCGCCCTCGGCATAGCCCGCGGGGCGCAGGTGCATGTCGGCCCCGATCACGTAGCAGCCGGTCCCGGCGGGCTTTCCGGACGCATCTACAACCGTAGAGGCGAAGGTGAGCGTAAGGTCCGTCGTGGTCGTGGCCTGGAGCAGCCCCTCGGAGAAAGCGCCCTTCGCATCGGCGCCCGCAAGGCTCTTAAACATCGCCGGGTCGGCCTGCCGCCCCGCCGACGTGTAGTGGAAGTAGGCCGTTGCGGACTTAAGGTCCTTGTCGCTTTTCACGCGAACCCACTCGCCCTTCGCATCCGCAGGTATGAGGTGGTACGCGTATCCGCCAGCCGGGACGGAGACCGCGGCGAACTTCGCCCAGTTGCCGTCGCCCGCGGCGTCAACTTCGATCGTGAACGTGGCCGCTTCGGCCCCATCGTTCGCCAGGTGCAGCACGCGGCCCTGGAACCCGGCCAGGAGGAACGGCTCCGACGGCTCGCCGGCCTTAACGGGGTCCTTGACCCACGGGCCGCCCCAGCCGGCCGGCGTGCCGAAACCGCGGAGGTCGTCCCAGCGGCCGAACCAGAGATTCGACTGCGGCTGCCCGAGGAGCGCGTTGCCCTGCCGCGAGGCGTCGTCGTGGACTATCACGAGGCGGCCGTTCCAGTCGGTGTAATCGACCACCATCTTGACAAACGTGGCGATGGGGCGGATCCCGCCGGTGCGCGATGCGCTGAAGGTGCGCGGGAAATCATAGAACATGTCATGCATGTTCATAAGGATATGTCCGCCCGAGACCTCGCGGATGCGCGGCCACTCGGTGAACCAGCCGTGATCGGCATCCTGAGTGTAACTTGCCTTCGGGAGCCGGAAGCGCGTCCACCGGCCGCCGTCGCAGACGTTAAGGAGCACCGACCGGGCGTCCCAGCCGATCGCCCAGATGGGGGCATCGTCGGTCGGCGCCCCCAAAACGCCGCCGGGACCGGTCACGTCGGTGTACTTGTTGCGGTCAACGACCGTCCAGGAACCCGGCGTGCCGAGGGGACCTTTGCCGTCCCACTCGGCCAGGACGCCGCCGGCGCCATTGTTGGCATAGACGAGCCGCTTCTGCCCGACATAGGCGCCCTTGCCATGCTTGCCCGGAACGAGGTCGGTCCCGCCGACGTTGCCGTCCTTGTGCAGCACCGTCACGTCGAGCGTCTTCAGGTTGACCTCATAGAACCCTTCCTCCATCGTGATGAAATACACCATGTTGGCCGGGTCGGTCAGGTGGCGCGTGACGGCCGTGAATCGGCCGGGCATGACGTTCGGGGAGATTGCGCGGACGCCGCCCTTGGAGTCGATGACGTACGGGCCTATGATCATCTGGTTGGTCTCGCGGTGGATCATGCGGTTGGCGTGCGTGCCGCCGACGCTCTCGGGCCGCGCCGCCAGGTTCAGGCTCGCATCGAGGGCGTAGAGTTTGTCGCTGCCGCCCTTGAAGACGTGGGCCGGGTAGGTGACGAACCAGAGCCGGTCGGCCCAGGGCATGACGGCGCCGATGCCGGACTCGTTTCCGTGCCCGTTCGTGACGGCCAGGCTCGGATAGACGCCGCTGAAGGACGGCGGCTCGGCCGCGGATGCGGAGCGAGCGCCCGCGGCAAGGCATACTAGAATGGCAAAGAGCAACGCGCATTTCATAATGTGCATCTCCTTGTTTCAAAAGAAGCCTCTGGTTGCTCTTGCGCGGCGGGTCCGGAGACCCGCCGCGCCGACATTCGCAACTCGCGCGTCATCGAGGCGTGACGGAATAGACCCCGCCCGCCGCCGTGTCGAACTCGATTACGTTGTCGCCGGCCGCCTTCGTTGCGACCGCCTTGCCGCCCGCGGTCACGGCGACCGGAGCGGCGGCGCGCAGGCGGCACTTGTTGCCCGTCTTCGACCGGACCGCCGCGGATGCGAGTTTCCCGTCTTTCCAGGCGATGTCCACCTCGAATCCGCCGCGGGCGCACAGGCCGGTGACGCTCCCGGCGGGCCACGCCTTGGGCAGCGCGGGGAGGAGGTCCACTTCGCCCCCCTGCGACTGGAGGAGCATCTCGGCGATGCCGGAGGTGCCGCCGAAGTTGCCGTCGATCTGGAACGGGGGATGCGTGTCGAAGAGATTCGGCAGCGTGTTCTTGGCGATGGCCTCCGAGACCATCTTGTAGGCGTGGTCTCCGTCGAGAAGCCGCGCCCAGAAGTTGATCTTCCAGGCCTTGCTCCAGCCGGTGCCGGTGTCGCCGCGGAACTCCAGCGACTGCCTGGCCGCCGCCGCCAGTTTCGGCGTGCCGCGCGGCGTGATCTCGTCGCCCGGGAACAGGCCCCAGAGGTGCGAGCAGTGCCGGTGCTGGTTCTTCGGATCGTCCTTGTCTTCAAGCCACTCCTGGAGTTGGCCGTGCTTGCCGATCAGGTTGGGCGCGATGCGCGCTCGCATGTCGATAAGTTTGCGGCGGAAGTCCTCATCGACGCCGAGGACCGTGCTTGCCTCGATGACGCCGGCGAAGAGCGCCCGGATGATCTGGTGGTCCATCGTCGGCCCGGCCACGAGGCCCCCCTGCTCGGGTGAATTAGAGGGGGTGCTGATGAGCCACTTCCGGTCGCTCCGCGGGTCCTCCGTCAGGGTCTGCGTGAAGAAGACGGCCGACTCCTTCATGATCGGGTACGCCCGCTTCGCGAGGAACTCGCGGTCGCCGGTGAACTGGTAGTGCCACCAGAGGTTCTGGCAGAGCCACGCGCCGCCGGTCGGCCAGATTCCGTGGTTCGAGGCGTTGATGGGCGCCGTGCCGCGCCACAGGTCCGTGTTGTGATGGAGCACCCAGCCGTCAGAGTTGTAGTGGACCTTGGCGGTCCGGCGTCCGGCGACCGCCAGGTCCTCCAGCATTGCGAAGAGCGGCTCGGTGCACTCCGAGAGGTTCGTCGTCTCGGCGGGCCAGTAGTTCATCTCGGTATTGATGTTGACGGTGTACTTCGAGCCCCAGGCGGGCTTGGTGTCCTGGTTCCAGATGCCCTGGAGGTTCGCGGGCTGGCATCCTGGGCGGCTGCTGGAAATAAGGAGATATCTCCCATACTGGAAGTAGAGGGCCGCCAGGGCGGGGTCTTCCTGGGCGGCGAAGTTCTTGACGCGCTGGTTGGTGGGCTGCCTGGCGGCCTCCGTAGAGCCGACATTGAGACTGACGCGCCGGAAAAGTTTCTGATAGTCGGCCACGTGTGCCGCGCGGAGGACGTCAAACCGCTTGCCGGCCATGCCGCGCATCACCGCCTCGCAGCGTGCCGCCGGGTCGGCGCTCGTGTCGTGAAAGTTCTTATAACTCGTCGCGGCCGCCAGGATGAGGGTGGCGGCATCGGCCCCGCTGACGGAGATGCCGTCGCCGGCGACCTTGACCTGTCCGCCCTCGGATGCGGCGAGAAGGCGGGCCTCGAACTTCAGACAGTTCTCGGGCTGGCCCGAAGGGTGATTCGCGCCGAGTTGGCCGCGCATCGCCAGCCCATCCTTGCCGACCGCCGCCGTCGCCGTGCCGGGGTGCGGGCTGGTCATCTTCGCGGTGAACGCGATGCGGCCGGGCTTGTCGCACGTCAGGCGGACAACGATTACCTGGTCGGGGGCGCTTGACAACGCCTGCCGCGTGAACGTCGCATCGCCGATGCGGTATCGCACGGTCGCGACGGCGGAATCGATGTCGAGGTCGCGGCGGTACTCCTCGGCTTTTTCGTGGCCGGCGAACTCAATCGCAAGGTCGCCCAGCGGCTGATACAACTCCTGCCGCAGCGGCACGCTCATGAAGGTCTGGCCGGCGAGTTTCTCGGCCTCCTTCTGCTTGCCCTCGAAGAGAAGTTTGCGGATCTCCGGCAGGAACTTGGCGGCGTCGGGGTGCGTGTAGTCGCGCGGAATGCCCGTCCAGAGCGTGTCCTCGTTGAGTTGGAGCCGCTCGGCCGGGAGCGTTCCAAAGACCATCGCTCCGAGGCGTCCGTTGCCGATCGGCAGGGCCTCATCCCACTTGGCGGCGGGCTTATCATACCAGAGCACAAGGTCGGTGCGCGGCGGCGCATCCATGGCGGCGGCTCCTCCGATCATCACTGCCGCCAGGCCGGCGGCTGCAAGGGCGTGCCTGACAATCATCACATCTCCTCTTCTTTCTCCGCAACAGCGGGCAAGCGCCGCAGGGATAGTAACACAGCCGGGGCGCGGGTCAAGCGCTGTTCCGCCTCCGGAACCGACACCGGACTGTGCGTGCATCTGGGGTGCGGACAGGTGAAGACGCCGGGTCTCACGGCGGACCTCGCCGCCGGCAACCGCATGCTGGTCCACGGCCTGGCGATTGACGATGCATCTCTGGAGCGGCGGAAATTAAGGTAATAATGTTGGTCCGGTGCCGGGTTCCTGCATCCATCGCAAGAATCTCAAGAAAATCGCAAGAATCTCCTTGACATATCGCCGTTAAACCAGAGAATCGATAGAGCACTTCGGCCGTCACATTTTGCGATTGGGGTTCTGCGACTTGAGGACAAGGAGGCCGCGATGCGGGGGCGTCTGGTGACAGCCTTGGCTGCGCTCCTGTTGGCCGCCAGCATGGCCTTCGGTGCCGCCCCCACAACGGGGCCTGTAGCCCAGCCGCCCTCGGCTGGGCATGCACCCCCGGGGGCGGGGGTGCCACAGGGGCCGGCTTCGTCCACTCCGGCCTCTCCCGCCTCCGCCAACTCACCCGCAGCAGCCGAGGCTGCCCCGGCGAAGGCGGCGGCTTCGGCCCCGGCCGCGCCAGGTTCGGATGCCCAGTTCTTTGCCGAACTCGGCTACAAGACGGCGGCCACCGCTGCCGATGCCGCACGAGCCTTCATGATCCTTGTCAGCGAAGGCAAAGAGACCGGCGCGGACTATGAGGCCGCTCGGACGTACCTGCGCAGCCGGGGCGTTCTGCCCGACGGCTGGCTGAATTCGGCCAAGGCCGAGAACCCCCTCGAAAAGGGCCACCTCGCCCGCCTGGTCTGCCGCGCGATTGGCATCAAGGGCGGCACGTGGATGCGCCTGCTCGGCCCCCAGCCGCGGCTGGCGCTGCGGGAGTGCGTGTACCTGGAACTCATGGCAATCGGCCCCGAGTACCAGTATGTCACCGGCGGCGAACTGGTGGGCGTCATTGACCGGGCCGACCGGTGGCGCGTCCGAGAGGCCAACCACGACGGGCCGAAGGCGCCCGCCAAGCCCGCGCCCGCGGAGGTGAAGAAATGAACCGCGTTATCGCCATCCTCGGTTACGCGGTCCTCGTGCTAGTGGCCACGGCGGCGGCGGTCGGCGCCCCCGCGCCGGCGGCGCAGCCGGCCCAGCCGGCCCAACCGGTCACCGCCACCGTCAAGACGGTCGAAGGCACGGTCGAGAGCCGCGCGGCCGCCGGCCAGCCGTGGACGCCCGTCAAGGTCGGCCAGGCGCTCGCGGAAGGCACTGACCTGCGGACCGGGTTCCGCGCGCGGTGCGTCCTCGAGATGCCGCAGAGCGTCGTCCAGGTCGACCCGCTGACCGTCATCCGCATGGGCGAACTCAAGCGCGAGGGGAACACATTGCGCACCCGCATCTACCTGAAACAAGGTAACACGGAGTCGGCGGTGGATCGCGGCGTGGCGAACAACGATTTCTCGATCGAGACGCCCTCGGCCACCCTTGGGGTCCGCGGGACCAAGGGGATCAAGTGCGGCTTCTTCCCGGACCGCGGGGGCGAGTACGGACTTACCGCCGCGGGTCTGCTGGCCCTGTACAACAACTGGTTGCATAATCACACCAACCTTTATCCGGGCGAGAACTCGAACGACCACGCCAAGTTGCCGATCTGGTTCCTGGCGATGCAGTTTGAGCCGTCGATCATGGACCAGTTCGCGTTCGATGACATTGAGAAATGGGCCGCGATGCGGTGGCACACCTCGCTACCCTTTCCGGCGGGCCTAGGCGGCGGCAGCGGCATCGGGCCGATTGCGGGGATCCAGGGCGGCAACCAAACACCTCCGCCGCCGCCGAGCGGCAACAGTTCCGACGAAGAAACCATCATCATCATTATTACGGGCGGCGGGACCTCCCCGGCCCCGGAAATGGGGAGGAGCGCCCCCGACGAACCGAAGAAGAAACATGGCAATAAGAAACCCTAACGGTCTTGGGAGACGGAACATGACACTCCAGTCAAGACGGGCCCGCGCCGGCATGATCGTCATCGCGGGGTTGCTCCTCACGGGGATCGGGGTGCTGGCCATCATAACCGGTGCCACACCCGACGGAGGGTCGGCCCTCGCGGCCACGGCCTCCAGCACGGCGATCACGGCGATTGACCTGCGGGTCAGCGTCACCCCGCCGTCGGTCAGGGCGGGCGATGATATCCAGGTCGCGGCGTACGTGGCGATCCGCGGCGGGCCGGGGCCGGTCACGCTCTCGGCCATCGTCCCCAAGGGCAGCGGGCAGGGAACCGATCAGGGCAGCGCCACGTTTATGCTCGACGCCAACGCCGTCTATGCCCTGGACCTGCCGATGGATATAAACAGCGGCAAGACGCCGGGCACATTCACCTATACCGTCACGGCGCAGGCTGGCCGGGTGTCGGTGACCAGGACGGCGGTCCTGGTCGTGCTGCCGCCTCTTCCATAGGCCCCTTCAGGAGACCGACCATGTTTCTGGCATCGAAAAAGGCCCGCGTCAGCGTGCTGGTGCTTGGCCTGGTGTTCTTGGCGGCGCTGTGCTGCCTCGTGATCCTCATGGGCCGGGACCAGCCGGCAGCGTTGGCCGCCACTGGAAGCACGACCGCCGCCAGCCGCATCACCAACATCGACTTGAGTGCCTCGATCTCGCCCACGCCGGTCCCTGCCGGCCAGCAGCCCAAACTGACGCTGTCGGTGTCAACGGCCGGCGGTCCCGGGCCGGTCACCATCACGGCCACGGTTCCGAAACATGACGGCTCGGGCAACCAGTCCGGCCGCGCGACTGTCATGTTCGACCGCAACGCCACGTACGGGTTCAGCGGGCTGCCGCTCGATATACCCACGGTCCCCGGCCGGTACTCCTACACGTTCCGGGCCGAGGTGGGCACGGGATCGACCCGGTAGCCGGAGCCGATCACCATCGATCTTGCGCCACGAAACGGGGTACGGATGAGACAGATCGCCTGGCTTATCGCCGCAGGACTGGCGCTCTGCGTATTCGCCGTGCCGGCCCGCGCGCAGCGGCGGTCCGACGAGTTCTTCCAGCGTGACCTCTTCCTCGAGCGCGACATCCGCCAGCGACTCGATGCGGCGGCGCCGGCCGAGCAGAAGACCCTCATCGAGTGGGGCGGCTTCTACAGCCCGTCCTACACCTACTTCACCGACCTCGGCGGCAACAACGGGAACATGACCTTCCAGGACTTCCGGCTCTGGACCCAGATTCGCCTCGACGACGTCCACCGGATCTACGCCCGCATGCGGCTGGATTACACCGACTTCGCCGCGGGCGACGCCCAGGGACTCCGGGCACATGACCTCCGCGGGCCGAACCTCGAAATCGGGTACTACGAACTGGACGTGACCCGCGCCGTCGAGAAGTACTGGAAGTGCCCCCGGTGGCCCGCGCAACTCTTCATCCGCGGCGGACGGCAGTACATCGAAGTGGGCCGCGGCATCGCCCTCGGCGAGGTCATCGACGCCGGCTCCTTCGACCTCGAAACCAAGGACTTCGCCTTCACCGGTTTCGCCGGCCGCAGCCCACGCGGCCAGAACGTCCTCGACCAACTCCAGCCGGGCTACCAGGCCCAGCGCAGCGATTTCTACGGCGGCCAGTTCCGATACACCGGCATCGACCGCCACGAGCCGTACGCCTACTTCGTCTTCCAGCGGCCACGCCACGACAACGACTCGCCGGGGCTGGGCCAGGACTTCGAGTACTCATCCGAGTACTACGGCATCGGCAGCCATGGGGCGCTGGCCACCAACCTGCGATACGCCATCGAGAGCATCTGGCAGTTCGGCCGCTCGTCGCCCAACGGCGTGCCGGAAGGCACCGAGAAAATCCGCGCCTACGCCTTCGACGCCGAGGTCGATTACTACATCCCGCAGCCCATGAAGCCCGTCGTCGGCCTCGAGTACGGCTACGCCTCGGGCGACGGCGACCGCCAGAACGCCGTCTCCTCGTTCGGCGGCAACCGCGCCGGCACGGTTGACAACGAGTTCCAGGGGTTCGGCTTCGTCAACAGCGGCCTCGCCCTTGCGGCACGCTTTGCGAACCTCCAGTTCGTGCGGCTGACCGGGCGGATGACGCCGTACGAGCGCAAGGCCAAGGCGGGCCGCATCGACATCGGCACCGACTTCTACTTCCTCTGGAAGGCCGACCGACGGGGGCCGATCAGCGACTTCCGCGCCGACCGCGACTCCGCCTCCCTGGGCCATGAAGTTGACGTGTTCGTCGAGTGGCGAATCCTCAGCGACCTCTCGTGGACCCTCCGCTACGGCCGCTTCTTCCCCGGCCCTGCCTACTCCGACCGCGACCCCCACGATTACCTCTTCACCGGCCTGAACTTCAGTTTCTAAACGAACCGGTCCGACCCCATAGAAACTATCTCAGAACTGTGGCACGCCCGCCCTCGGGCGTGCAAATGGCCGAGAAACTGCACAGCCGAGGGCGGCTGTGCCACATAACAGCCGTCTCCTTCGGTAAAGTTCCCCGGGGCGCTCGCGCGTCAGCGGCGGTCGCCGCCGGCAAGGCATATCACCTTGCCATCAGTTGTGGATATATAGAGTCGTCCCGCGGCCGCCGCGATTCCGTCGAAGACCGGCGGGGCCGGGAGCGGATATTCGGCCAGTTTCTTTCCGTCGGCGGCGGAGACGGCCCAGAGGACCGCCCCCTTTCGGCCCTCGAAGGAGGCGTACGGGTCGCCCTGCTCGGCCACGTCCGGCGGTCCCGAGACGAAGAGCGCAGCGCCCGCCGCAACCATCGCGCGGATGCGCACCGGCACCCACTGGAACCACAGCGGCGGCGCGGCCCGCGTGTAACCCATGCCCTTGTCGCGGTTGCGCGTCCGGGGGTCCAGCACGGGCTCGTTGCGGTTGTCGTCGGCGAAGAGTAGGTAGCCCGTCCTGCCGGGGGCAAATGTGGGGCTGTGGATATTTCTTGATGGATACGCCTCCACGGCGTAGGTCATCTTCGAGTCGGCGACAAGCAACTGCCCCGACTTGGCGGCAAGGTGCGCGATGTAGTAGCCCGGCCAGACCCGGGAATACATCCAGTAGGTGCGGTTGAAGTACGTGTCGTCGAGGAATCCGCCCGTGGCGAAGACGCGCAGGCCCAGCGTGCGGTCGCCCATCGGCCCCCGCAGGACGCCGAGCGACGGGAAGTCCGTGCCGCGCTTCTTCTCCATGCCCGCCTTGAAGATGCCCCCGTCCACGTACGGGGCCGCCTGGAGGTCCAGTGGTTTCGCCTCGCCGGAATCAGGGATGTACGGCGCCGGCTGCACGGCCAGGCTCGCGTCGAGTTTTATCTGACCCATGTAGATGAATTTTCCGTCGGTCACGAGGATGTCGGACCTCGTCCCCTCGATGTGGAACGCCTCCAGGAACGGCGACTGCTGCCCCTCGCGGATCGGCTCCTGCGTCGTGGAGAGGCGGGCCTCGTGGAGTTTGCGGCCCGTGCGCGGGTCCAGGGCATAGACGTGGATGCCGCCGTCCAGGTAGGTCGAGCGGCCGGCGGTGGCGTACGCCGCGCCGCCCAAGATGAGCACGCTGCCGTGGACCGGCCAGGCCGATTCCAGCCGCCCGAATGCGCCGATGAGACGTTCCTCGGGCGCGGCACGGAACCGCCAGGCCAGGCGCCCGTCGGCGGCGCGGAGGCAATAGACCCATCCGTCGGCGGCGCCGAAGAGGACGAGGCCATCGTGGATCGTGGGCGGCGAATCGATCGGGCCGCCGGCGGTGAATGACCAGAGCGCGCGGCCGTCGGCAGCATCGAAGGCCCGGACGGTGCAGGCGTCCTTCGCGGCCACCAGGAGCATCCCCCCGGCAACGACCGGCGGCGTCAACCGGCCGCCGATGGCCGCCTGCCACAGCGGCCGGACCTGCGCGGGAACCTCGGCCGTCGTCGAGCCGAGACGAGTGGAGTCATGGCGATACATCGGCCAGTCAGCCGTGCCGGCCGGCTGCGCCGCGGCGCCGCGGACTTCCTCGTACGCCGGGCCGCGCTCAAGGCGCGCGCCGTCGGTGGCGGCAGAGGCGGGACGCTGCGGCACGGGGCCGGGCGCAAGGGCCTTGAAGCCCGTCAGCAGGATGCCGCTGTAACAGAAGCACTGGCATGGAGGCGCGTAGAGGAGTCCGTTCGCCGGCATGATGCCGATGCCGCAGATACCGCGGACCCAGTCGTTCCGCGTGTGGGACTGCGATGAGAGGCTCACGAACTCCGCCCCGCGGTTCTGCGTGATGATGAACCGCTCGGTCGCTTTGCTCCGGTAGCATCGCGGATGATGGCCGGCGCTGTACACGCTCGCGGCATCGACGGTCTTACGGACCTCGCCGGTGGCAAGGTCGTAGCCGACCACGCCCGCGCCCTGGACCTGCCACAGGAGTCCGTCGGCAACGAACAGTTCACCCCTGCGGCTCTTTGAGGCGTCGCGGTTCCAGAGCGTCTTGCCGGTGTCGATGGAGACCGCCGAGAGTCCGCGGCCCGACAGAAGATACGCGGCGGGGCCGTGGACGATGAGGTTTCGCCCCGCCTGCAACTTCAGGACGTCATCCTGCTGAGACTTGCCGGCCACGCGCCACGCCTCGGCGCCGGTCTTGGAATCGAGGGCGACGACGTCATCGCCGGCCATGAACAGGACGCGCTTTGCGCCGATGGCCGTTGTGCCGTGAACCAGTCCGGGCGCCTTTGCCTGCCAGAGCGGTTCGAGGGTGTCGGACCGGGCGCCGATGAGCGTGGCCCCGCCGCCTCCGCCACCCCTCCTTCCGCCGCCTGCGCCGGATGCGACGGCGACCACGAGCCCTTCGCCGCAGAGGATTTCGTTCGTGCCCTTCGCGGCGTCGAGGGTGCGAAGGGTCTTGCCCGTGGCGGCGTCCAGGGCCGTCAAGACCCCCGCCTCGCCCAGGGGAAGAAAGAGCCTCTCGCCATCGGCCACCAGGCATCGCGGGTGCGTGCCTTTCCCGAACCCGCCACCCGCGCCCTCCTGCATCCAGTCCGGTAGAGGCTGCTTCCACAGCAGGATGCCGCTGAATGCATCGCGGGCCGCAAGGAACCACTTCGACGGCATCGAGTAGATGCCGGGCTGCCCCTCGTCCACGACGTAGAAGATGCGGCCGCGGGCCGTCACCAGGGCGCTGATGCTCGAGACCATCTCGTGGCCGCGCGACCACAGGGGATCGGCCACCCACTGCATCCGCTGGGGCGGCCCGACGAGCGTGTCTTTCGCGACGGCGTTGTTGTCGGCCCCGTGGAGGAAGTGAGTCCACTCGTCCATCTGCTGCGGCCAGGGTTTGACGGTTTTTTTCCCCCCAATGTACGCCACGCCCAGCGGCGCGAGGACACGCATCACCTCATCCATCGGGACCTTGCCGAGGTCCTCGGCCACCAACAGGCTCACGATGTTCGCGGCGTACGGCAGGCGCGCCGGGTCCGTCCACTGGACAACCGAGACCGGGCCGTAGATGCCAAGCGACTGGATGTGGGCGCGGGCCTTCTCGACGTTGGCCGGGTCGGCGTCGAGGCCGTGAACGATGTAACTCTCGCCCGCCCGCAGTGCGGCGGTCAGTTTCCCGTCGCCGCAGCCGAGGTGGACCACCACTCCGCCCTTGACCCCTGTGGCCTGGAGGATGGCCTCGGCGCTTTCCGCGCGCAGTTGCGGGGCCAAGGCGCCGAGCGCCAGCAGCACAACCGCGCACAGTTTCAGCAGTCTCATGTTACCGCCCTCCCATGCAGATCACGTTTCCGTTCTTGAGGCTGATGAAGAGCCGGCCCCCGGCCGCCGACATTCCGTCGAACACAGGCGGCTGATCGAGTTTGTACTCGGCCAGGGTCTTGCCATCGGCGGCGGAGACGACGCACAGGACGCCGCCTTTGCGTCCCTCGAACGCATCAAGGGCCTCGGCCGGGTTCTTGAAGAAGAAACCTTCCTCGGCCTTCTGCCCCAGGTCCGGCGTGCCGGCCACAACCAGGCGGTCCGACGCCAGCACCATGGCGCGGACCGTCACGGGGAACGGCTGCGTCCACAGGTCTGTCCTTCCCGACGGTTCGGCGGCCTTGCCCTTCTTTGCGGCCTTGCCGCCCGCAGGCTTCGCGCCGGCATCCGCGCCGGGCGCCTGAGCCTTGGCCGCCATCGTCTGTGCGAACAGATGATACGTCTCGGCCTTGTGCCCGACGGGGCCGCCGGAATACTGCGTCTTCCCATAGCCGTAATAGACGTTCTTGTCGAAAGACAGGATTCGTCCTGCGGGGACGCGGTTGCCCGCCTCGGCCCATCTGCCCCAGCCCGCGCCGACATCCGTGCCGACCACCCAGTAGGAGCGGACGAACCACTCCTCGCCCAGTAGCCCCGTCGGCTGAAACAGGTGCGGCTTCTTCTCCGACAACTGCTTGGCGGCGCGGTCGAAGCGGAGGTGCTTCATGAAGACCGAGTCGCCGTCGCCCACCAGGACATCGGAGAGCGTCCCTTCCATGTCGAAACTGCCGCGCACTTCCTCGCCGGCCTGCTTGCCGGTCACGGGGTCGCGGTCGAAAATCCGGGTCTGGGAGAGAACATCGCCTGTTGCAGGGTTGATGCGGAAGAGCGTTATGCCGCCGTCCACGTAGGACGAACGTCCGGCGGTGGCATACAGTTCGTCATTCTGCACCAAAACGGCGCCGTGAACGGGCCACGCCGACTCCAGTTGTCCGTAGCACCCGATAAGCCGCTCCTCGGGCGCGGCCCGCAGGCGCCAGGCCAGGGCGCCGTCTGAAGCGCGAAGGCAGTACACCCATCCGTCGGCCGAACCGAACAGCACAGACCCTTTGTGGATCGTCGGGGCGCTATCGACCCTTCCGCCTGCCGTGCAGGTCCAGATCGTCCTGCCGCTGTCGGCCGCAAGGGCGTACACAGTATGTGCATCGGTCGATGCGACAAACACCTTTCCGTCAGCGATGACGGACTGCGTCAGCCTGCCCCCGACGGGCGTTGACCATGCCGCCTGGAGCGATGCGGGAATCGTGGTGGATATGGCGCCGCTTCGCTGCACGTCATGACGGTACATCGGCCACTGGCCGCCGTCCTGGGCGCCCGCTTCCGGCCCCGATGGCCGGCCGTAGGCGGGGCCTTTTTCGAGGACCTTGCCGCCGGCGTCCGCGGCCGCGCCCTCGGCCTTCACCCTTTTCGAGGCCAGCGCGACGAAGCCCTGCAACTTGGTCCGCGAGAAACATGCGCAGGAATTCGAGGGCGCATACAGAAGCCCGTTGCACGGCAGGATACCGTACTGACAGTCGCCCCGAACCCAACTGTTGTTGCCCAGCCAGCCTTCGGTAAGGCTGAGGAACTCCACCCCCGACCTGCCCATGAGGATGTACCGCTCCGTCGCCTTCTCGCGATAGCAGCGGTGATGGGCCATACCCACCGGATCGCCCTTGTTCGGGACATCCCTCTTGATCTCTCCTGTACTCAGGTCCCGCCCTTGCGACAGGCTCCCTCCCGCCCACACGAGTTCCTGCGCAACGAACACATCCACGGGCGAGTTGTATCCCTCGCTACAGGCGGCGGACCACAGTTCCTTGCCGGTATCGGCCGCGTAGGCGCGGAGGGTGTTCCTTGCGGTGCGCGGTATGCCGTCAACATTCCATCCGTCCACGCCCCACAGGATGGTTCCCTGGCTGGCCTGGGCCTGATCGCCCTTTGCGTCGGCCACGTTCCGATCGGCAAGAAGAACGATGCCGTCATGGACGACCAGCGTGGGGGCGGACCACGCATAACGGGCCGCGGGCGTCGCGCGCGGGTTCGTCCACCTCTCCACACCCGACCGGGCATCGAGACACACGACGCCGGCCGTGCTCTGGTAGAACACGCGGCCGCCGCTGACCGCCAGGGTCTGCGGCAGGATGAACTCGTTTTTCGGCGGCTCTTTCTTCCAGAGGAGCCTGGCCGTCGCCGCATCGTATGCCGCAACATACCGGAAATTGGTGGGCGCCGGTTCGCCACGCCGGCTCAGGCCGCTGCCCGCCTGCTTCACTTCGGAGGTCCCGACCACCAGGTAAAGGACGCCCTTGTCGCACACGATTTCTTCCGCGCACCCGGTGCCGGGATAGGTGCGAAGCGTTTTTCCGGTGGCGGCATCGAGCGCCGTGACGGGGGCGTCGAGGCCCAGCATCACATAGACTTCATCGCCGACCGCCACAAGCCTGCGCGGAAGATGAGTGGGACCGGAGCGGAAGTGCCGCAGATGATCGGTCCAGACCGGGATGTCCAGATTCCAGAGCGGCACGCCGCTGAAGGCATCGCACGCCACGAGTTTCCACGCTGCCGGAAACCGGAGCGATGCCAGTTGCCCCTCATCGACAATCGAGAAGATGCGGCCCGATGCCGACACCACGGCGCTGATGCCGGAGAGTTCCTCGTGGCTTCGCGTCCACCGCGGACCGCCGACCCACTGAAGATGATTGGGCGGGCCGACGACCGTGTCCGCGGCCACGGCGTTGTTGTCCGGGCCGTGCAGGAAGTGCGTCCACTGGTCGATCTCCTTCGGCCACGGCTTGACGGTCTTCTTCCCCCCGATGTACGCCACGCCCAGCGGCGCGAGGACTCTTATCACCTCATCCATCAGGACCTTACCGCGGTCCTCCGCGACCAGGAGGCTCACCATGTTCTCGGCGTACGGCAGGCGCGCCGGGTCGGACCACTTCGCGATCGAGACCGGGCCGTAGATGCCGAGCGACCGGATGTAGGCGCGAGCCTTCTCGACGTTGGCGGCGTCGGCGTCGAGGCCGTGGACGATATAACTCTCGTTCGCCCGCAGCGCGGCGGTCAACTTGCCGTCGCCGCAGCCCACGTGGGCGACCAGGCCGCCCTTAACGCCCGTGGCTGCCAGGATCCCTGAGGCGTCCGCCGCCTGAGACTCGCCGACCGCGGCCGCCGCAGGCAACCATACAAAGAGGGCCACAATGGCGATGAGGGGCTGCATGGCTTTTCTGCTCAGCGTCCAGCCTGTGCTATCAACAGCGGTTGGCCGGCTTCTATACTTCGGAACCGCGGTCATTGCCCCTCTCCTTTGAAGCATACGATCCCGCCATTGGCGAGCGCCACGTAAAGCCGGCCCGTGACCGCCGCCATGCCGTCCCACACAGGAGGCGCATCAAGCCGGCACTCGAAAAGTTTCTTGCCGTCGGCCGCGGCAAAGGCGGCCAGCACGCCGCCCTTGCGTCCTTCCCACGCCCCGTACGGGTCCTTCGGATCGACAACGTCCGGCGACCCGGCCGCGAACAGCGTATCTCCGGCGAGCACCATGGCCGTGATACGGATGGGAACACGCTCCTCCCAGACGGCGCTGGAGTTTGCCGGCTCCTTCGCGGCCTTCTTCGCCTTGCCGCCGCCCGCTTTGGCAGCAGACCCCGAGAGCGAACTGCATATCAGGCGGTAGCCTTCGCCGCCCCGCCTGAAGACCGTCTCACGGCTCCGCGAGGGATAGATTTCCACCCCGTACGCCGCATCCTTGCCCATGACCATGACGCCGCTCGTCTCGAACCCGCCGACTTTCCAGAACGTCCGATTGAACCAACTCTGGTCCAGATAGCCGGCCGTCGTGTACAGGTGTCGGCCGCCGCGCTCCTCTGCTCCCGACACCTCCATCTGCCGGATGAAGACGCCCGCACCGTCCGTCGCCGGTATGTCGTTCAGGAACCCGGGGATCTTGTTCGGGCCTTCCTTGATCATCTTGCCCGTGTTCGGGTCGGGACTATAGACGGTCTGCTCCTTGGCAACCTGGCCTGTGGCCGGATCGACCGCGTAAACGCGGATGCCGCCATCGAGGTACGATGACCGCCCGGCCGCAAACCAGCATTTGTCCTGATGCACGAGGACGCTGCCCGGGACGGGCCACGGGGACTCGAGTTGATCGAACGCAATGACTCGCCGGTCGGCGGGCGCTGCGCGGAACCGCCAGACAATCGCCCCGTCCGACGCACGCAGGCAATAGACCCAGCCGTCGGCGGACCCGAAGATGGCCAAACCCTTATGGACGGTGGGCGGGGAATCAACGCGAGCCCCCACGACGCAGTTCCAGAGTCGCGCGCCGCTGCCGGCGTCCAGCGCGTGCACCGTGTGGGCATCGCCTTCGGCCACAAAGACTTTGTCTTCGGCGACCACGATGCCGGTGAGCCGGGCGCCGACGCTCGTTTTCCAGGCTGGTGTGAGCGCCGCACCGACGACCGCTTCCGTCGCCCCACTCCGGCGGCCGTCATGACGGTACGTCGGCCAGCAGGATGCAAGGTCGATCCCGGAAGGGCGCCCACCGGCGGGTTGTCCGTACGCCGGACCTCTCTGGAGCCTCTCGCCGGCCGGCCCTATCGGCGACTGGGCCTGTCCCCCAGGTTCCACTGCCGACGCCAGCGCGAAGAACCCGCTCAGTTTCGCCTCGATGTAGCACCCGCACGGGTGCGGCGCGACGTACAGCAGGCCGTTGCACGGCAGATACCCGAACAGGCACCCGCTGCGCACCCAGTGGTTCAGGTAGTTCTCTCCGGAGGCGAGGTTGACGAACTCCACGCCCCTGCGGCACGACATCAGGAACTGCTCGGTGCTCCGGTTCCGGTAGCAGCGGTGATGGTGCTCGACGTCGAAGATTTCCTTCGTCGAGATCCGCTTCCGTGCCTCTCCGGTCCGGAGGTCCAGCCCCTGGATGGCGTAATCGACGTTGGCGGTGTTCTTCGCCCGGAGGCCGCCTGGAGCATTCCCAACCAACTCGGCCTGGGCATGCTCGTGGTCCCACACCATGCCGTTGACGACGAACACATCCGGTTGCGTATCGTGGCCCCATGCCCCATAGGCATGCTTCCACATCATGTTACCGCTCTTGGCGTCGAAGGCATAGAGCGTGCCCGGCATGGTGTGGTAGGTGTGTACCGCGTTGGGCTCCGGCTGGGCCAGCAGCACGACGCCATCATGGTAAACCATCACGGTCAGGCGGTACTCGAATACCCCGAACCCGCGATACACGTCCCGCACGGCATCCTGTGGCAGCGCAGGACGGTCGATGCGCCAGAGTTGTTTTCCGGTGTCCAGTTCCAGGCTCTGGATGGCATCTTCGGTCAGCAGGAAGATCTGGCCGTCGCCTGCGGCCAGTTCCAGCCGGCCGAAGGGGTCCTTCCCCAGGGTGGCGGTGACGGCGGCAAACCCGCCTTTCTTCCAGAGGAGGCGGCCGGTCTCAGCGTCAAGGACGCAGACCTGCTTTTCGGGCGGGTGTCCGTCCTCGGCGCGGCGCTGGTTCAGGGAGACGACCAGCCGACCGGCTGTGAAGAGAATCTCATCGGCGCCGGCCGTCTCAGCATAGACCCGCCGCTCGCGGCCGGTTGCGGCGTCGAGGGCCGTCACCGGCGCGGCTGCCCCCAGCGTGACATAGACCGTGTCTCCGACGGCCACCAGGCGCCTGCTCACGTGCGGGGGCATGGTGAACCGTCCGCCGCTGTCGGGCGTGCCGCTGAAGTTGGCCGAGCCCCACTGCGGCACGTCGCGCTTCCACAGCAGGACGCCGCTGAAGGCATCGCGTGCCACGATCCGCCAGTTGCTGGGGACTGTGCCGTCAACGCCGGTCAGCGTCTCGTCGAAGATGTAGAACAGCCGGCCGCCGGCCGAAACCATTGCGCTCGTGCTGGGCGTCCAACCGTGACTGCGTGCCCAGAGCGGCCCGGCCGTCCAGCGGATGCAGCGGGGCGGCCCGACCACAGTGTCCGCGGCCACGGCGTTGCCGCCGGCATCGTGCAGCGAGTGCGTCCACTGGTCGATGTCTTTCGGCCACGGCTTGACGGTCTTCTTACCCCCGATGTACGCCACGCCCAGCGGCGCGAGGACCCGCATCACCTCGCCCTCTGGAATCTGAGATTGCGGATCTGAAATCACCAGCAGGTTGACAAGGTTGTCGGCGTACGGAAGGCGCGCGGGATCCTTCCACTCGGCGACCGAAACCGGGCCGTAGATGCCGAGCGACCGGATGTGGGCGCGGGCCTTCTCGACGTTGGCGGCGTCGGCGTCGAGGCCGTGGACGAGGTAACTCTCGTTCGCCCGCAGCGCGGCGGTCAACTTCCCGTCGCCGCAGCCCACGTGGACCACGAGGCCGCCCTTGACGCCCGCAGTCTCGAGAATCTGCGGAGCCCGCGACTGTTCTGCCGACTCCCCTGCCGCCGACACAGTGCTCCAAAGGAACACCGGGAGAAGAACGAGGATCATGACGCCTCTTGCCTGCCTCATCGCATGCTCCATCCTGAGTACGTTTCTACTTCGCCCCGAAGCAAACCACCCTGCCGTCTGTGGCACAGACGTACAGCCGTCCGCCCGCGACCGCCATGCCTTCGAAGACCGGCGGGGCCTGGAGCAGGTACTCGGCCAGTTTCGCGCCGTTGGCGGCCGAGACGGCCCACAGAAGGGCTCCCCTTCGGCCCTCGAAGGCGGCGAGGGCCTCGGCCGAGTCGGCCAGGTCGGGCGGGCCTGCCAGGAGCAGCGTCTCGCCCGCCAGCACCATCGCCACCGGCCTGAGCGGCACGCGGACGTGCCACGTGTGCTCCGGATCGCTCAGGGCCAGCGGCACTTCCTTGCCTTTCTCGAAGACGGGATACTTGACGTCCCATCTCGCCAGGTCAACGGGCGGGAGTTTTTTCGAGGGGAAGGCTTCCCCGGCGTACAGGACGTAACCTTCGCCGGACCGGAAACTCGTCCACCGCGTCGCGTTGGGGTAGGCCCTGACCGCATACGCCAGGTTGCCGCGGAAGACGAGATACTGGCCGACAACCCGGCCATAGGCCCAGTACTGCCGGTTGTGCCAGGAGTCATCCAGCAGTCCCGATGTGGAGTACACCCGCCGCCCGAAGTCCACGACGTAATAGGAGAGCGGCGCGAGTTCGGGACCGGCCTTGAACGGATCCGCGTTGGGACAGACGTACTTGATCGCATCGTCCCAGTACTTTCCGGAGCCCGGCCAGTTGGGGGAGAGCGGCTCATCCTGCTTCTGCATATGGCGGTCGAAGGCGATATGTCCCATGTAGATACGCTGGTCATTAGCGACAAGGATGTCGGCCCGCGCGCCCGGCATCGAGTAGCCCGGGTTCTGGTGTTCCTTGTTGTCCGTGCCGACGTCGGCTCCCGGCCACGGGCCGTCGAGACGGGTTTCGCAGACGATCTGCCCCGTTGCGGGATCCAGGCCGTACAGGTACATGCCGCCGTCGAGGAACGAGGACCTGCCGGCGGCGACGAACGCCGTGCCGCCGCTCACGAGGACGCTCCCGTGCACGGGCCAAGCCGACTCCAACTGGCCACAGGCGCCCACGCGTCGGTCCTCGGGGGCGGCGCGGAACCGCCAGGCCAACTGCCCGTCGCCGACACGCAGGCAGTACACCCAGCCGTCCGCGGAGCCGAACAGGGCCAGGCCCTGGAAGATCGTGGGCGGGCCATCGACCCGGCCGCCCGCCGTGAAACTCCATGCAGGCCGGCCCGTGGCCGCATCGAACGCCAGCACGCGGTGCTCGTCCGGCGAAGCCACCAGGAGCCGACCCTCGGCAACCGTGACGGGGCTCGGTCGGCCGCCCACCTTCGCTTCCCACAAGGGTGCAAGGTCACGCGAGACCGGGGACGACGCCGTGCCGCTTCTCTCCGAATCATGTCGATACGTCGGCCAGTCCTGGGCCGTATCGGTTCCCGCAGGCCGGCTGCCAGGCTGACCGTAGGCCGGACCGCGCACGAGGCGATCGGCGGCCTTCGCGGACGTCTCCGGCGGCGCCTTCGCGCGGGCCGGCGCCAGGGCGTAGAAGCCGCGCAGAATGTTCTCCGAATAGCAGCGGCAGGCATGTGGCCCGGCATACAGCAGACCGTTGGCCGGCATCATGCCCTGGCCGCAGATCGCGCGAATCCAATTGGTCAGAGACACATCCCCCGATGCCAGGTCGAGGAACTCCACGCCCCGCATATTGTAGAGGATGAACCGGTCGGTGGCCTTCGGCGGGTAGCAGCGAACGTGGTGGCCGGCGTTCCAGACGCGGTCGTCGGGAATGCTGCGCCTGGCGGCCCCGGTCTTCGGGTCGAGCCCCACAGTTCCGGACTCGCCGAGCGTGCCCAGGCCTCGCGTCCACACCAGGCCGCCGACGAAGAAGGCGCTCTTCAGATCAGTGGCCCTCGGGCGTGCCCACAGCGTCCGGCCGGTCTCGGCGGAGAGGGCGAGGAGCCTGCCGTGCGCACCGCACAGGATTACGCCGTCGCCGGCGCGGATGGGCCCCTCTAGGCCCGCCGGTCGCGCGGCGGCCTTGCCGGCCTTTCCGCCATCGGCCGGCGGCGACCCTGGCGGTGGCGTCACCTTCCACGTTTCGCGGCCGGTCTTGAGGTCCATGCAGAGCACATCGCTGCCGGCGAGATAGAAGGCGCGGCCATCCTTGACTGCGACGTCATGTCCGCCCGGCCATCGCCATAAGATATCCCCCGCGTCGGCACGGATGGCCCAAGTGCTTTTCTTCGAGCAGACCACGAGGACGCCGTCATCGCACACCAGTTCGGCGATGCCACTGACCTCGTCCCACGTCTTCAACTCCCGGCCCGTGGCGGCATCGAGGGCCGAGAGCGGGGCGGCCGCGCCAAGCGGCAGATAGACCCGCTGGCGGTCGGCCACCAGCAGACGCTTGGCGGGTCCGCCGGTACCCCAGCCCCATCCCCCATCGCCCCATACCGACATGAACCACTGCGGCAGGGGCCGGCGCCAGAGGACTACGCCGTTATAGGCGTCGCGGGCGACCAGGAACCACTTGGCAGACATGTTGAAGACCGATGGGGGCGTCTCGTCCTCGATGTCAAATTCACGCCCTCCGGCCGAGACCATCGCCAGGACAGAGTGCCCGGCCCCTTCGTGATGCTTGCCCCAGACGGGGCCCGAAAACCACTGCAATTGCCGCGGCGGACCGACCATCACGTCATGGGCCACCGCATCGCCGCTCGCATCGTGCAGCCAGTGCGACCACTCGTCGATCTCTTTCGGCCACGGCTTGGCGGTCTTCTTTCCGCCGATGTAGGCGACGCCAAGCGGCGCGAGGACACGCAGCACCTCGTCCATCGGGACCTTCCCCAGGTCCTCCGCCACCAGAAGATTAACAAGGTTCTCGGCATACGGCAGGCGCACCGGGTCCGTCCACTGGACAACCGAAACCGGACCGTAGAGGCCGAGCGACTGGACGTGCGCGCGGGCCTTCTCGACATTGGCCGGGTCGGCGTCGAGTCCGTGGACGAGGTAACTTTCGTTTGCCCGCAGCGCGGCGGTCAGTTTCCCGTCGCCGCAGCCCACTTGAACGACCACGCCGCCCTTGACGCCAGTGGCCGACAGGATGCCGGCGGCGTCCTCCGCAGAGAAAGCAGCCGCACACCAGGCAGGCACAATCAGTACGGCCGCCAGGGCCACAAGCATCTTTCGCGGCGATTGCATGGTCTCACCTTTCATCAGACGCCAGCGCTAGGCCTGACGCACGACATAATAAGGCTGGCCCGAGAAATCCGACCCCAGGCCGGGGATGAGTTGCACGCGGCCGGATGCGTCGCGGAACCCGAAATAGTACTGAAGCGGGAACGGAGAATCGGCGTACTCGGCCGGAATCGACGCCGTGAACCGGGTCCCCTGCCCTTGCATGTCGGCAACTTGCCAGGCCTCCGCCTGGTTCATACGCCGATAGTGCAGCCGCGCGGTGACGCCCTCCGCCTGCCCGCCCGCGACCAGGGTCACCTCGACCGAAACCGGCCGGCCGCGATGCAGCGCATCCGGCGGCTGGTGCTTAACCCGAAACGCCGGGCGCTTGGGCGGGCGCAAGGCCGCGTGGATGACATCCGCAATCGCCTGCGGCGCGGCCTTTCCGGAAGGCGCCTCCGCCCCTGCCTTTGCCAGGCGCGACTCCATGTCGGCGATGTCCTGGTCGATCGCGGGCAGCCTGTCCAGCCAGTGTCCCCGCATTTGGGCATCCACGCCGAAGGTCACATCACTCATGTAGATGCCCTTCGCCAGCGCCGCCAACCCGGCCCAAGCGTCCCGCGCAGCACGGTACGCCTTGACAGCCTCGCGGAGGGTGGCGGCGTCGCCGGTGCGATCGAAAATAGCATACAGAACGGCGGCCCGGAACTTGCCGGCGAAGAAGCGGCCGAGGCCGATCTGGATGGCGATGTCGGCGGCCGTCCGCCGGTAGTCCGGCCGCTTGCGGTCGGCAACCTTCGCCTCGGCCTCCGCTAGCCGGCTACCCGCCTCGTCGGCAACGTCTTCGAGCCCTTCGGCGACCTCGACCGGCGAGTACTTGCTGCCCCAATCACCCTTCAGGAGCCCCTCGGCGAAATCGTCCACGCGGGCGAAGAGTTCCGGGTCCAGCGGGCTGACCGTGCCGAACCGCTTGGGGCTCGGCGTGTCTCCGTACGGATGCCGCCGCGACGCATCGACGATCGGCATGTTGGTGTACATTTCCGGCCAGTAATTGTTGTTCGCGGCCGACGGCGTGTGCGCCGTAGTGATGAACGGCAGGATGCGGCCGGCGAGGGCGAGCGCATCCTGGAGCGCCTCCGTCCCCGGCCCGCACAGGCCGCGGTGGAACCGCCGCCAGACGTCGCAATCCGCATCGGGATTGTAGAGGAGCCGGCCCCATAAGCGATATGAATAGAGATACTTCTCCGCGCCGGCAAGACCGGACCGCAGCGCCTCGTCGGCGTACGCGTCCCGTCCGCCCGGCAGGCCGGAGCCCTTGCGGCCCTTGAACGAGAGCGGCTCGAAAAGTTCCATGCCGATGCTGCCGCAGAGGCTCGACGCACGCCCGTAGGCCGCGGCCATCACGGGGTCGCCCCAGAGGAGCAGCCGCTGCGTGCCCGGCCACATGCGGTGCAGGACGCCGTACCGCCGCCCTTCCACCAGGAGGTCGCCGTAGCCGTATCGAAGGAAACTGCGCGAGCCGCCGCTCCGGGAGAAGAACCCCTCGTCCTTCCGCTGGCGCGGCAGTTCGGTGGGGCGGATGGCCGCCTGGTGATACGGCAGGCCCATGTGCTCGGCCCAGTACTTGGGTGAGACCACGACCGGCAGGCCCGTGGCCAGGGCGACGTCGATCATCTGCTGGTCCATGCCCTTGGCGTGCATGTCGATCTCAATGCGGCGGCCGCACCGCACCGCGCCGTCAAAGACCGTCTTCCAGAAATCGTAACTCCCCTCCGGCACACCGCTCTCGCCGTGGATGCGGAACGTGACGCCGCCGATGGCCGGGCACGCCGCCAGGACCGCCGCAAGGGCATCGCGGCAGTACGCGGCGTGGTCCGCCTTGGCCAGGCCCTCGATCGTGTAGTTGACGTTCGGGCTATCGGTCCACTCGTAGGCGTGCGTCCAGAGGCCCAACTGGAAATGGAGGCCGCGCGCCGCAGTCTCCTCGCTGATGAAGCGGAGCATCTCCAGGTTCCGGTCGCGCTCCGCATCCGGAAGCCCGACCGCACGCACATTGCGGCCCGGCACGGCCACGAGGAACGGATACGCGAAGTGGAAGTACGTGTCGCGCAGGCCCCGCGGGAAATCATACCCCAGCCCGAGCGTCAGGCTGAAACGGTTGAACCTGTTGACGGCAAGCATCGTCAGGTACTGTCGCCAGAATGCCTTGTCATTGAACCACGACTTGTCCTCGACCTCGCTGGCGAAGACCCTCATGACGCTGCGGACGACGTTCGCGGGCCGTTCGACAATCGGGCGTTCGCCCCCGAGCGCCGCCGCCGGGTCGCCGCCGCACGCGATGCGGTCCGCGAGTTCCAGGAGCGCGTACACGAGGCCCCGAACATCGCTGCCGCAGGCCAGCAGGACCGCGCGCCCGCCCGCCTGGCCGGGCACAAGGCCGAGCGATTCCGGTGCATCGGGAATCACGACGGCGGCACGCGAGAGGATGTCAGCGGCCGTCGGCCATTTGTGTCCGGCAACCGCAATGCAGGTCCCATCGGCACCCGCATCACCTATCTGCCGCTGGAGTCGGACGGCGACGCCGCGAGCCGCAAGGGATTCCTGTAACTGCCCGACGGCCCACCGCACCGGCCCGGCGGATGCCACGGGGTCGGCGGGGTCGCAGACGATGGAGACGCCGCCAGGCGCGCCCGCGGCAGCCGCTCCCCCGCTGCCGGCCGCAAGACCTGCCGCCGCACAGCCGACCGTCGCCCCGGTGCGCTTCAAGAACTCTCTGCGGTTC
>CAYGWP010000333.1:0-5842 GCA_964353455.1 uncultured Anaerolineales bacterium
TCGACACGAACCTTGAGCGGTCTGTGGCGATCAACATGCTGCCTCGCGGTATCGCTAAGGCCAGCCAGGGCCTCCTGGACCGGTTCCTTAGGGAAGCCCGCAGCGCCGCGAAACTCGGCCACCCGAACATCGTCACGATCCATCAAATCTGCCCATATAAAGATACATTCTATATCGTCATGGAACTCGTGGACGGCGGGGCGCTGCACGAACTGCTGGCCCAGCAGAAACGATTCACGCCGGCCGAGGCCACCCGCATCATCCGGGCCGCCGCCGAGGGCCTCGGCCACGCACACCGCCGCGGCATCATCCACCGAGACATCAAGCCCGGCAACATCATGCTCACCAACGACGGCGTGGCCAAGGTCAGCGACTTCGGCCTGGCGCGCGACGTCCTCCAGGGCCGCGACATCGTAGGACCCGGACACAGCCTCGGCACGCCACGCTACATGGCCCCCGAACAGGCCCTCGGCGACGAGCCGACCGCCGCAAGCGACCTCTACAGCCTTGCCGCAACCTACTACGCCCTGCTGACGGGCCGGCCTCCCTTCGACGCCCCCACCGACCGCGAGATCATGAAGAAACACGTCCAAGAGGCGCTGCCGGACCCGCGGCGGGCCGTGCCCGACCTCCCGGTCGCCGTCTTCCGCTTCTTCGAGAAGGCGATGGCCAAGGAGCCTGAGGACCGGTACCTGACGGCCGAGGAGTTCATCGAGGCGCTGGACCGGCTGGACTTTTCGCATCCCGACGGGGGTGCCCCGCCCACCGCCCAGGCCCTGAGCGCGCAGATCGGCCCGATCTCGGCCGAGGACCGCGGCGGGCACCTGACCGAAGCGCTCGACCGCGCGGTCCGCCGGGCGCAGCGCCAGCGCACCCCGACGCCTCAGACCGCGCTCGCGCCGTCATCAGTGGCGATTCGCACTGCCCGCAAGGCCAACTGGGTCCTTTGGCTCCTCATTGGCGTGGGCGTGGCGATCCTGGTCGGCGGCGCGGTTGTGGCCGCCATCATGCTCTCGAAGACGACGCCCGGCGGCGACACGGGACCGACGCCGCCCGTTTCGCCTGCCCCAGCGCAGCCCGGTGCCCCGACTCCGCCGCCGGAGCCGGCCGCGAAGGCCCCCGAAGTCGGGCCGACCCCGGGACCTCAGCCGCCCACGGTCGCAAAGCCGCCCGAAAAGGTCCAGCCTGCCGCCAAGCCGCCGGAACCGCCCAACACCATCGAAGATGCCGCCCAGGCCGCCCTCGACGAGGTCCGCAAGGCCGAGGCCGACCCGAAGATTCCGCGCGAAGAAATTATCCGCATGTACGAGGAGAACGTCCTCGGCATCAGACAGTACGCGAAGACCAAGGCGGCCCAGGAGGCCCAGAAGGCCATCGACCGCCTCAGGGCCGAGCCGGAAGGCGGAAAAAAGAAATAGCGGCCTACGTGTAAATCCTCGGCACCCGGCGGCCGATCCCGGTGAGGATCTCGTACGGTATCGTGCCGCACAACTTCGCCAGGGCCTCGGCCGAAATGGGGCTGGAGTGGTCGGCCTCAATGAGCGCGGCCTCCAGGCCGATGCGCGGTTCCGGCACTTCCGCGACGTCCACGAGCAGCATGTCCATGCAGACGACGCCGCGGATCGGGCACAGGCGCCCGGCGATGCGTGCCATCCCGCCGCGGTAGAGCGCCCGCGGGTATCCGTCGGCGTAGCCGATCGGGAGGACGCCCAGCGTGGAGGGCCGGTCGGCCACCCATTTATGTCCATAACTTACGCCTTCGCCCGCCTCGATGCGCTTAAGGCGCACCACCCGCGTCTTCAGGGCGAGCGCCGGCCGCAGCGCCACCGCCGCCGCCGCCGCGGGGCACGGCCGGATTCCGTACAAGGCAAGGCCCGGCCGGACCATGTCGAAGCGGGCCTCGGCCAGGGCGATTGTCGCCGATGAGTTGGCGGCATGAACCAGCGGCGGCCGCACCCCGGCGGCACGCATCGCGTCTAGCGACCGCCGGAACCGCTCGAGTTGCTCAGGCGTCGCCTCGTGACCGTCCTCATCCGCGCACGCAAGGTGCGTGTACGCGCCTTCGAGGACGAGGTGCTTCATCCCGGCGACGGCGGCCGCCGTGGCGGCGGCATCCTCGGCACGCACGCCCAGGCGGTTCATCCCGGTGTCGATCTTAAGGTGGACCCGCACGGTGCGGTCATGGGCGGCGGCCTGCCGCTCGATCTCGCGTGCAGTCGAAAGGTCATCGACCGTCGGCCGCAGGTCATACTCCATCGCGGCGGCGATCTCGTCGGCCGGAATCGCGCCCATCACCAGGATCGGACGCCCGACGCCCGCCACCCTTAGTTCAATCCCCTCTTCCACCAGGGCGACCGCCAGCATGTCGATCCCGGCGGCCTCAAGCGTCCGCGCAACCGGCACCGCCCCGTGCCCGTACGCATCGGCCTTGACCACCCCCAGGACCTTGACCTGCGGCGCAAGCAGGGCCTTCAGCGTCCGGTAGTTATCTCGGACGGCGGCAAGTTCGATTTCAGCGAATGTGGGTCTCGACATAACGTGGCGTTTCTATCGCGCACCCGGCGGCGGGTCAAGCGGCTGGCGACCCAGCCTGAATCAGACCATGTCATTGGGGCAGGAACGCGGTGGCACGCCGGTCGCCGGGATAACCGCGCCGGCTACGCCCCCGGGGGCGGCGGCGTCTGCACAGGCACTATCTGGAACTGTTTGATGAACGCCTTGCCCAGATGATTCTCTATGATTTTCACTGCCGGGGTTGCGCTAAAGGTGTGCGTTGTTGCATGGAAGACCGACAAGAAGAGGTCCTGGCACTTCTGGTTCATCTCCAGGAAATCGATCTTCAGCCCCTTGCGCTTCAGAACATTCCGTGGAATGTGGCGATTGTGACTCTTCCAGTGGCCATGGTCGGCCAGCCAATGGGCCACCCGATAGGCCTTTGCGGTCCTGTCGCGGTCCTTCTTGAACATGTACTGCGCGAGCCACCCACGGACAAGTTCCTCAGACAAGTCCGAGGCATGCTCACACTGAACCAACAGGTCCGGCCCGTATTGGTCCAGCATGGGCAGCCAGGCACCAAGTTTCCGGGGGTCCTGACACTCACGCTTGGCTTGCTCGAACTGATCCAGGATGGCCTGGGCCGGCACCATTCGCTGCCCCAGTTTGGTGTTCACCACTACCTGTGGGTCGATGGGCCCAAGGAATGAGTGTTTTCCCATGAGGATCGTATCCGCCGCACAGGCAATCATCGTGGCGGCCGACATGGCCAATTGGGGCACGACAACCCGAATATGCCTGAACTTGGACCTTAGATAGAGTACGAGTGACTCCGCGGCTGCCAGCGATCCTCCTGGACTGTGCAGTATCAAGTCCAGGTTCGGCCCTTTCATCTGATGGACAACCTCCATGATGCCCTGGAGGTCTTCGTCCACAATGCTGATGAGCGGGCCAGGTGCCTCTTGCGGCTGCGTCCACTTGGTAGCATAAAGTATGACGTTTCTACCAGTGTACCCATACAGCGCCACCAGGTACTTCCGCCTGACAGCGTCAAAGGCAGGGGGATTCTGCCCGCCGGCGCAGGAATCCTCAAGTTCCTTCAGGATGCCGCTCCACGTTGGCATGGCGCGCCGGCCCTTCGGGGATTACCAGGGCGTCGTCAGGGAGGTGTCAGAAGCGGTAATCACATGCCTCTCGAGCATGGCTTCGGCATAGGGGCGAACGTGTCTGTCAACGGATTCCCATTGCCGGTACACTTGTTCAATGGCCCGCACTCCCGGTTGAGCGCAAGCGCTGCGCAGAAGGTCATTCAAACCGGATTTGGGCCTCTTGATTCTTGTACGCATCTTCGTCTTCATGGCCGCCATCCTTTGGGGGCTTCCGGCTTCTTATGTAGTATATCCAAGAATGCCCGTCAAGGCAAATCGGGCGGCTTCCGTCCGGCGCGGGCAAGGAGGTCCCTGAGTTCGGTCATCCGCATGAGGTGCGCGGCAGCGGCGAAGGCGGCCCCGCCGGCGGCCACGCCTCCGAAGAACTGCACGGCGTAGAGCGACCGGCTCGCGGGGGCGAGGGGGAGCATCGGCGCGGCCAAGTGCATGGCGGCCCAGGCCGCGGCGGCCATGGCGGCGGAGGCCACGAGCGTTCGCCCGACGGTCGCCCCGACGGCACGCCACTCCAGATGCGCGCACCGCGCGCCCAGGAGCCGCCCCAGGATGGAGAACTTGACGACCGCCGCAATCACCGTCGAGAGGGCAAGCCCCTTCTCGGCCAGCGGCCAGACGAGCGTAAGGTTCAGCGCGAGGTTCAGTCCCGCCGCAAGCAGGGCGATCCTGAGCGGCGTCATCGTGTCCTCAAGCGCATAGAACGCCCGCACGAAAATGTGGTTGGCCGAGTACGCCCATATGCCGAGCGAAAAAAGGTTCGCCACCCACACGGTCCGCTCGACGGCGCCGGCAGACTCGGCGAACCGGCCGTGCCCCAGGAAAAGTTGCACCAGCGGCTCGCACACCAGGATTATCCCGATGCCCGCCGGGATCCCGATGAAAAACGTCAGCCTGAGGCCGTGCGACGCCGTGTGGCCCATGCCGACAAAATCGCGGTGCACCGCCTGCCGCGACAGGACCGGAAAAATCACCGTGGCCAGCGCAATGGCGAACACGCCCAGCGGGAACTGGTAAATCAGCGGCCCGTAGTAGAGCACCGATGCCGCCCCCGTCGCCATCGGGAACCGGACGTTCCACGGGCCGACGGCGAACGTCTCTACGCCCGCCTCGTTCGGACTGAGAAGATTCGCGATGAGCGAGTCCATGAACACATTTAACTGAATAAGCCCGATGCCCAGGACCATCGGACCCATCAGCGCCAGCACGCGCCTGAGGCCCGGGTCCCGCAGATTCCAGGCGGGGCGGAAGAAGAGGCCCACCCGCCGCATCGCGGGCGCCTGGATGATGATCTCGACGATCCCCGCCGCAAGAATCGCCGCCGAGATGACATAGACCTGCGTGACCGGCTCGTCGGCCAGCCACAGCCCGGCCGCCGCCGCGCCGCCGATGATAAACAGGTTCAGCACCACCGGCGCAATGGCCGGCATCACGAAGTGCTTGCGGCAATTGAGCGCCGCCTGAAGCAGGGCCACCAGGCACACCATGACCCCGAACGGAAAAAGGACCGCCCCCAGCCCGAAAATCAGATGCCACTTCGTTCCCGCCTCGGTAAGATACCGCAGCACAAGGAACACGCCGTCGCCGGCGAGCGTGACGGCCGCCAGCGCGGTCACCAGGACAACGATCATCAGGCTCATGAACCTGTTGGCGGCATCGCGGCCGCCTTTTTCAAGGTAGTCGGTGAAGACCGGGATGAAGGCGGCCGACAGGGCGCCCTCGCCCAGGAGTTGCCGCAGCAGGTTCGGCAGCCGGAACGCCATCGAGTAGGCGTCCATGATCCAACCGGCGCCGATGACGTGGGCGAGTGCGGCATCGCGCGCCAGGCCCGCTATGCGCGACACCAGCGTCAGGGCGCTGACGATCCGCACGTCGCCCATGTGCGACCCGAGGCGGCTGTGCGCGGCGACAGGCGCCGGACCGGGCGGCGGATTCGGCGCCGGTCTCAGCGGCGCAACTTCGGATTGGCCCTGGCTTTCTTCGAGGGGCATAAGGCGATTCGGCTCCGCATTCTTGGGCGGGTCGGGCACCCGCATACGCTAATCAATCGGCGCGACGTTGTCAACGCCGAGGGAGGACACGCCGAGGGAGGACGCGTTCAGCGTGACGCAGTTCACCCCTCTCCCCTTGTGGGAGAGGGGCAGGGGTGAGGGGTGGAGCAACGGCAAACCCCTCACCCGGCCTGCGGC
>CAYGWP010000334.1:0-8856 GCA_964353455.1 uncultured Anaerolineales bacterium
CGCCGCGACCCGTCTGATCAACCTTTGCTTCGGGAGATTATACATGTGCTCCCCAACCGTCGCTTCCTGGGGTGACCGGCAATTGCTGACACTTACACTCGCGTTGACACTCCGGTGACCGGCAATTGCTGACACTTGGCCTTTTCTGCGTTACTCAACCGCCTGGAGGTCGGCGCGTCCCCGGACTACGGTGGGTTCATCGGTCCGCTGCCAGGTGAGGCGCTTGACGAGTTTCAGGAGTTCCGCCAGGTTCAGCATCTTCTTGGCCTGGTCAACCCGCTGCTTGCCTGCCAGTCGCTCGGCGAGGGCCAGGCAGATGTCGGCCCCGCTGGCGGGCTGGATGACGCCCCACCGCGTGACCGGCTCGGCCGGCGCCGGGTCGCCCGCCTGCTTCATGGCGGCCGCAAGGCTTGCCCCGTTGCCGCGGGCCGCATCGAGCGTGGCCTTGATGCCCGAGAGGCTCGTCCCGGCGACGAGCCAGTTGTCGGTGACGGCCACGGTCAGCGCGACATCCTTTGCCCAATCGCCGAGGATCGGCTGGAGGATGGCGGGCGCCTCGACCACGAGGATGGGCGTTGCGCCGTAGGCCTCCTCGCGGACGTTGATGCGCGGGCGGTCGCCCGGCCGGTCCTTATTGTTGGCGAGCGCCGCCAAGAGCATCGCCTTGGCCGCCAGTCCGTCGCGGAAAGACTGCGCGACGGGCCGTCCGCCGGATGCGATCCGCACGAGGCCCACGAGGCCCGGGGCGCCGGCCGAATCGCCCTTCACGAGGCTCACGGCGGCCTCCGGCCCGAACGCGCCCGTGATGGAGTCCATCGTCTGCCCGGGGAAGAATCCGCGGACGAACATCTCGGCCCGCTGCACTTTCTGTGCGCCCGCATCGCCCTCGGCGGCGCATTTGGTCTTCACGTGGTCCCAGACCGCCCTCGGATAGAACACGCTGGCGATGGCCGCGACCGACCGGTCGGGCAGTGCGGCCGGCGCAGTCAGGACGGCCGGGCGGGTCATGCTGATGTCGCCGCTGCCGCCAACGAGCCGCCACTCGAAGTGCACGTGGCCCTTTTCCTGCGGATACATGGCCACGGCGCCGGGTCCTTCGTGCGGTTTGGCCCTGGCGGCATACGCCCTGGCGCGCCAGCCGGAGGGCAGGCCCTCGACGGCCTTGACGAAGTCGCCTTGTGCGCCAAGCGACGACCCGCCGCCGACCATAACGTCCACCATCCGCTCAAGGGCATCATCGCTTGCGCCGGTGACGGCCACGATGCCGCCGGCGAACGCCATGCGGTCCGTCCGGTTGTCCTTGCGGATCTCCCAGATGGCAACGTCTCGGTATCGCTTTATCTCCATCGCCCCGAGCGCCTTGGTCAGCCGCTGGGCCATCGCGTTGGTGGCCTCCGTGATGAGTACGCCGTCGGGCTTCTTCTCATCGGCGCTCGGCAGGAGTGCGACCGCGCTGCGGCCGCCGAAGTAGGTGCGGATGGCCTCATCGCGCGGCATCTGGAGGCCCGCCAGCAACCGCTCGATCCGCGCCTCCATCTCGGCGCACTTCTGGCTCGCACGCCAGTCCTTGAACGCCTGGGTGCCCTCAAGGGCGGCCCAGAAATTCGATTCCAGGAGCATCTGCCTGAGGCCAGCCGCATCCACCGTCTCGATGAACGCCTTCGAGTCGGACGGCGCGAAGGTGGCCATCTCGGCTGTGGCGAAGGCGGCGGTCGCCGAGCACAGCAGCACCAGCATCGGCACCAGCATTCTTAAGGTCTTCATCTAGAGTCTCCTTCACGGGTGAACGTGATTGGTCAGCGTTCCTCGACAGACGGCCTGGTTGCGGCGGCGCGAGGCGCCTCCATTGCGGCCAGCCCGATTGACACGGGTCCTTCAAGGTCTCCCCAGAACGATTCGAAAACCGAGCCGAGCGGCGAGGAATCGTCGGCGGCCTGCGGCACTGGGGCCGGCTCGGCAGGCGCGGTCTCAATCGAGGCCAGCGGACCCAAGAGGTCGGCAAGTATCTGGGTCGGCAGGATCGGCTCGCGCGGCTGCGCCGGCCAGAGGAACACGATGGCCATTACGATGGCCGCGGCCGCCGCCAGCGGCGCCCAGGACCACCGAAGGCCCCGGCTCCGGCCTGGCGTTGCCTGCCTGGGTGCTGCGACGATCCGGTCCACGAGCGCGCTTCGGCGCTGCCTTTCCAGTGTGGCACCGCTGCCGAGGAGATGCATGGCCTCCTCGACGGCCATGCGCCGGCGGCAGGTTTCGCACTGCGCCGCATGGGCGGCAAGGTCGCCCGCGAGCGCTTGCTCAGGCGTCTCGTCAAGCCACTGGTTGATACGTTCGCATTCGGTCATGGCACTTCCTCTGTTTGTGTGCGGCCGATGGCGGCCTCTTGGCCTAAACGGGCCTCGGCCCTCTGCCGCACGTGGTTTCTCGCTCGGTATAGCCACGTCTTGACGGTTCCGACAGGCACATCCAGTATCCGCGAGATCTCATCACACGGCTCTTCCTGGGCGTAGTAGAGGAGGAAGGCTGCGCGCTGCTTGCTTTCCAGGTCCTCGATGGCCTCCCAGACGGCGGCAAGGCGGCGCCGCTGGTCTTCCGACCTGGCGACGGCCTGCCAGGGCTCCATCGCGTTGGCCGCCGACACGTCGAAGTCTGCCACGTCTGCCGTCGGACGCCTGCGCCGCCAGCGTTCCAGCACGAGGTTGGTGGCGATGCGGGCGAGGTACCCCTCGAATCGTCCCGTTGGCGTAAGGCCGCCGATTCCGGCGAAGAGCCTCGCGTAGGTTTCCTGAGTGATGTCATCCGCATCATCCCGCCTTCGCACCAGTCGCATGGCGAGCGCCCAGAGGCTGTCGATCGTGGCCTCGACGAGGGTCCTTCTCGCGGCGGCATCTCCGTCGGCCGCCCGCCTCACGGTTTCCCACGCCACGCCATCCGCCATCCGATGCCCTCTGGCTTTGAGGTTCCATCATCTATTCTAATGCGCACGGGTGGCGGGGGTTTCAGAAAAGCGGAGGTTCGAGCCCGATGCGTGGTCGCCGGGCAATCTCATTCGCCGGCGTCACCGCCGCGCGGGGTTGCTGGCGTTCAGGGCCTTGCCGAGGCGGAATGCCTCCAGGTTCTGCGGGTTCAGGCGCAGGGCATGGCTGACTTCGGCGGCGCAGGAATTGAACGGGTTGACCCAGGCGACGCCGCCGTTGCCGAGGTCGGCGACGAACCGCTTCGCCCAGATCTTCGCCAGCATCAGGTGGACGGATGACTGGAACTCCTTCGGGGCGTTCTCGACGCCGCCCGTGGCGCTCAGCGCGCGGCAGAGGTCGGCGTAGGCCTGCGCGTCGGGGCCGGACCAGCCGGCATCCTTGAACGCATCTGCGTTCAAGACGTCGGGCAGGGGTTTTGCGAGGGCGGGCAGCGCGGCCATCGCCCGCATCATGTGCAGCCGCGCGTCGGAGGGCGACTGGCCGATGCGCTTGGTCAACTCGGCGCGGGCCTCGGCATATTTTCCCTCGCGGATGAGTTTCATCGAGGGATCGGCGGCCCAGTCGAGCGGGTCGGCCTGAATCTGGGCGAGCGACCGTTTCCCTTCGGGCGGCAGGAAGAGCGGCCGCGGCGACCACGGCTTCGGCGGCTGCCGGGCCAGCCAATCAATCATGTCGAACCAGAACCGGTCGGGCACGGTATGCCCCGCGCCCGGCGCTTCGACGTACGTGACCTCAATGCCGCGGCGCCTCAGTTCCTCGACGGCCCTGCGGGGACCTTCGACGCTGATGGCGTCCTTCTCGCCGTGGACGACGTAAAACGGAACGCCGCGCAGTTTCTCCAGCGGGCTCACGCTGCTCACGGGAGGGTAAGCGGCCATAGACGCACCTGCCTGCCAGAGTTCCGGCCGCGACATCAGGTGCATCCACGTGCCGATGCCGCCCATCGACGCCCCCGTGATGATAAGACGCCGGAAGTCAATCCTGTACCGGCGCGCGGCCCACTCGATGAGGCGGTACACGTTAACCACTTCGGCGTTGTTGCTCCACATGCCGCCGGCCTGGAGGCTGGTGGGATAGATCACGAAGTACCCGTGGCGTGTGAACCGCTGGTACCAGCGGACGACGTTGTCGCCGTCGCCACCGCCGCCGTGGAGTGCCACGCACAGGCCCCAGGCCTTCTTGGGGTTGTAGTCCTGCGGCATGGCGAAGTTGAACCACCCTCGCGGATGGTCCTTCAGCCACGGGGTCTGGGCCCGCACGACGCCGCCCTTGGTCTTCTTGTCCTCGGGCGGCTCGGCCTTGAGCGTGGTCTGGAGTTCATCAAGCGTCAGTCCGACCTGCTGCGGCGCGAGGTCTTTCTGGTACAGGTCGCGGCGCTTGGCGGCATCGGGTTCCGCGAAGAAGGCATCAAGCGACTTTTCGAGCCGCTCGGCCCGCTCGGCGGGCCAGCAACCGGCAGGGACCTGTGCGGGAGAGGCAGGGGGAGGCGGCTTCGCGGGCGGTGAAGTCATGTCAGGGATTGCGGCCGGGGCCGGCATCGCGGTCGTCAGCACAAGCGCGATCGCCACGGAAAGCCTGATGCGGGTCGCCGGTTTCATTGCGCAGGCACGCCCCCGAAGATACCCTCCGATGTTTATACGCGGCAAGCGGTCTTCCTGGGAGACATCTCTGCCGGCGGCGAGAGAGACTACTCGGCGATCGGCAGGAGGACGGTGAAGGTCGAGCCTGCGCCGGGTGTGGATGCGACGTGGATTTCGCCGCCGGCCTGTCGCACCAGGTCGCGTGCCACCGGCAGGCCCAAGCCCGTGCCGCGCTGCTCGCATTCCTCGCCGTTTGTCCGCGGGCGCGTGGTGAAGAACGGGTCGAAGATTTTCTCCAGGTGCTCCGGCGGTATGCCGCAGCCGGTGTCCTGGACCTTGAGCGCGACGTAAGAAAGAAAAGGGTCCAGGACCCCTAAAGTCGTTAAGGGTCCTGGACCCTTTTCTTTCACGACGGCGACCGTGAGCCGTCCGCCGCGGTCGCGCATCGCGCTGCGGGCGTTCAGGATGAGGTTCAGGAGGACCTGCTCCATGCGGCCGGGGACGACGCGGACCTTGGCCGTGGTCTCGTACTGTCGGAGGAGTTGTATGCCGCACTTCGGGAGGTCCCATGCGGTGAGTGCGACGGCGGCGTCCATGAGTGCGTCGGCGGGAATGAGTTGGTTCTGCGTCTGGCGGCCGCAGGCGTAGCCGAGGAGGCCCGCGGCGATGTCGGCGGCGCGCTTGCCGGACTCGACCGTCTTGCGGAGGGCCTTCTCCTTCATGGCCGGGTCGTCGTACTTGATCGCCTCGCCCGCGCGGCCGATGATGAGCATGAGGATATTATTAAATTCGTGAATGACGCGGCAGGCGAGTTCCCCGACCGTGGCCAGCCGCTGCGACTCCACAAGCGATTGCTGGAGCCGCGCCACCTGGTGGCGGGCGTCTTCGAGTTCCTGTTTCAGCGACTCCCGATCCGCGCTGGACAAGACGGACTCTCCCCGGTCGCCGCGGCGACCGAGACGATCCCCCGCTCTAGCGAGTTATCGGCCTCTAGGGATGAGGCCCTAGAGGAATTCAGGTCGCCGCGGCGACCGCAGGGCGGCCACGTGCGGCAGGTTGCGGTACCGGCCGCGGTAATCCAGGCCGTAACCGACGACGAATCGGTCGGGGATCTCGAAGCCGACCCAGTCGGGGCCGCGAGGGGCTGCGGCCCGGCGTTTCCGCAGGAGGACGAGCGTCCGCACGTCGGCGGGACGCAGGGCCTCGACGGCGCGGCAGACGGCGGCGAGCGTCCGGCCGGTATCGTAGATGTCATCGACGACCACGACGGGCCGGCCCGCCACACGCGGCCCCAGGTCTGGCGGCAGCGCCACGCGGACCTCGCCCGGCTCGGTTCCCTCATAGGATTCAGCCGAAACGAACTCCAGGCTCAGCGGCCCCGGCCATGCCCGAACCAGGTCCGCCAGGAGCATGACGCAGCCTTTCATGATGGCCACGAGGACCGGTTCGCGCCCGGCGTACTCGCGGGCCATGGCCGCGCCGAGTTCTCGGACCCGCGCGGCAATCTGGTCCGCGGTGATGAGGACTTCGCCGATCTGGACCTCTTCATCCATCTGCGATCAGTCTGGAATCGGATGCGAGCGGCAGAACTCGCGGACCTCTGGTCTAAGGGCGGCGGCCGCCGTGGCCGGGTCCGTGGCCACAAGCACCGTGTGAATCCAGCGGGCGATGGCCCGGACTTCGTCCTGGCCTGCGCCGCGGGTCGTCACCGAGGGCGTGCCGATGCGGATGCCCGACGGGTCCAGCGGCGACCGCGGATCGAACGGAATCGCGTTCTTGTTGAGGATTATGCCCGCCTGGCCGAGCCACTCCTGGGCATAGGCGCCCGTCACGCTTCCGGCCGAAAGGTCCACCAGGAAGAGGTGGGTGTCCGTGCCGCCGCTGACGATGCGGTGCCCCAGGCGGGCCATCTCGTCGGCCATCGCGCGGGCGTTGGCCACCACACGGGCCTGGTAATCCTTGAACTCCTGCGTCATGGCCAGGGCGAAGGAGACGGCCTTGCCGGCGATGATGTGCATCAGCGGGCCGCCCTGGAGGCCCGGGAAGACCGTGAGGTCGATGGCCTTGCCATATTCGGAGTTACACATAATCATCCCGCCGCGCGGGCCGCGCATGGTCTTGTGAGTCGTGGCGGTCACGAAGTCCGACACGGGCACGGGGTCCGGATGCTGCCCTGCGACCACGAGGCCGGCGAAGTGGGCCATATCGACCATGAGTTTGGCCCCGGCCTTGTGTGCGATCTCGGCCATGCGTGCGCAATCAATCGCCCGCGGATAGGCGCTTGCGCCGGCCACGATGAGCGCCGGCCGCACCTCGCGGGCCTGCCGCGCGAGCGCGTCGTAGTCGATCTTCTCGGTCTCGGGGCTCACTCCGTAATGCGCGATCTGATACATGCGACCGCTGAAGTTCGTCTTCAGGCCGTGCGTCAGGTGTCCGCCGTGGGCCAGGTCCATCGAGAGTATGGTATCGCCCGGCTCGAGGATGCTGAAATAGACCGCCATGTTGGCCTGGCTGCCGGACTGCGGCTGGACGTTGATGTGCTCGCAGCCGAAGAGTCGCTTGCCGCGCTCGATCGCCAGTTGCTCGACGGCGTCGATGACATCGCACCCGCCGTACCAGCGGTGGCCCGGGTACCCCTCGGCGTACTTATCGGTGAGTGTGCTGCCGACGGCCTCTCGGACGCTGCGGGGGCAGTGGTTCTCGCTGGCAATGAGGTCGATGGTCTCGCACTGCCGGGCCTGCTCCGAGGCCAGGAGTTCGGCCAGTACGGGGTCGTCGCGTTTCAGGAATTTCTGGTTCATCGGTTCCTCAATTCGGTGTCTCTGTCCACGTTGCGGTCACGTCACCAGCCCGCTCGAAACGAGCGGAAGCAGATGTCGAAATCCGGTTCCTCTGCGGCGAACGTCTCGGGCGTCGCCGTCGCCGTGACGATGTATGCCCGCTCTGCGGCCACCACGTATAGTTGCCGCTGCTCGACCGGGCGGCCCACGGCCTCGTGCCGGAACGTTATCGTCCAGGCCCGCCGCCCGTCGGCCGTGGTGGCCGGGCCTTCCGCAACCAGTTTGAAGCCCGGCAGTTCCGCGAGGTGCGGCTTGCTTGTCCGCACCCAGTCGGCCAGCGCCACGCCGGTGAAATGGTTCTCGGCGACGACGTCGAGGTTAGTCGCCGCCTCGCCGTCCGGCGCGGGTTTTCGCACGATCACCGCCGCCGAGCCGCCGCTCTCGCGGACCGCCCAGCCCGGCGGCACATCCATCGCGAAACGGTTGTCGCGATTGACGTAGCCGAGTCCGGCGACGTCCTCCGGCAGGCCGGCCGCGCACCCGGCGAAGGCGAATGCCGCCAGCAATGCGCCGAGCGTCATGATTCGGCTAATCGACAGGGCAGCCCCTTTCGCGGATTGCCCGCCGCTTCCGCGGCGGGCTCGGATGCGTCACCACGTTACGAACGAATCGAAGCACTTCTTGATCGCCGCCTCGGCCGCCGGCAGGTCCGGCTCAGGTGCCGTCGCCAGCACGGCGTAGGCGCGGCGGTCGGTCATGACGAGGAGCATCCGCTGGACGAGCGGCTGCACATTGCGCGGGTTCCTCAGGACCACCTCGAGCGCATCGCGCCCGTCGGCCAGGCGCCTGGCCTGGCGGCTTACGACCTCCAGGTCCGACTGCATCTCCTGCGACTCCTTGACGGCCTGGTCGGCCCACGCCTCCAGCGCGATTCCTTCGCGGTCGATGGCCACCACGTCCACCACCGCCAGGCGCCGGTCCAGGCCACGGTGGCTCGGCGTGCGTGCGGCCGTCCCGGATGCCTGCGGACTGATCTCAAGGACAACATCACCGTAGAAGTCGCGGAACGTCCAGCCCTGGGGCACGTCGATGGCGAATCCGAGCCGCGGGCGGACGATGTCGCGGCCCTCGGCCTGGGCCGGCGGTTTTCCCTGGCATCCTGCCAGGGCGAGGAGGGCAACCATCACCAGGGCTGTCGCTCGTGGCATGTTACTTGGCCTCCGACCGCGCTGCGGCGCGGCGATGCAGTTCCGCCTCGATGAACGCGTCGAGTTCGCCGTCGAGGACGTCCTGGACCCGGCCCGTCTCACGGCCGGTCCGATGGTCCTTGCAGAGTGTGTACGGCTGGAGGACGTAGGAGCGTATCTGGTTGCCCCAGGCGATCTCGCCCTTCTGGCCGTAGAGTTTGGCGATTTCCTTGTCGCGCTGGGCTTCCTGTAGGCGCTTCAGTTTCGCCCGCAGCATCTCCATCGCCATCGCGCGGTTCTGGTGCTGCGACCGCTCGTTCTGGCACTGGACGAC
>CAYGWP010000335.1:0-5226 GCA_964353455.1 uncultured Anaerolineales bacterium
GAGAGGGTGGCCGAAGGCCGGGTGAGGGGTTGCTGTGGTTCGCCCCCTCACCCCCGACCCCTCTCCCGCGAGGGGAGAGGGGCGAACGGTGCTACGCCACCACCTCGGGCTTGGCGAAGTCTTCCTTCATGGCGACCGGCAGGCGCCAGACGCGGTCGCCCGCGCGGTTCGTAAAGTACAGGCGCGACGGAGAGAAGGCGTTCGGGTTGCCGTCGGCCCAGAAGGCGTAGAAGTCCGGGTGGGCGGCAACGGGCCTGCGTGCGTAACTGTTATTGAACTCGCTGCGGCTGGTCACGTCGCGGACCTTGGCCCAGGTTGCGCCGGAGTCTCGGCTGAGGAACATGGCCATTTCGCCGCCGGTGCCGCCGGGCTGCGGGCCGGGTTCGCTCGGGCCGATTATCCGCCACGCATCGTCCTCGATGTAAAGCGACCCCATGTCGTAGTTATGGTCCGAAGTAGTGACCGGGTGGAACTCCCACGCGGCGCCGGTCCAGCGGGCGATGGTCCACTGGCGCGGCCCGGCCTCGGGCCCCGGCTTAAAGCCGCCGCTCGTGATGTAGAAGATGACCGGCCGGCCGTCGCGGTCGAACTGGATGTCGTTGATATATACAAGCCTCTTATCCTTGGCGTATTCGCGCACCATCGCCTCGTTGTCGATGGCCGCCAGCGGCATGTCGAGGGCCTTTCCGGCCGCGTTTTTCCAGGTCCGGCCGAAGTCGTCGGTCTGGAGGAAGTAGAAGTTCGTGCGCGTGTCGGGGTCGCCGCCGCGGTGCCAGTTGAAGGCCGTGATGACCCGGCCATCGCGCATGTTGGACACCTGGTAATGGCCGCCGAAGCCCGCCAGTTTCCGCGTCTCGGACCACGTCCGCCCGTCGGCCGAGGTCTCCCAGTACAACTCCCGGCCCTTGGTGTATTTCGTGAAGCAGTGGAGGAACCCCTTGCCAGGGATGAACCACGGCTGCGGATACGCCATCATTCCCGAGGCCACCAGTTCGAACCGGTCGATGCTGTACGGCTCGGCGCTCCGGTACTTGAAGCCGGGTCGCGAGTTGGCGCGCCCGCTCACGAAGATCCACAGGTAGCCCTTGTCGTCGATTGAAAGGCTGGGGTTATCGTGCGGGTCATTCACGGTCTGCTTGTCGTGGACGATCGTGGGCCGCGGCACCACCCCGCGGGCATGGTCGTAGTACGAGACCATCGCCAGCAGGTGCCGCTGGCCCGGCACCGTGCCGCCATAGACGAAGAAGGTCTTGCCGACCTGCGGCACGTGGATCGCGAGGGGGATGTGGTCGGCCGTGTAGGTCCCCAGTCCGCCAGAGTACTTATCTCCATGTTCCGACACCTGGCCCAGCGTGAACCAGATGCCGTTATAGCCGTCGGCCTTGGGCTGCGGCCCCTCTGCGGCAAGGGCGCGGCCGCCGAGCACGAGAAAGGCCATACCGTCAATGAGGATTTCGCGGCGGCTCAGGGTCATGGGCATGCCCTCCGAATGGTGCGGTGTCCGTGGGAGCATGGTAGCCATCCGGGCCGGGGCACGCAATGCCTTGCCGCCAAGCGCCGCCCTGTTGTTGCCGCCGCCGCGCCCTCTCGGTATCATGGCGCTATCGATCCGTCGAAAGGAGCCGCCATGCCTCGCACGATGGTCATCAACGTCGCCGGCCTCTCACAGCCGCTCATCGCCGAGATTCCATCGCTCAAGGCCCTGGCCTCGCGCGGCGCGGGCCTCGGCTTGGAGCCGGTCCTCCCGGCCGTCACCTGCACCATGCAGGCGACGATGACGACGGGCGAACCCCCCGGCCGCCACGGCATCATATCTAATGGCCTCTACTTCTTCGACACGGCCGAGGTGAGATTCTGGGAACAGTCATCGCATCTGGTGAACGCGCCGCGGGTATGGCAACATCAAGTGCGGATTGCGGAGTGCGGAGTGCGGAATGAAAAGCGTAAGCCCGGAGCGCCGTCCACTCCGCATTCCGCACTCCGCACTCCGCACTTGAGGGTCGCTATGCTCTTCTGGCAGCAGAGCCTCTACGGCGCGGCCGACATCGTTCTGACGCCCAAGCCCATCCACGGCCCGGGCGACTCTCTTGTCCAAGACTGCTACTCGCGCCCCGGAGACCTCTATGCGCGCCTTGCGGCGGGCCAGTCGGCTCTGGAACCCGGCAAACCGCGCGGGCCTTTCAACCTCATGCACTACTGGGGACCGATGGCGGGCATCGGCTCAAGCCGCTGGATCGCCGACGCCTCCATCGCCGTCTGGCGCGACGAGCGGCCGGACCTCATGCTGACGTACCTGCCGCACCTGGATTACAGCGGCCACCGCGCCGGGCCGGACTCGGAAGGGCACCGTGCGGCGGCCAGGGAACTTGAGCCGCTGCTTTCGGCCCTGATCGCGGCGGCCGATGCGGAGGGGGCGCGGACGATCGTCCTCTCGGAATACTCCTTCGTCCCGGTCCGCCGGGCGGTGGCCCTCAACCGGGCGCTGCGGGAGGCCGGGTACCCGGCCATCCGCGAGGTGGCGGGGGCCGAGTACCTCTACCCCGGCGACTCGCGGGCCTTCGCAATGGTCGATAACCAGGTTGCACATATCTATCTCCCTAATACAGATGACCTGGAGGGGGACGCCAGGAAGGTGAAGCGACTTCTTGCCGGCCTGGACGGCGTGGCCGAGGTCCTCGACCGGCCGGCGCTTGCCGCCAGGGGCCTCGACCACGTCCGCAGCGGCGACCTTGTGGCCCTGGCCGAGCCGGATGCGCACTTCACGTACTACTGGTGGCTGGACGATGCGAAGGCGCCGCCGCTGGCGCGGACGGTCGATATCCACGCCAAGCCGGGCTTCGACCCGGCGGAACTCCTGATTGACCCGGCGAAGCGGTGCATTCCGCTCTCGGCGGATGGGATCCGCGGGTCGCACGGCCTCGCCGCGGACGGCGGCGCGGGCTGGGGCGTCTTCATCGATTCCCGGCCGCCGAAGGAACTCGCCGGCCGCAAGAGCCTCCGCGCCACAGAGGTGGCGCATCAACTCCTGGCTTGAGTTGGCGCCGCCGTAACCGGGTGGCACGGCCACGCTGTGCCTTTGCGTGGCCGTGGTTGCTCCCCCCAGGTATGCCACGGCCACGCAACAGTGTGGCCGTGCCACCCAAGAATGACGCAGTTCGCCCCGCGCACGATTTCCCGTTTCATTGGCCGGCCTGCGGCGGTATGATTCCGGAGTTCTATGTCAAACACGGAAGAAAATTCTGCGCGCGTCCCGCAGCCCGAGAAGCAGCGGCCGCGCCGACTGCGCTGGTGGCTGAGGCGGCTGCTCTGGACCACGGTGGCCGTTGCAATCCTCATCGTGGCCGCCGTGGTGCTGCTGCCGAGCCTGCTGCCGGACGAGACTGTGCGGCGGGAGGTCGAGGCGATGCTCGCCGCCCGCATGGGCCGCGCGGTCACGGTGCGGTCGGCCCGGTTCCGCTGGAACGAAGGTCTGGAGGCGACGGGCATCCAGATCGCGCAGGCCGGGGGCGAGAGCAACTCGCCCCTTGCGCGGATCGAGCGGCTCACGGTCCGCATGAGGCCGACGGAAGTGGGGCGTGCGGCCGCCGGCGCCGACGCCCCCATCGAATCAATCCGCGTCGAGGGGCTGGAACTCTGGCTCGTCCTGGGCCGAGACGGCGTCTGGAACTTCGCGGACATGAAGCCCACCCACGCGCACGCCATCCAGGTGGCCGGCGGCACGATCCACGTCGAGAACCAGCGTCTCGGCCGCAGCCTTACATTCACTAATGTCCATTCCAGCCTGGGCGAACTGGCGAGCACCGGCCAGGGATACGTGAACCTGACGGCTGAACTTGCCGCCGGCGGCAGGTTCCTGATGACCGCCACGCTCGATTCGCTGAACTTCACCGTCGCGCCGTCGGAAGCAAGCCTCAACGCCGAGTGGCAGGGCGTCTCGTGGCACGACGTGGCCGCCGTCCTCACCGCGGAGCCGCGGCTCCTCGGCGCCGCCTCCGCCACCTCCGGGCGGGCGGCCCTGGACCTGCGGCGAGGCACGTGGTCCGCCGACGGCGCGGTCCAGGCCGCCGGACTCTCGATCCCCGAGAGCGCCGGCTCCCCCGCCGTCGCCGTTCCGGAGGTCGTCATCGGCTTCAACAAGATCACCTGGCCGGCCGCAGGGACAGGCACGCTTACGCTGACGGATGTGACGTTCACCGCGCCGGGAGTGATTTTGTCGGCGAGCGGCACGTTGCGGCTGCCGGAGGCCCCGGCGCCGGCGGCCGATGCGTCCGCGCCGCCGGCCGGCCCGGCCCCGGCCAGGACGGCCGGCGCTGCGCCGGCCCCCGCGCCTCCCGCCGAGGCCCAGCCGGGCGTCAAGTTGCAGGTTCACGGCAACGTGCTCTGGGGGCCGCTGTGCCGCAACATTCTTCCGCTCAAAAATTACGCCGAACGGTTCGAGCAACTCGGCGGCGGGGCGACCTTTAGCGCGCGCCTCATCAGCACTCCGAGCGGCATGCAGGCCGAGGGCCGCGCTGATCTCGACCGGACCGTCGCCGTCTGGACCGGAATCCTCAAGAAGCAGGCCGGCCAGATGCTCCGCCTCGAGGGCGAAGTCCGCTACCGCGCAGACCTCGGATGCCTCGACATCACGAGCCTCGAGATGACGACCGATGCCGGCCGCGCCGCCATGCGCGGACGCCTGCCCATAACGGGCATCGCGAAGAAACCCGGCGATCGCCTGACCGGCGCCCACCTGGAACTGCTGGCCGAGGTCAAGGAGGCCGAGGTCCTCCTGGCAATGGTCCCGGCCGTTGCCGCCGCGCTCGGACCCGCCGATGCCCACGGACCGCTCCTCGCAAGCATCCGGTGCGAGCAGAACGAACCGGATGAGGCCGCCAAGTCGCCCGTCGCGGCCGCCGCGCCCCCATCCGGCACGTGGACCACCATCCTGCGGGCGGACCTCACGGGCACACTCCTGGGCCTGCCGAACGGAACCAGGAAGCGCAGCGGCACGAGGGCCGTGTTCGAGGCGACGGCCGTCGTGGCGCCCGACGACCGCCGCGCAAACCTCACGTCGCTCAGGGCGGCGCTGGCCGGCGGAACGCTCGAGTGGGCCGGCTCGGCCCAGATGGACTGGGGCGGCGAATCCCCCGTCGGCCGCTTTGAGGGGACACTGACGGCGACGGGCGTCGAATCGGCCGGGGCCGTCCTTCTGCCGGGCCGCTTTGCGGCCGACGCCCCCGCCGC
>CAYGWP010000336.1:0-5989 GCA_964353455.1 uncultured Anaerolineales bacterium
CGAGGCCGGCCCGTCGCGCGGCGCGAGCGGCGGCATGGGCGAAACGCATGTCGCGGCCCCATCGCGTGAGACCCCGGCGCATGACGCGGTGGGTGAATGCCCCAGCGGGGGTGGAGCCGAACGCCGAGGCTATGAGGTGGACCTCGTGCCGGGCGGCCAGAAGTTGCTGCGTGAACTGATAGACATACGTTTCGGCCCCGCCGCGGGCCGCATCCAGGTGCTCTATCTGGAAGCCGATCTTCACTCTCTTGCCTCCTGCCGCCGGCGGCGACGGGCCTCGTGGCCGGCGATGCGCCGGGCCTTCCGGATGATGCTGCGCAGGATCGCCTTGTGCTCGTCGCCGAGGCGCGGCACGCCGAAATACTCGCGGGCGAAGCGCACGGCGTCGGTCCGCGTGAACACCGCCGACCGGACGTGCGTTGCCGCCGAGGGCCGCGACGAAAAGAGCAGGGCCGCGAGGTCCTTCACGATCCACCGCCGCCCGATGCCGCGCCTGTGGTGCGTCACCCGCTGAAGGTCGATCAGGTAGAGGATCGGGTCGCCGCCGGCGACCGGCCGGATGAGGATATGACACAAATAGAAATCTCTATGCGACAGCCGGGCGGCATGGAGCCGCCGCGCAAGGCGGGCGATGGCGAGGATAAGCCGTCGCTTCTCGGCAATCTTCTCGCGCGACGGATTGCCGCCGAAGGCGGCCTCGCAGAACTTATCGGCCTGCGTGGCGCCGGCGATCTCCTCGGTGATGAGGCAACTGCGCTCCGAGCGCCCGCCGTGCGAGAGTTCCTCGCCGACCGCCACCCGCCGCACCGTCGCGATGCCGGCGCTAACGACGCGCACCAGCGCCCGGACCTCCGCCCCGGCGAGCGAGACCGGGCGGTTGAGGCTGAATGTTCGCCTGAGTTTCGTCCGCCACGGAACGGCCGTGTAGCGCTTGACGAAGAGCGCCCGTGTGCCGCCGGCCGGGCCTCCGCCCGCCGTAGGGCTACGGCCCGCAGGCGGGTCCGGAAGTTCAATGCGGACGGTCGAGCGGCCGGGGACATCGCGGAACACCTCGCCGCCGGGCATGGCCATGATGGCGTCGAGCGTCATGAGGCCCGCGGCTTCAAGCGCGGGGCGGAACTCCTCGTTGATCCTCAGTCGCCCGCCGTCCACCGTGACCTTCCGCTCCCGGTGGGGCGGAACCATGCCGGGGGGCGATGACCGGCGCGACTCCAGCAGGTTCGGGTCCTGTCCGCGGCCGGGCATGCGTTCGGCCAGGCGCCGGATGCGGCGCGCCAGGCCCCTCGCCTCGTCGCCGAGGCGGCGCTCGGCCGAGTACGCTCGAAGCACGCGCAGCCGGTCGCGCAGGGTCACGCCAAGCGCCTCGGCGCTCACGTAGAGGGCCGCAAGGTCCTCGGCGGCCAGCCACGGCAGAAAACGCCGGAGCCGCTGAACGTCAATCAGGACGATGCGGGGCACGCCGCCGCGATGCACTTCAATATATAGATGCTTGGCATAAAGGTCGGGGAATGAGAAGCCCGCGCCGTGCAGCCGCCGGACGGCCGCGCCCACCGCATCGGCCACGGTGCGGCGCTCGCGCACCCGGCCGGCATCGGCCGGGGACGCATCCTGAATCCAGCGGGCAAGCGACACGCCCGCCGCCTCCCGCGTCGCCAGGAGCGACCGCGACTGCGTGCCGTCGTCGCTGTAGCCCCATGCCACGGGGACGGCCACGGGAACCCCCGCGCGGATGAGCCGGCGCATGTTCCGCCACTCGCGCCTTGCCGCGGGCATCGGGAAGCGCAGGCGGAGCAGGTCCTTCCACGAGGCGGCGGCCGCATCGCCCCACTGGCGCTTGATGAAAATGGCGACGGGCTTGCCGTCGGGGCCCGCCAACTCCACCCGCGAGACCGACCGGGCCGCGTGCCCGTCCACGCGGCCGCGCTCGCCGGCGGCGAACAGGGCGTCGAACGATGCGAGGCCGCCGGCCTCAAGGATCGCGCGATAGTCGGGATGGATATCAATTGTCGTCAATGCGGTCACCGGTCCAGGGAATGATCGCCGAGGAGTTCCACGGCCAGGCTGCTGCCCATGACGCGGGCCAGTGCGCGGCGGACCTTGTGGTTGCCGCGCCAGTGCCTGATGCCGCCGCGGCCCAAGAGGGCCGTGGCGTGGGCCACGTGCTCAACGTATGAACGCATCTCTACTGGTGAGAGGCGCACGGCCTCGTGGCCGGCCGCCTCAAGGCCGCGATAAAGAAGTTCGCCGGTCGGGTGCCCGGCTGCGGGCTGCCAGTTCAGGCCGAGTTGCCGCACGAGGTCCAGCCGGTAGATGGCGCAGAACGATCGCGGATACCACGGAGTCCGGGCGAGTCTCGGGTCCGGCGGGAGGCCGGCGGCGCGCCGGGCGAACGCCTTCATCCGCCGCGTGTCCCAGAGGCGCTTCATCGCACTGTACCAGGCGGCGTCATCGTCCATCTTGTCGGATCCGAGCGCAACGGCCCGCGGGCTGGCCGCCAGGCGTCCGATCATTGCGCCGAGCCAGCCTTCGCGCCGCACAATCGTGTCGGTATGGAAACTGACGAGCCACCTGCCGCGCGCCGCCGCCATGCCGATGTCCATGGCCGAGGCGTGGGCGTAAACCGGCTGGGCCTCGGTCTCGGGCCCGCGCTCGATGAGGCGAATCCAGCCGACGCGGCGGAGGTAGTCGAGCGAGGCGTCGGCGGAGTTGTTATCAACGACGATAAGTTCGTACGGATGGTCGGTGAGGCGGCGGATCGCCCGGAGGCACAGCCGCACGAGTTCCTCCGTCCGGTAGTGCGGGATGACGATGGACGCGAGGCCCTCCGGCACGTCGGCGCCGGTGCGGATGGCTTCGAGTTGGTCGCGGTCGAGCATCGCTTACTGCCTACTGGCGGTTGAGCGCTTCGGCCAGGGCGCCGAGCGCTTCCTCGGGCAAAATCTTATACATGCATTCATTGGTGCCGGTCGGGCACATCGGTTCCTGGCACGGCCCGCACGGGACTATGGCCTGGAGTCGGACCTCCTTATGGTGCCAGGTCTCTGTCCAGCGGATGTCGGTGGGTCCGAAGAGCGAGACGACCGGCCGGCCGAACGCCGCAGCGTAGTGCCGGAGGCCGCTGTCGATGGCGACCAAGGCGCGAGCGCGGCGGACGACGGCCCGCGCTGAGGCGAGCGTGACGCCCTTGTCGTGAAATGCCGGGCATCCGCCGAGGGCCTCGGAGATCGCCTCGGCGACCGGCGCCTCCGACGGGCCGCAGAGAATGGCCGGCTCCAGGCAGAACCTCTCGCGGGCGCCCCTGGCGAGCGCCGCCCAATGCTCGGCGGGCCACGCCTTCGACGGGCCGAACGCGTAGCCGGGGCAAAGGAGGAGCGTCTTCGCCGGGTCGAGCCGCAGGGCCTCGTACGCCGCCATGGCGGCCGCCTCGTCCTCGGCGGTCGTGAAGAGTTCCATGCGGCGGTCGTCGGTCGGCGCGCCGAGGACCTCGGCCAATCTAAGATAGTACGCGATCATCGGCCCTGGAACGAACCTGCCGCCCTCTCGTTCGGGGCGCAGGCGGTCCGTCAGGAGCATCCCCCGTCCGCCGCGGTCGTAGCCGATGCGGCGTTTGACCCTGCCCATCCAGAAGAGCATCGCGCTTCGGAAACTGTTGGGCATGAGGACGCCCGCCTGGGGCCGCTCTTTCCGCAGCGCCGCCGCGGCGCGATTGAACTCGGCGGTTTCCTTATTTGTTTCAATATAAACATCAATCCATGGGTTCGGGCTGAGGACGGTGCGGACGCTCGGCCGCGCGACGGCCACGATCCGCTCCGCCGGGAAGCGCGCCCGCAAGGCCCTCAGGGTCGGCGTGGCCATGACGGCATCGCCTACCCAATTCGGCAATGCCACGGCCAGCGTCATGAGTTCCTCTCCAGAAGGAGCAGCGTAATCACCAGGAGTTGCAGGAGAATGGCAATCTGAAGGTAGAATGCCTTGTCGGCCCCCACGAGGACCAGGACGAGACCGCAGAAGACCGCGCCGGCCTGCGCCAGGTACGCCAGCAGGCGCAGAGACGAGAACCCGGGGGGCCGCTGGCCGCGGCCGACCCGCCGCAACTCAAGGAGCATCTGCCGGAGGAGGTCCGGCGTATTGTCGGGCAGACGTTCCTCGCCGGCGGATGGATGGCGCGGGAGGCACTCGCGGCAGAGGAGCAGCCCCTCGCGGCGTGCGGCCGCACCCGATGCCAAGTCGGAGTCGGGCACCGTCTGTGCGCAGCGGGCGCACGTCTGGGCGGACGGCGCCGGTCGGCGCCTGGGCGCAGGCGCTTCGCGGGCGACCGGCGGTTTCGGTTCGAGTGGCGGCAGCCCGGCGGCCGGCCTCTGGCTCACGACGGGCTGCGGGCCAGGGGGGGGATGGGCCGCGGATTCGACTGCGACGATTTCCGAATCAGGCTCCTCAGCGACGGGCTCCAGTTCGGGCTCGGGTTCCGGCTCCTCGACATGGACGGGCGCCGGCTCGGGTGGGGGCGCCTCCTCGACCGGCGGGGGCTCTTCTTTCGAGCCCGACGCGGAAGCGTCGGGGAAGTCCCCCGCCGCTCCCGCGGCGGGCTCGGTGATAGGTTCGGCCGCTTCAGGCTGCGGCGCTTCAGGCTCGGCCTCTTCAGCGCCGGGGAGGCGGTGATGGAGGATGAAGTCGGCGGCCTCGTCGAGGCCGGGCGCCTCGGCGGTGGGCGGCTGGACGTCGGCGGGGCGCTCGGCCTCCTGACTGGGCAGTGCGGGAAGTTTGACGGTCCGCACGCCGGCCGCCTGGCCGGCCCCGATGTCGCGCCACGTATCGCCAACCATCCATGAGATTGCCAGGTCCAGGCCGAGGTCCTCGGCCGCCTGAAGAAGGAGGCCGGGCTTGGGCTTGCGGCAGTCGCATTCCACGACGAGTTCGGGCCGCTTCGCCTCGGTCGGGTCGGGATGGTGGGGGCAGGCGTAATAGGCATCGACGCGTGCGCCGAGTAGTTCAAGTTGCTCGTCGAGGGCCTGGTGGAACCGGTTGAGGTCGTCCTCGGTGAGGAGTCCGCGCGCGATGGCCGACTGGTTGGTGACGACGATAAGCCTGTATCCGGCATCGGCGAGTCGGCGAAGCGCGCCGCCGACGCCGGCGAGGATGCGGATCTGCTCTGGGCGGGTGGGGTAGCCCACCTCTTCGATGAGCGTTCCGTCGCGGTCGAGGAAGATGGCGGGTTCTTTCACGCGGTCTCACCCCCCGGCCTTGGGCTGCCTGGCGAAGAGGGCCTCTTCGACCAGGCGGCACAGGATGTGGAGGACGGCGAGGTGTCCCTCCTGGATCGTCGGGGTGGAGTCGGCGGGCACGCAGAGGGTCACGTCGCAGAGTTCCTTGAGTTTGCCGCCGGTTCGTCCCGCGAGGCCGAGGACCTTTGCGCCGCGGGTGCGTGCGAGGGCCGCAGCCTTCAGTATATTGACACTCATGCCGCTGGTCGAAATGGCCCAGAGGACATCTCCGGACCTGACGAGGGCCTGGACCTGCCGCTCGAAGATCTGCTCGAAGTCATAGTCGTTGCCGACGGCCGTGAGGATGCTCGAGTTCGTGGTGAGGGCGACGCAGGGCAGGGCGGGTCGGTCAACGAGGAACCGTCCGACGAGTTCTCCGGCGATGTGCTGTGCGTCTGCGGCGCTGCCTCCGTTGCCGCAGACGTAAATGGTTCCGCCGGCGCGGAGGGAGGCGATGAGGAGTTCTGCGGCGCGGGCGATCGGCTCGGCCAGCGAATCGGCCATCTCGGCCTGAAGTTTCGAGGCGGCCACCAGGTGCGAGCGGATGGTCTCGATCATGCGGAGGCCCCCTTTCTCGGCGGACGGCTGCACGGGTCGGCGCTGCGGATGCGGTCAACGAGGGCCGTGGTGCTCAGGCCCCTGATGAGCGGCGCGAGAACGACGCGTCCGCCGTACGACGCGACGAACTCGCGGCCGACGACGCCCTTGCGGCGCCAGTCCTCGCCCTT
>CAYGWP010000337.1:0-4375 GCA_964353455.1 uncultured Anaerolineales bacterium
ATGAATATACCCTGACGATTCCCATGAAGGACGGTTCCTTCGCCTCCCTTGCCGCCGCCGACCAGGCCGCACGCGACCAGACGTTCCATCTCGCACAGGCCGACGCATCGGAGGTCCTCTTCCAGGTGCCGCCCGACCCGGTGGTCGGCTCGAAGCAGGGCGACCTCGGGGCGTTCCGCCCGGCCGGCGTCCCGCGGATGTTCATCCTGGGCGGCTGCGCCGACGTGCCGCGCGATGAGGCCGCAAGGCTCCTTCGGCCCCTGGCCCTCATAGACCTGGGCGCACGCATCGGCGCTGCCGCCGCCGCGGAGGCCAAGGCCATTCCGGCCGTCCGAAATGCCACGGTCGCCGGCGCGAAGGCCCCGCCCGCCGTCCAGGGCGACACCAAGGAACTCCTCGGCGGCCTTCGCCCCGTCAGTCAGGCCGGGCCGACCATCCAGGCCCCAGGCCGCAGCGTCCCCGTAATCGGCAAGTATGACGTCGTCGTCATCGGCGCCGGCACCGGCGGCGCTCCGGCCGGCATCGGCGCCGCCCGTAGCGGCGCGCGGACCCTCGTGGTCGAGTACCTCTACGGCATGGGCGGCGTCGGAACCCTCGGAATGATATCCAAATATTATCATGGCTATCGCGGCGGGTTCACCGCCGAGATCGATAACGGCGTCAAGGAACTGGGCGCCGCCAACGAGGTCGTCGGCAAGACCGAGTGGTGGCGCATCGCCAACCGCAAGGCCGGTGCCGACATCTGGTTCGGCGCCGTCGGCTGCGGGGCCTTCGTCGATGCAGGACTCGTCAAGGGCGTCATCGTGGCCACCCCCGAAGGCCGCGGCGTCGTCCTCGCAAGGACCGTCATCGACTCAACCGGCAACGCCGACATCGCCGCCGCCGCAGGTGCGCAGACCGATTACACCGGCCCCGACGACATCGGCATCCAGGGCGCGGGCCTGCCGCCGCTTAACCTCGGCGCGGGATACACCAACACCGATTACACCTTCGCCGACGACACCGACATAATGGACTTCTGGCAACTCTTCGTGACCGCCCGCGCGAAGTTCAAGAACGCCTACGACCTGGGGCAACTCGTCGATACCCGCGAACGCCGCCGCATCGTCGGCGACGTCACCCTCTCGCCCATGGACATGATGCTCGGCCGCACCTGGCCCGACACCGTCTCGATGCACAAGTCCAACTTCGACAGCCACGGATTCACCGTCCACCCGATCTTCCTCCTGAAGCCCCCCGGCCGCGAGTCGATCACGGTGATGGTGCCCCTGAGGGTCCTGCTGCCCAAGGGCCTCGACGGAATCCTCGTGACCGGCCTCGGCGTCTCGGCCCACCGCGACGCCATACCCGTCATCCGCATGCAGCCCGACGTACAGAACCAGGGGTACGCGGCCGGCATGGCGGCGGCGATGGTCGCCAAGTCATCTGCAACTATTCGCAGCGTCGATATCAAGGGACTCCAGAAGCGCCTCGTCGAGGCCGGGTGCCTGCCCGAAAGCGTCCTGGAAGACCGCGATTCCTTCCCGATGCCGAAGGCGAAAATCGCCGAGGCCGTGAAGAACCTGGCCGCCAGCCACGCCGACCTGGCCGTCATCCTCTGCCAGCCCAAGGACTCGCTGCCCATGCTCCGCGAGGCGTACGCCGCCGCCAAGAAGGACGACGATAAATTGGCTTATGCCCATGTCCTGGGGATGCTCGGCGACCCGGCGGGCGCCCCGGCGCTCATCGCCAAGGTCGAGGCCGAGGCGGCGTTCGACAAGGGCTGGAACTACACCGGCATGGGCCAGTTCGGAATGTCCATCAGCCCGCTGGATAGTTACATCATCGCCCTGGGCCGCACACGCGACCCGCGGGCACTGGAGCCGATCCTGAAGAAGGCCGCGCTCCTTGATGCCAAGAGCGAGTTCTCCCACGTCCGCGCAGTGGCCATGGCCCTGGAGGCCCTCGGCGACAAACGCGCTGCACCCGCCCTTGCCGCAGTCCTCGCCAAGCCCGGCATGACCGGCTACGCCACCACCAACATCGACGAGGCGCGGCTCCAGGTCTATCCGAGCGGCACCGACACGAAGGCCCGCAACGATTCGCTGAAGGAAATCGTCCTGGCCCGCGCCCTGTACCGCTGCGGCGACTCCGGCGGCGTCGGCAAGAAGATCCTCGAAAAGTACGCCCAGGACCTCCGCGGCCACTACGCCCGCCACGCCCAGGCCGTGCTGGCCGAGAAATATTGAGTTTAGCCGCGGCCGCGAACGGCCGCGATTGCGCGCCTTCGAAGTTTAGCCGCGGCCGCGAACGGCCGCGATTAATAACCGTCGCCGTTTGCGGCGACGGCTAAACGACGGCTAAACTTCGTCGGCGACGGCTAAACACGGCCCCCACGGCCAAACACAGGCACCTGGCATGGTCATCGCGTACCACTCGATATTCACAACATACGGCACATGGTTGCCTAACGATCCTCGCGGCTCTTACTCGAAGGATGTTTACAGCGAGGAACTCAAAGCCCTTGGCGACGTGCTGTACGGACGTCAGCAACCGCAGCCGGACGGGCCCGCCTTGCGACGGTTCCGCACCGCTGTGGCGCCGAGACTCAAGCGGAACCCTTACCGGATTAACGACCTGACGCGCCCATCCGTAGCGGGCGGCATCGGGTCCGAAGTCGAGCGCTTCGGCATCACGGTTCGTGCCTGCGCCATCATGGACGATCACGTGCACCTGGTGATTGAGCGCTCGCGATTCCGCATCGAGTACCTGGTGAACCAACTTAAGGGGGCGGGCACCCGCGCCCTGGGCGCCACGCAAACACCGTGGACTCGCGGCGGGTGGAACGTGTTCCTGGACGACGAGCAGGCGGTGTATGCAGCCGCGGAGTATGTCGAGGCCAACCCGCCGGCCGCTGGACTGCCCTCGCAACGTTGGGATTTCGTGAGGCCGCTGCCGCCGCGCAACGGTTAGCCAGAGCCGAGCGCCTTCGACGTTTAGCCGCGGCCGCAAACGGCCGCGATTAATAACCGTCGCCGTTCGCGGCGACGGCTAAACCTCGTCGGCAACGGTTAAACAGTGTGTGCACACCGCGCCGAGAAAGGCAAGACCTGGACCCTCTGGAGCACCCCCTTCTCCTCCTGGCCCGACCGGATCGAACTGAAGGACGGGAAGTTGGTCGGCCCGAACCAGTACCGCACCTACTTCATCGACCGGCTGACGGGCACATCGGAATCCGTCGAGAAAAAGTAGCACTACAGCGCCACTTGGGCCTTTGCGCGGTGGGTCTCCCATGGCACGGCCCGCCTTGGGCGGGAAGGCCGACCCACCGCGCGACGAAGGCGCGTTGGCGCGGCCGAAAACGCGGTCTGGGCGGCGCGTTGGGAGACCCACCGCGCTAAGTGGCGCTGCAATAGGCCGGGGCAAGACCGTGGCGACTGCCGTGCCATGGCAGCCCCCTGCGGCCGCCATCAACCCGCGCACGACTTCCGATGCGATTCCCGCGGCCGCCATCAACCCGCGCACAACTTCCGATGCGATTCCCGGCCCCTCCCCCGGCCCGGCGGTCTTGGGACCCCAATAGACATTACTTTTACAGGGTCTGCGGCGGCCTTCCGGTCGCAAGCCCGTCCAGCGGCGCGGTCAGGAAAGGGACGCCATGAATCCGGTAAAAGTAATGTCTATTGGGTCGGATGGCCGATGGAGTCAGGTATGAGGCCGCGCGGAAGCCAGAAAGAGTTGGAGCGGCGCAGGAGGCGGGCCGTCGTCCTCGCGAAGGAGGGGTTCGGCCCGGCGAAGATCGCACGCCGGCTCTGGACTACGCCGCGGACCGTCTGCCGCTGGCTGAAGAGCCGGCGGGAGGGCGGCACCCAGGCGCTGGCGGCCCGTCCGGCGCCGGGGCGTCCGGCCAGGTTGGCGCCCCGCCAGCGGCGCGCGCTGGCATCATGCCTCCTGAAGGGGGCGACCGCCTGCGGCTTCGCCGACGATCGCTGGACGTGCCCGCGGATCGCCCGGTTGATCAGGCGGCGATTCGGCGCGCGCTATCACGTGGACTCCATACCGCGCCTGGTGGCAGGCCTCAGTTTCTCTCCCCTGTAGGGCCGGTGAACCCATCCCGTTCGACCTGCGGCCTGACCGCGCGCCGAATCCTGTAAAAGTAATGTCTATTAGTATGACAGCGCTAGGTTCATGCTCTGCGCGGCGGGTCTCCCGACCCGCCGCGCCGTAATACCGCATAGGGGTGTGAATAACCGGCAATCCACGCGGCGGTTCGGGAGAACCGCCGCGCAAAAACGCGAAGGTAGAGTCGAAGTCTGGCGCGGTGGAGTAGGTCGGGCATATCTGTTGGCCGCCCCTTTCGGTTGGCGGTGCCTCACTGGCCCGGCCGTGCTCCGTC
>CAYGWP010000338.1:0-2923 GCA_964353455.1 uncultured Anaerolineales bacterium
CGGCCTTCTCGTCGGTCTCGCCGAAACTGTGATGCTCCGACAGGTATCCGTACTGGTCGCCGTCGCCGGGTATGGCGAGGCCGATGGATGCGGCCATGAGTCGTCCGGGCTCGTTCGTTGAGACCCCGGCCAGGACGCAGAAGACGATCTGGCCGGGCCAGAGGAGTTCGCGGCCTCGCGTGCGGGTGATGATGCGGCAGCCGGGCGGGAAGATGCTCGACACGCGGACGAGGTTGTACTTCTCGATCTGGGCATCACGCAGGGCCAACTCGAAACTGGCCAGTTTCTCGCGGTGGATGCCCACGCCTTTCGTTAAGAATACATATCTTGGAACCATGGTTTTGACCTCCTGCTCGCCGCGGCGCCTGACTGCCGCGCTGAACACGTGCCACGGGTCGCCGCGGCGACCCGTGCTCTTCCAAGAACACTGGTCGCCGCGGCGACCAGTGGCACATGGCGAAGACGCCGGCGCACCTTATTGTGCGCCCCCCAGCCGATTCTACAAGAGTTTTTCCAGCCGCTTCCTCATTGCGGCGAGCGCCCGGTACCGGTGGCTGAGGCGGTTCTTCACCTCGGGCTCCAGTTCCGCCATTGTGCAGCCCTTCTCGGGCAGATAGAAGTACGGGTCGTAGCCGAAGCCGTTCGCCCCTGCCGGGCGGTCCGTGATGACGCCCTCGCACGAGCCTTCGGTCACGGCGAGGACTTTGCGCGGCGTGGCGAGGGCCATCGCGCAGCGGTACCGCGCGGTCCAGGTTTCGCGCGGCTTTCCGGCCAGCGCCCGCAGGAGCGTCTGGTTATTGAGGCGATCGTCGCCCTCTGTGCCGCCCCAGCGGCTGGAGAGCACCCCCGGCTCGCCGCCGAGGGCATCGACCTGGAGACCCGAATCGTCGGCCAGCGCCCACTGGCCGGCGGCCCGCGCGTAGCCGAGCGCCTTTTCGCGGGCGTTGGCCTCGAACGTGCCGCCAGTTTCGGGCACGGGGTCGATCGGGCCGAAGTCGTCGAGCGATTTCATCTCGGCCCGGATGCCGCGCAGCATGGCCGCCATCTCCTCGAACTTCTTCCGGTTCCGGGTTGCGATTACCAGGGTTCGCGGCAAGTTGTGGGTCCTCCAGCCAATCCATTTAACGCAGAGACCGCAGAGGGCGCGGAGAAAGACGTATAAAGGAATTACAATAACAATACATCTGTGTTTTGTTTTGGTCTTTGCGTTAGCGGTCTCTTGCCGTTTTTCCTCTGCGTTCTCCGCGGCCTCTGCGTCAAATCGGCACGGGGAAGGCACTGCTACTGCGATCCCGTGGCCGGGAAGGCCATCACCGAGCCGGTGATGACGGCGCTGAAGCCCTGCGCGCCCTTGGCGTAGCGTGTGTCGCGGATGACGGCATCGGCCGAGATGCCTGCGCCGTCGAGCAACTGCCGCGTCGTCGCCGGGCTCACGAAATCCGCCTTGTACCCGACGGCCCGCCCCAGGGCGCTCGTGAGCGAATCGAGGACCAGCGCATCGGCCTTGTCGGCGGCCGATTCCTTATCCATCGCCAGGATTCCGACGATGCCGATCCGCACCGTCTTGTCCTGCGGCAGGGAGTCCAGGAGTTGCTTCGCCAGGACCGAGACGAGCGTCGGGAGTTCGCCTTTCGACTGCGCCACGCCGGCGGCGCGGCTGGTGCCCTCGGCCAGGCCCGTCCGCACGTCAACCAGCGCGAGCGAGACGCGGTACAGGACCTTCGGGACGCGAATGGCGGCGAAGGCAGGCGGCTCGCGCCCGGGGACCTGCACCAGTTGCGTCGGCACGTGGGCCTCGGGCGGCGCGACCTCGCCTTCCAGGCGCATCCGCGGGAACTTCTGAATGAGGGCCAGCACCTTCGGGTTGACGATGCGGGGCTTGACGCCCGGCTTCCCAACCTTCGCCGGGTCGTCGAAGATTTCCGTGCCGAACGCCCCGACCGTCACCATGCTGAGGCGCGGCCCGTGATAGACGTACGCCTCGTACCCCTGGCCGCGGAGTTCCTTGGCGTACGCCTGGGCGGCGACCATGCGGCCGGGGGCCTCCCAACTTCCGACGTGGAGCGTGAAGTAGCCGTTCGCCTTTTCGAGGGGCCAGGGGGTCGCCGGCACGGCTTCCGGCACGGGGACGAACATGACGCCCGCGAACGGGTACTGGCCTTGGGCATCGCGGATGACGCGGACACGCTTCAGCATCGCGTCGGCCTCAGGCTGCTTCCACGACGTGTAGCGGCCGACGCAGACGCTGGAGCGGCCCGCGCCTTCGACCGCGAAGACGTCGGGGAGGCCCTTGCTCGTGAGTTCCTTGGCAAGGCGCTCGGCGCTGGCCGCGGCCTCCGGGCCTTCGTACTCGACGAGGAGGACCGTGAGTTGCTGTTCGGCCGGGGGCCGACTTGCCTCGGACGTGCCGCCGCAGCCGCCCAGGGCCGCCAGCGACACGGCTAGCAGGCACGCCGCAAAGCCATTGCGTAGGGTATTCATATAGCAACCTTTCCCCATTTTGCGCGGCGGGTCTCCCGACCCGCCGCGCGAAGGCGTTACGGATTCGCCGGCTTCGCCGCGCGGCGCGATCCTCTTCGAGTCGCGGCCAAACATGCGCACTTCTGCATTCCCGCAAGGCGCCTGCACCCGCCGGCGGCAAGGGCCAGCAGCCGCGCGAGGTCGTCGCGGCTGAACGTCGCCTCCTCGCCGCTCGTCTGGACCTCGATCAGCCGGCCGCAGGCCGTCTCGGCCACGTTCATGTCAACCTCGGCCGCGGCATCTTCGCTATAGTCTAAATCGAGCAGGGCCTTCCCGTCCACCATGCCGCAACTCACGGCGACCACCTGCCGGGCGACCGGCCGCGCGCCGGCCGCAAGCCGGCCTGCGGCCTGCGCAGAACGGACGTCCCGCGCTAGGGCAACCCATCCGCCCGTGATCGAAG
>CAYGWP010000339.1:0-11510 GCA_964353455.1 uncultured Anaerolineales bacterium
GCGCGGCATCCCGACGTCCTCCCCGCCCTAGCGGCGGCCCTGCACGACACGGACTCAGAGTTGCGCTGGGATGCAGCGGAGGCGTTGGGGCGGATAGGCGAGACGGCAGCCCGGCACCCCGAAGTCCTCCCGGCCCTGCTGGCGGCCCTGCGCGACACGGACTCAGACGTGCGCCTGCCTACAGCGGACGCGTTGGAGCGGATAATGGCCCAGGGCGTGCGGATCTTCCAGGACGCGCCAAGCCGCTGGAAGGTTCTGACCGTGGCAGAGTTGAGCCGACCGACCGCGCAAGCGTAGATGCCCGTCGCCGCACTCCCAGTTCACTAGACGGCCAGCCCGCCCTTGCTCCATTGCGTCCTCGTAGCACTACATTACAGGTAGAAGGCGCCCCCCCATCATGATGCCGCAAGGCGCCTCGACCTGAAAGGAGGTGATTTATGATTACGGCCCTGGACAACCCGCGCATGAAACGCCGCGCGGAGAAGCCGCCCGCGGCCGAGCCGTCACGGGTACTGCTGGATGTCTTGGACGCGGTCAAGGAGAAGGAAGCCCCGCCGCCCGCCGCCGAGGAGGTTGCCCGGCCGGCGCCGGCGATCCGCCGGGCCCCGCGCCCATTTTCGTGGGACTGATGTTCTGCCGACGTCCAGCCAAGCCAGGGCCGCGCCCAAGGCCGACCCGCATCGAGGGGTGCCACCGTGAACCGAATGATAGCGCCGCTCTCCATCCTCCAGGACGCCCTGCGCGAGGTCACGCGCCGCGGCTCGGCCGACTGGCCCGCGGGCCTCAGCCGGTGGGACGATACGGTGGAACTCCTCCTCGCGCCGTCCTGGCAGAACACTAGGCGGCGGCTCCGGGTGGTCCTGACCGACGACTTCGAGCCGCCTCGGTGGCTTGCACCGCTTTGCGCCGGCGTCCTCATGGTCGGCCGCACCAGCCGCCGCGGCGAGGCCGCCGGACTTCTCGCAACCGACGACGGCCGCCTTGAGCCGCTAGACTCGTTGCGCCTCGTCGGCCCCGGGATGCACGCGCTGAGGCTGCCCGGCCGCGCAGAACTAGCGGAGTACCCGCCTGCACCCGACGGTGTGCCGCTTCGCCAGCGCTGGTCGCGGACGATTGGGGTGCTCGGCCCGGCGTGGCAGCGGCTCGTGGGGCTGCGGTTCGGCCTCATCGGCGCAGGCCGGACGGGAAGCGTTCTCGCGCGGGGCCTGCTCCGCGTGGGCGTCCGCCGCCTGACGCTTATCGACCCCGACGTCCTCCAGCGGCACAACCTGGGCGAGTCCGACGACTGCCTGGGCGAGAAGAACGTCGGCCGGGCGAAGGTCGATGCCCTGCGCGACGCCCTCCTGCCCCTTTGCCGCTGGGCCGAGATCAGCACCGTGGCCGAATCCGTCACGCACGTGCGGGCCATCGCGGCGATGAAGGCGTGCGACTTCCTGGTCTCGTGCACTGACCACGATTCCGCACGGCTGGCCGCCGCGTGCGCCGCCGCGCTCTACTGCCGGCCCATGATCGACGTGGCAACAGGCATCGCTAGGCGGCCGGAGGGCCGCATGGGGGCGTCGGTCCGCCTCATCCTGCCGACGCGGTGCCTGGTGTGCACGGGCGGCCTGGGCCTGGCCGAGGCCCGCGACGTGCTCGCCTCCGGCGCGGTCGAGCGGGCGTTCCACCTCGGACGCCGGTGGGACGCCGAGCGGCAAGGCAGCCTGGCGTCGCTCAACCACCTGGCGGCCGCCCTGGCCCAGCGGATGATCGAGGACCTCGTGGCAGAGCGGATCCGAGAGACAACGTGGCTGCACCTGGAATACGACGACCACGGCAGGGCTGTCATCATCTATCCACCGTTGCCGGCGGCCGGCGCTGCCCCTTGCCCGGTGTGCTCCGCCCTGAGCGGTCTGGGCGATGAAGGCCTTCCGCAGGTCCCCGACATAATCCGCAGCGCGAATGGGCAGCCCCAGGAACCGGTGGCAAACGGATGAAGGGCCGACTGTGTTGAAGCCTCACCCAGCAGCCGGTACCTCGATCCGGGGGGTGGGATAGGGTATGATACCCGTTTGAGGTGCCGCCATGGCCGGCCGACTTCGCTCGTTGGTTGCGGTCCGACGGCCGGAAACCGGGCGATTCTTGAGCCACCCGTTGCTGATGCCGGGCGCGTGATGCCAGCAACACTTGAACAACTTGTGAACGTGCGGTCGCGGGCCGCGGAGGACCTGCTGAAGTATTTTCAGTGGGTCATGGGAGCGCCGGACCTGAAGGAGACGCTGCCGGCCTACATGGGGGGGGCGGACGCGAACGGCGCTCTACGTGAGCCCCGATGTCCTCAAGCGAGAGCGGAGGCCGGAGCCCTCGTTGCCGCGCTCCGCAAGGATGGGCAGACAGGCCGGAAGCGAGGAGCGACCGGGAGAACGAGTTGCGGCCGAAGCGCAGGACATCGGCGAGGAGGCGCTCTACAGGGAACGGGAACGCGAGACCGAGCGGCGCGTGGCGTGGGCAGAGGAATTCAAAGGGCTTGAGCACCGGCTGCAACGCCGTGCCGTCGTCCTGGCCCCGCCCGGACAGGGGAAGTCGCTCCTCACCCAGATGACGGCACGCGACCTGGCGCGACAGGCGTGGGAGGCCTTGGACACACAGCGGATGGGCGTGGGCGACGTTCCGCTCCCCATCGTCGTCGCGCTCAACGCGCTCACGGACAAGGGACTCCGCACGAGCGAAACGCCCGAAGAGTGGTTGCGGCGTGCCGTCGCCACGGCGCTGCGGGAGACGGACTGCCCTGAGGTCGCCGGCCGCTATCTCGCCGAGCACGCTCACGAGGACCGCAGTTGGCTTTTCCTGGACGCCCTCGACGAAACGGAGGACGATGAGGCGCTGGCCAGGCTCTTCGGTGCTCTGACGCAGTGGCAGTGCAACGTAATCATCACCTCCCGGCCCTACGGCTACGAGGCGCGGCGTCTGCCGTTCGACGTGACCGAGTACCGCCTGGCGCCCTTCTCCGCCGGGCAGCAACGGGAGTTCGTGGCGAAGCGATTCGATGAGAGCGAAACGCAATCCCGGGTGAGCGACCTCTTGGCCCGCAGCCCATCCGTCCGGCACGTGGGCCAGAACCCGTTCCTGCTCACGCTCCTGTGCTGGGTGGCGGAGCGACACGACCTCTCTCCGGACATCACCCGAACCGAACTCTATGACCATGTTCTCCACGACCTTCTCGGCCTTCCCCTCGGCGGCACAGGCGACGTGGACGAGCAGCGCGCCGAGGAATGGCTGCCGCTGCTCACGCAGGTGGCCTTCACGTTCTTCCAGGACAGCGCCGGCCGCAGGCCCATCCCCTCTGGTAGGTTGCTGAAAATGACCGCGCGCAGCGGGCTGCGTCCCGTCCCCCTGGATGAACAGGGGCACCGCATGGGAATCAGCACGTTGCGGAACCTTACGCCGGTTCAACAGGCCGACTACCTGATCGAGGAACTCTGCCGCAAGCGCGTGCTCGTCCCCCTCACCCGCGACCGCGGGGCCTATGTTGTCCCCCACCGCTCCTTCCTCGAATACCTGACCGCCTGCTGGCTCACCGAACGGATCAACTCTCCGGAGGGAAAGCAGTGGAAGTCGCGGATTCAAGTGGCCAGCAGGAGGGGAACGGTCCTTGAGTTCGTGGACAGGAAAGCCTGGCATCCCGACTGGGAGCAGGTCATCACCTTCCTGGCCGGCAGACTGGCCGACCCGGCCCCGCTCCTCCGGATTCTAGGCGATCCCAAACCGACACCAACGAACACGAACGGCGACGACCACTTCCGCCATCGCCTTGGCCTCGCCGCCCTGTGTCTGGCCGAACTTCAGTCCACGACTTTGAGTCAATGCACTGCAACTGTAGATGACATCACTACTGCCGCGTTCTCCCTCTGGCAGGATCATCACCGGAGCCATACCGTTGCTTCTGTGCCGCACATTGCCCATGCATTACCCTCGCTCGCACTGGCCAACGGCCGAGTGGCCGGCACACCGCTCCTGGGCAGACTCTGCCAGATGCTGCGGAGTGGAGGAGACGCAGGATGGGAGGTAGAGGAGGCGTTGCGCGAGATGTGCGAGGCCGCGGCGCGGCATTCCGACGTCCTCCCAGCCCTGCTGGCTGCCCTGCACGGCAGTGACTCAGACATGCGCGAGCATGCAGTGGCGGGGTTGGGGAACATAGGCGAGGCGGCAGCCCGGCATCCCGGCGTCCTCCCTGCCCTGCTGGCTGCCCTGCACGACACGTACTCACACGTGCGCTGGTGTGCAGCGGAGGCGTTGGGGGAGATGGGCGAGGCGGCGGCGCGGCATCCCGACGTCCTCCCGGCCCTGGTGGCCACCCTGCACGACAAGGACTCATCAGTCGTGGGCAAGAGTGCAGCGTACGCATTGGGGGGGATGGGCGAGGCGGCGGTCCGGCATCCTGACGTCCTCGCGGCCCTGCTGGCGGCTCTGCACGACACGGACTCAGGCGTGCGCCGGTGCGCAGCGTGTGCGTTAGTGGCGATGGGCAAGGCGGCGGTCCGGCATCCTGACGTCCTCCCGGCCCTGCTGGCGGCTCTGCACGACATGGACTCAGGCGTGCGCATGCATGCAGCAAGGGCGTTAAGAGTGATGGGCGAGGCGGAGGTCCAGCATCCTGACTTCCTCCCGACCCTGGAGGCCGCCCTGCACGACACCGACTTGCGCGTGCGCTGGTATGCAGCGGCGGCGTTGGGGAAAATGGGTGAGGCGGCGGCACAGTACCCCGGCATCCTCCCCGCCCTGGTGGCCACCCTGCACGACAAGGACTCAGACGTACGCCGGGATGCAGCGAAGGCGTTGGGGAAGGTGGGCGAGGCGGCGGCGCGGCATCCCGATGTCATCGCGGCCCTGCTGGCAGCCATGCACGACACGGACTCAGACGTCCGCCATTATGCAACGGAAGCGTTGGGGGAGATGGGTGAGGCGGCGGCACAGTACCCCGGCGTCCTCCCCGCCCTGGTGGCCACCCTGCACGACACCCACTCACACGCACGCTGGTGTGCAATAGGGGCGTTGCGGAATATGGGCGAGGCGGCGGCGCGGCATCCCAATGTCATCGCGGCCCTGCTGGCAGCCATGCACGACACGGACTCAGACGTCTGCAATTATGCAACGGAAGCGTTGTGGAAGATGGGCGAGGCGGCGGCTCGGCACCCTGATGTCCTCCCGACCTTGGTCGAGGCCGCCCTGCATGACACGGACTCAGACCTGGACGTGTATGCAGCGGGGGCGTTGGGGGGGATGGGCGACGCTGCGGTCCGGCACCCCGACGTCCTCCCGACCCTGGTGGCCGCCCTACACAACAAGGACTCTTCTGTGCGCCAGTGTGCAGCGCGCGCGTTAGCAGAGATGGGCGCGGCGGCGGCACAGTACCCCGGCATCCTCCCCGCCCTGGTGGCCACCCTGCACGACACGGACTCAGGCGTGTGCAGGCGTGCAGCGGACGCGTTGGGGCGGATGGGCGAGGCGGCGGCCCGGCATCCCGACGTCCTCCCGGCCTTGCTGGCGGCCCTGCACGACATGGACTCGGACATGCGTCCGAATGCAGCGTCGGCGTTGGGGAAAATGGGTGAGGCGGCGGCGCGGCATCCCGATGTCCTCGCGGCCCTGCTGGAGGCCCTGCACGACACAGACAAACACGTACGCCGCATCGCAGCGGAGGCTTTGGGGCAGATGGGTGAGGCGGCGGCACAGTACCCCGGCATCCTCCCCGCCCTGGTGGCCACCCTGCACGACAAGGACTCAGACGTACGCCGGGATGCAGCGGAGGCGTTGGGGGAGATGGGCGAGGCGGCGGCGCGGCACGCCGAAGTCCTCCCGGCCCTGCTGGCGGCCCTGCATGACACGGACTCATACGTGCGCTGGCGTGCAGCGATGGCATTGGGGCAGATCATGGCCCTGGGCATGCGGGTCTTCCAGGACGCGCCAGGCCGCTGGTACGTTCGTACCGTGGCTGAGTTGAGCCGATGGCAGCGGACACCGGCCGGCCCACGGCCACAGGCGCCGCGCGATGGTCCCTGATTTATCACCCGATTCCCTTCTTCTTGCTCCACTACAGTATAGGTAGCCGCGTGAAGCACCAGACGACCATGGTCGGTTGACGTACCCGCGCACGCGTGATCGATCGAAGCCTCGGCCCACCGGGGGCCGGACCGATGCGATCCCTGCGAGACCTCGGGTACTACACAGGAGGACCGATCGTGTCCGTTACGACCCTGACTGCCCCGAGTCCTCAGCATTTTGGTTCCGCCTTGACGGTTTGGTCTCTTTCGGATCTCGCCCGCGCCGTAACAGGGGCCGGGATCCCGTTCCCCTCCGCCGACTCTCTGGATGCCAACGCCTTGGCCCCTGCCGCAGCCGAGGGTGTCCGACGATTGTGGGCCATAGGAAATCTGGGCGGCATGCGCCGGGTAGCCGTGCTGCTGGGCATCAAGAGCGGCATCGTGACCGCGGACCTGACCCCAGACAGGGTCAGGATCCACCTTGTCAGTTGCCAGCCGACCGACGGCATCGCCCTGAAACCCAGCATCCTGGGGCCCGAAGCGGAGGACAAGCTGATGAGGTCGCTCGCCTCTCTTGGCGTGACCTGGGGCGTCGGCCTGCTCAAGACGCCGGGTGTTTCGTGGGCGGCTCGCTCGATGAGGGAACTCCTGGGTCCCATCTCCTGGTACCGTTTGCGCGTGGCCCAGATGTGACTCGTGCGGCCGCCGACCTCTTCTCGGGTGGCCGAGAGGCTTCTTTCTCAAGCCGCGCCGTTGGGATCAGAGCCGTGGGGGGCACGGGGCTCTTGGCTGCCCGTGCCTCCGGCAAGAACCTGTTGGAAGAGGAGACAACCATGAATGACGCCGACATCTTCACCCAGCCGTGGCCGCGGGTCCTCATGCCTCTCGCCCCGGAGGAGGGGATTCGATAGGATATCTGCTGGAGGAGTGGCATGCCCGCACGGCTCGCACAGCTCGTCGGCGTTCGGTCGCAGATGGCCGAGGCGCTCCACCACTACTATCGCGCCGTTATCGAGCGGCTGGACCGCACCCCATGGTTCCGCGGAGGCGAAGCCGTCCGAGCCTCCCGGATCGCCGTCCCCGCTCGGGTTCTTAAGGAAGATACCCGCCCCGGACCCGAGCGGCCGGGCCACCGGCCCGGCGAGGACGAGCGCGGCGATCGCGCCGAGCGGCCGCTGATGGACCCGGAGATCGCCGCCCTCTACGAGGAGCCCACCCGCCAGAAGCGCCAGGAGGAGGTGCCCTGGACCCGCGAGCGGCTGCGCTTGCGCCGAGCCATCGTCCTCGGTGCACCCGGCGGCGGCAAGTCCTTCTTCACCGACATGACCGCCGTCGAGATCGCCCGCGACGCCCTCCGGCAACTGGATGAACATCGTGCGGCCATCGACGTCCTGCCTGTCCCGATCCACGTCGAGTTGGCCGCCCTTGCCGCCCGGGACCTCCCCCGCGATCCGGCCGATGCGCTCCTTGCCGTCCTCGCGCAGACGCTCGCGCCCTGGCCGCGGCTCCTTGAGCATATCCGCCCGCGCCTGCGGACCGAGACGGCCTGGCTCATCCTCGACGCCCTCGACCAGGTCGAAGAGGCCGACCGCTCGCACCTGCGTGCTCGCCTTGCCGCCATCGGCGCCCAGCAGTGGCGATGCCGCGTCATCCTTACGTGCCGCGTGGCCAACTACGACCGGGCGTTCATCCCATGGGCGACGCTTACGGAGTACGACCTTGCCCCGTTCGACCCGCGCGAGGTCCGGCGTTTCATCGACCGGTGGTTCGGTCCCATCGACGCTCGCGGTCAGGCCCTCCGCCAAGCGGTCGAGGCAAGTTTTGCCCTCCGCAACGCCTGCCGCAACCCGCTCATAGCCACGCTCGCGTGCCTTGCGCACGAGGAGATTCCGGTGACGGAAGACACGCGGCGGGTGGACCTGTATGCGCGGGTTCTCAGGGGCCTTGCGCGGCGGGCGTGTGTCGTACTTCCCGGAATGATGGCACGTTGTTGGAGTTAAATGGGTGAGGTAAAGCGCTTCCTCCTGGGAGCGGGGAGAACCCGCAGAAGGGAGAAGCGATCATGTTGGAGGACACCAGAGAAGTTCATGTGAAGCAGGCAGGTGAGGGGATGCCCGCGGGGGGCGGGAACGGAGCGCAGGCCGAGCGCAACGAGGCCGGAGCGGAGTTCCCGCCCCCCGCGGGCTCGGCGGCGGGGATGGGACCGCCCGGCCAGCCGTTGCCCATCCCTGCCAGGCCGGCCCCGGCCCCCAAGGTAGCGCCCGTCGCCGGGTCCTCGCCCGTTGTGGCCGCACCGGAGACAGGGGACTCGCTTTCCCGGTCGGCATCCCAGGCGGCCGTTTCGAATGCCGCGGCTGGCCCTCCCGCACCGGAGCCGCCGACCGGCGCTGAGGGGCCTGAGTCTCCGGAAGCGCCGCCGGACGAGGATCTGGAGTTCCACCTCCCGCGGCTCTTGAGCGGGCCGCGCCGCGGTCGCAGACTGGTCAAGCCCGTCCCGGTCGACACCAAGGGGGCCTCCCTCACGGCCGCCCAGCGGCTGATCATCCTCGATACGTGGCGCCGCAGCGGCCTGCCCGCCGGCGACTTTGCCGACCTGGTGGGCGTCAGCAAGCACACCCTCTACGCCTGGAAGAAGAAGTTCGAGGCGGAGGGGCCGGGCGGTCTTGCGGACCGGCCCAAGGGCCATCGCGGCAGCAGCCTGCCGGACCTGACCCGCCGCTCCATCCTGATGCTCAAGCAGGACCACCCCGACTGGGGCTGCCAAAGGATCAGCGACGTCCTGGTGCGTGGCCCGGGCCTGGCGGCCAGTCCGGCGGCTGTTGCGAAGGTCCTCCACGAGGTCGGCTACGAACTCGTGGAAGAGACGACCTCGCCGCACCCCGACAAGGTCCGGTCCTTCGAGCGGGCCAGGCCTAACCAACTGTGGCAGTCGGATCTCTTCACGTTCATTCTGAAGCGTCAGAACCGCCGCGTGTACCTGGTGGCGTTCCTGGACGACCACAGCCGCTTTATCACCAGTTACGGCCTGCACGCCAGCCAGTCGTCGGCCCTGGTGCTGGAGGTCCTGCGGGCGGGCATCGCATCCTACGGAACGCCCGAGGAGGTGCTCACCGACAACGGTTCGCAATACGTGACTTGGCGCGGCACGAGCGCCTTCGCCAAGGAGCTTCAACGTCGCGGCATCCGGCACGTGGTCTCGGCGCCGCGGCACCCGCGGACCCTCGGGAAGGTCGAGCGGTTCTGGGGCACCCTGTGGCGGGAGTGCCTGGAGGCGGCCGTCTTCATCGACTTGGCGGACGCCCAGCGGCGGATCGGTCACTTCGTGGACTACTACAACTTCCGCCGGCCCCACCAGGGTCTGGAAGGCCTTGTGCCGGCCGACCGGTTCTTCCACGCCGCCCCGCAGGTCAAGGAGACGCTGGCGAAGCGTGTGGCGGCCAACGCCCTGGACCTGGCCCGGCAGGGCCTGCCGAAGGCCCCGTTCTACCTGACGGGTCAGGCGGGCGGCCAGGCGTTCAGCGTCCATGCCGAGGGTGAGCGGGTGATCCTGTCGCGCCCGGGCGTCCCGGGGCAGGAAGTGGACCTCGTGCCGCCCGCGGCCCCGCCGGAGTCGATGCCCGAACCGGTGTCGCCCCAGGGCGTCGTGGGGGCGGACGCGCCGCTGGACGAACCGTTGCCTCCGGGCGCATCGGTCCTGGATGAAGGCATCCAGAACATCGCCCGATCCCTTCAGGACCCGCCAGACACGGAAGGAGGCCAGTCATGAATGCGATTCAATCTCCCACGCACGAGGCGAAGGTCCCGGCGCAGCCGGCCGGGGCCGGCGGAATCGGCCGCAATGTACTCGCCCCGCCACGTCGCCGGGGGCGGCTGGTCGAACGTCTGTCGCCACTCGGACGGCGCCGGCGGCAATTGATGGCTCTCCAGCCGCGCGGCCGTCTCGAGCGTGGCCACCGCCACGTGCCCCTGTGGCACTTCTATCGTGCTGTCGTCGGCCAGGCGGCGCAGGCGCACGAGCCCCGACTCCACGGATAGTTGCGTCTCGCCCGACTGGGCGACCAGGAGGAACCGCGTGCCCATAACCTCAACTTCGGCCGTCGGCGTGCGGATCATCATCGGTCTGTCGGCGGGTTGCGGGCGGACATCGCCAGTCAGCGAGCCGTGCCGCAGCGCCAGTTGCTTTTGCGCCCCGTGGGACAACGCCAGTTCCGAGTCCCCGGCGACCGTCACGACCGAGCCGTCGGCGAACCGCAACTGGGCGGAACTGGCGGCCCCCTCTACGCTCAGTGTCCCCGCGCGCATTTGGGCGCCGGGCTTAAGGCCGCTCTCCGCCCGGCCGCCTTCGGGGCTCCACGACGCGGCCCCCGACACCTGCGTAAGCGTGATGATCTCGGCTCTCTCCCGGCTGAGCCAGAAGGCCACCACGCCTACGATCACGGCCGCCGCTGCGACCGCCACGGCCGCACGCTTCCAGCGATGCGGGCCGCCCGTCTCGCGGACGGGTTGTGCCCGTAGCGGCGCCTTGATCGCCTGCTCGCGGGCCAGGTCCGCCATCCCCAACGCCTGCATTGCCATCTCCCGCAGCGACGCCCGCGCCTCGGCGTCGGTCTTCAGGAGCGAGCTCAGGGCCTCAACCTCGGCCGGGGACAGGTTGCCGTCGAGGTATCGCACCAGGAGTTGGTCGCGGCGATCGGGGGGCATCTGGTTTGGGTTCATGGCGCCTCCGGACTTGTGCGCTGGGCCTGGCCGGCCAGCCGCCGCTCAATGCACTGCGCGAGTGCCCGATGCAGCCGCGAGAGCCTCTGATAGATGGCGTCGAGGCCCACGCCGAGGGCCTGCGAAACCTCGGCGCACGATCGCTCCTGGAAGTACCGCAGGTGCAGCACGCGGCGCGAATCCGCAGGCAGGGCATCGAGGCATTGCCGAAGGGCCTCGACGCGGTCGCTCTCGGGCCGGGCGGCCTCGCGAATCCACTCGGATTCAAGGAGTTCCAGCGAGGCCGCATCGAGCACCAGCACGCGGGCCTTGCGCGAGCGGATAAGATTGAGGGCCTCATGCCGGGCGGTCACATGGGCCCAGGAGACCAATTGGGCCTCGCACTCGAACTGCCCGCCGCCGGTCAGCGCCTTGACCGTGACGTTCTGGAAGATGTCTTCCGCCGCCTGGGCGTCGCGCACGATGACCCACGCCGACGCCGAGATCCGCATCCGCGCCGCCAGTAGCGTCCGAACGATGTATTCCTGGGCCAGGGCCATATGCGCTCCCACCTATTAAACACCCAGGCTTGCCGAATCCTGACACCTTTTTTCCAGAGCGTTAGCGCCTCTTCGGTTCCCGACTCAAGGGCAGACCGAGTGCCGGCGCAGAGCGTTACCGCGCTAGACATCGATTCTACCGGAGGACTTCAGCGGCCCGCTCGGACGGCGCTACATGAGGCAAGAGTTTCACGCTAATTCCATCATCGGCCGGATGCGTGTCAGAGGCGTAATG
>CAYGWP010000340.1:0-14335 GCA_964353455.1 uncultured Anaerolineales bacterium
CGCCTCCGCCAAGGCTACGGCGGACAAGCCGGGCGGCGCTGCCGAGGTCCTCTACAGCGCCCGCGCCGATCAGCCCATGGTCCCGGCCAGCACCATGAAACTGGTGACGACCGCCGCATGCCTCGACCGTTTCGGCCCGGAGTGGCGTATCCGCACCTACGTCGGCCGCGTGCCCGCCGCGCAAGGCGGCGATGCCAAATGGGACCTGGCCGTGATCGGCGGCGGCGACCCGAACTTCTCGGGCCGGTCATTCTCAGGCGATTCCGTGGGCGCGTTTCGCCTGTGGGCCGCGGCCCTCAAGGCCCGCGGCATTGCGGCCCTGGGGCGGATCGTCCTCGATGACAGCCTCTTCGACAACGTCATTCAGCATCCGCACTGGCCGGCCGACCAGCGGGCCGAATGGTACGAGGCCCCCGTGAGCGCCCTATCCATCAATGATAATTGTGTAGATATCCGCGTGGCGCCCGGCAAGCCCGGCGAGCCGGCCCTCGTGAGCGTTCAGCCCCCCGGCGATTACGTCCGCCTCGAGGGCGCCATCATGACCACCGCCCAAAGGAAAGAGCACAACTTCTCCATCCAGCGGCTGGGCGAGGGGTCGCCCGGCGGGAAGATGCGCCTCCGCCTCGGCGGCAAATACTGGGCGGGCGCGGCAGAGGCGACCGAGTTCCGCACACTGCTTGACCCCACGATGACCTTCGGGGCGGCCCTGGCCGAGACGCTGCGGGCCGAGGGCATCTCGGTGGCCGGGCCCGTCACGCGAGACCGGCTGGTTGATACCGGCGGCCGCACGCGCGGGGACTTTGAGTGCGACATCGTCCACGCCTCGCGGCTCGACACCACAATCGCCGTGGCCAACAAGCGCAGCCAGGAGTTCTACGCCGAGTGCCTCCTGAAACTCCTCGGCGCGTTCGCCCGCACGCCCGCGCCCGACACGCCCCTGCCGCCGCGGCAGGGCACCTGGCCCGGCGGCGTCGCCGAGGCCGAGCGGTGGCTACAGGAGCGCGGCATTCCGACCGCCGGCTGCCGCATGGATGACGGTTCCGGCCTCTCGAAGGAAAACCGCCTCACGGCCCTCGCCGTCACGGAACTCCTGCGCGTGATGTACGAGCGGCACGGCGAAACGTTCGTCCAGACCCTGGCGGTGGCGGGGCAGGAGGGGACCCTCGCCAAGCGCATGCGCGGCACGCCCGCCGAGGGCCGCGTCTTCGGCAAGACCGGCTACGTCTATGGCACGAGCGCCCTCTCCGGCTACGTCCGCACCCGCACCGGCCGCATGGTGATCTTCTCAATCATCATGAACGATGTCCGGGGCCAAACCGGGAAGGCCCGCGACGCCCAAGACAACGTGTGCCTGCGCCTGGTCGATTTGTAGGGTGCGTGCTCTGCACGCACCACGCTGTTCTTACGGCACGAGGAACGAATCATCCGTGCTGCCTTCGGGAAGTGTGCTGCGGCCGTCGTAACTGGACTCGTCGTTATATGCGCGGATTGTGGCGATGCTCTTCTGATCGACCGCCGTCGTCACATCGGTCCGCCGGCGCAGCCAGATGTTGTCCCAGTTCGGGCCGCAGTAGGGGTGCTCCTGCCACTCGACGTGGCCGTCGAGATACAATATGTTCGTGCCCTTGAATTGGTGGTTGGGGCTGTTGAGTTCCCAGGCTCGGCGGATGTGCTTGACTTGATCGTTCCAGGGCTGCGTTTCCTCGCCCTCTTCGAACTTCGGCCTCTCCGCCAGTCTGCGGTTGGTGATGCCGATGGCCGGCCCCCCGCCGGGGGCGTTGCTCCAGAAGTCGCGCCGCATGGGGTTGGCGTCGGCGACGACGGCCATGTGGCTCGCATTGGGGTGTCGAACTCTCTCTGAGCCTTCGCTGAGCATGTAACTGCAAAGCATGTTCTGGAGCGAGTAACCACAGAAGTTCTCGCCGCGGAAATCCCGCACCTTGGAGAAGTCCGTGACCATCCAATCGCGCAGGCCTCCTGTGGAAGGGCACAGGAAGCAATCCTGTGGCAGGCCTGTCGCTGCGATCAGAGTCCAGAAGCAGGCCGTGTTTGAGTTGACGGGTCCGTGGTTATCGCCGGGCATGATTGGCGGCGGCTCGCCGTCTTCTTCGACGGGGTCCCACCGGTCAGTGCGCGTGCCGCCGACTTCGTCCCATCGCGTGGACTCCTCGGTGAAGGCATCGGGCCAGCGGTCCTCATGTTGCTTCGCCCACGTGTGGCAGGCCGTTCCAATCTGCTTGAGATTGCCCTTGCACGCCGCCCGGTTCGCCAGTTCGAGCGCGTGCTGGACGGCGGGCACCGCTAACATCGCCAGGATCCCGACGGCCGATACGGCGACGATGATACCGATGAGGCAGGACCTGCTGCCGCCCTTTGCCGCCCCTGTGGATTCAACCATGACCGGCCTCCTTTCGCCCCAAGGCGCCGACGGTATTCACCGTATAAGAGACACGGCCAATGCCGATTTGTCTATGAAAATGGCGACAGTCGAACGAGCCGGGGCGCGCCCCGGCCTACACTTCCGCCAGGCCCGTGGGATGGGCGGCGAGGAAATCGGCGTGGCGGGCGCGGCCGGTTTCGCGGAGGCGGCGGCAGTACGATTCCAGGCGGCCGCGCGTGTGGTACGGGCCGCCCTCGCGGAGGACGGTCTGCATCGGGTCCTCCGTGCCGCCGGCCAGCATCCCGGCGGTCCATTCGTCGAGGAGCGCCTGGCCGCGCGCTGTGGTCTTCGGGTCGTGGTCGGCAAGGTTCACGAGTTCATGCGGGTCGCGGGCCACGTCGAAGAGCATCCGGGCCGGGTAGTTCTTCAGGCCCGTGTGATACGAGCAGATGAAGAGGTACGAGCCGGCCGCGGTGGATCGCGGCGGGTCGGGAGACCCGCCGCGCAAAGCGCTTTGGGATCCGCCGCACAAAACTTCTCCGCCGCGCAAAGCCGCACCATTCGCGCGGTGGGTCTCCCGACCCACCGCGTCTTCGGGTTCGTCCCACCTGACGGCCCTCATGCACGACCACGCGTTCTGGCTGACCACCAGGTACGGCCGGCCCTCGGATCGCCCGGCGCGGAGGGCATCGGCGAACGGCCGCCCGTCCCAGTGAGCGGGGGTCTTGCCGCCGGCCAGTTCCACGAGGGTTGCGGCCACGTCGGTCTGGTAGTGGAGGGCGGTGTCGATGCGCGGCCCCGTCATGCCCGGCCAGCGGACAATCATCGGCACGCGCGACGTGATGTGGTCTGCCACATGGTGGTCGCCGATGACGGCCAGTTCGCCCATGTTCTCGCCATGGTCGCTTGTAATAATGATGATAGTTTCATCGAGGACGCCCGCATCGGCCAAGGCGTCGAGGATGCGGCCGCACCACTGGTCGGCGTACCGGATGCCGCAGTCGTACCCGTCCACCCAGCGGCGGTAATCGTCCATGGATGCGATGCGGTCGGGCTGGCGCGGGCTGTCGGACGGCCGGCCCATTGCGCCGGCGGGTTCCTGCGGCGAGCCGGGACCGAACCCGTCCCACTGTCTCCGCCGCACGTCCTCGGTGTACCAGCCTTCCAGCGGCGCGCCGGCGAACGGGTTGCCGAAATCGGCCGGGGCGCGGTAGGGGGTGTGCGGGTCCCATATATTGATATGTAGGACCCAATCATCGCGGCGTGCGTTGCGGGCGATCCAGTCAAGTGCGGGGGGGACGATCTCCTCGGCGCTCTCGCCGCCGCCGCGCCCGCTGTTATACATCTCTCGCCAGCCCTCGTAGAACCACCACGCGGAGTGCCGCTCGGCGAACGGGCTGAACGAGACCGGGTACAGGCCGCGCTCCCTCAGGCACCAGATGAACCCCGGCCGCTGGCGGAAGGTGTTAAAGCCCCGCTCCGGGCCGATCAGCCGCAGGTCTGCCGCCGTCCCGCCGTGGCCGACCACGCCGGTGTGGATGCCGAACCTCCCGGTGAACATGCTGGCCCGGCTGGGCAGGCACGGGGCGTCGGAGACGTAGCAGTTCTCCATGCGGACGCTCTGTCGGGCCAGCCGATCGATGTTCGGCGATGTGTCGCGGAGGTATCCGTAGCAGCCGAGGTGGTCGGCCCGGAGCGTGTCGATGTCTAGGTACAGGATGCGCATGGTCGGTAAACTAGGCGGGGGGCGGCCGGCCGTCAAGCGTTTTAGGTTGCCGGTTGTGGGGCGCGGCCATAGAGTGGAGGGGTGTTTTAAGTGCGGAGTAACAACAACAACGTTTAGCCGCGACTCGAAGAGGAGCGCGTGTTGTTTTTTCAAGCCCGCCTGCATAGGGAGTGCGTGCGATGCCCGACGTCGAGGTCGATGTAATCGCCATCGGGAGCCTGGCGCGGAACAAGTACTGGAAGGAGTCTGCCCCCGTGCGGCAGGAGTACGCGACGGCCACGCTGGTGCGCGCCGGAGACGTGCGGCTGATGGTCGATCCGGGCTGGCCGCCGGACGTGCTGCGGTCGGCGCTCCTCTACCGGGCTGGGCTCGAGCCGAAGGCCGTGACGCACGTGTTTCTGACGCACCTGGACACGGCGCACCTCATGGGCATCGGCCTCTTTGGCGATGCGAAGTGGCTGGCGTACGAGGAGGAGATACGGTACGCCGAAGCCGAGTGGACTCCGGAGGAGCCTGCGCGGAAGATCCTCGCGCGGCTGGAGGCGGCGCCCGAGAAGTTCGCCCCGGGGGTGGACCTCTATCCGACGTTCGGGCACACCGCCGGGCACGCATCTATTCTTGTCTATTCAGCCGTCCAGAGCCTGATCATCGCCGGCGACGCGGTCCTGACGCGAGACCACTTCGAGCACGGCGACCTGGGCGACAAACCGTGGGACCTCGCGAAGGCGAAGGTCTCGCTTCAGGATATCGTGGAGATTGCCGATTGTGTTGTGCCGGGCCACGATAACCTGTTCGTCTGCCGCGGCGAGGCGGCGCTTTGAAAACTGCAAACGGCAAACAGCAAGAACCAATCAAACGGCGAAACTGATAAACGGCAAACATAACACACGCGCCGTTTTCTTGCTGTTTGCCTTTTGCCGTTTGATTGAGGGTTGCCGTTTGCAGTTTGCCGTTTGAATAGTCATTGTTGGTCTGGCACAGGCGGTTGTCTTGCCGGTAGAATACTCGCTATGGGTTTCCTGGACATCCTGACCGATTTCCCCGGCCACCTGGCGGTGATGGCGGCGCTGCTGGCCGCGTCGGCGTATTTCTCGATGTCGGAGACGGCACTGTTTAACCTCTCGCGCGACCAGTTGCGGCGGTTCCGCGCGTCGGGCAGCCCGCTGCGGCGCATCGCGGCCCACGTGATGGAGGATCCGCGACGGCTCCTGGTGACGGTCCTCTGGGGCAACATGACTGTCAACACGGCGTTCTTCGTCATGGGCGTGATGCTGATCGATGAGATCGGCGAACTCCATCCGGGTCACGTGGGCGCGTGGCGGCTGATCATCGGCATGGCCACCCCGGTGGCGGTGATCATAATCGGCGAGATCATCCCGAAGAGCGTGGCCGCGGTGATGCCCGAGCGCCTCGCTCCTCTGGCCGGCCTGCCGCTGGCGATCCTGGGGAAGGCCGTTACGCCCATCCGGGTGGTCCTGGGCACGCTATTCGTCACGCCCCTTACGCGCCTCTTCACGGGATTCGGGCGCGAGGCGCACGCCTACGTCACCACCGAGGAACTCCAGGCCATCATCGAGGTGGCCGCACGCGAGGGCGCCGTCACCACCCAGGAAAGCGACATGCTCGGCGAAATCCTCGAACTGGGCGACCTCCGCGTCCGCAAGGTCATGATGCCGCGCGTCGAGGTCGTCGCCTGCGACCGCGTTACGCCGATGCCGATCGTGCTGGCGGTCTTCCGGCGCACGCGGGTATCCAAGATGCTCGTCTATGAAGGCGAGATGGATAATATCGTCGGAGTTGTATATGCCAAGGCGGCGTTCCTGAACCCCGACCGCGCTCTGGCTGACCTCGTGCGGCCGGTCTATTTCGTGCCCGAATCGAAGACCGTCGAGAGCCTCCTGAAGGATTTCCGCGCCCGCAAGATCCAGTTCGCCGTGGCGGTGGATGAGTACGGCGGCGTGTCGGGCCTCGTGACGCTTGAGGATTGCCTGGAGGAGATCGTCGGCGACATCTCTGACGAGACCGACCGCCCCGCCGCCGAGCCCGTCCGGCGCGTAGGCGACGCCGAGTACCTGCTGGCCGGCAACCTCTCCATCCGGTCCTGGGCCGATGCGTTCGACATCGACGTGCCGGACGATGGCGGCCGGTACTCGACCGTTGCCGGCTTCCTCACCGCGCTCCTGGGGCGCCTGCCGCGACCCGGCGACACGGTTGAGTGGCGGAACCTCGGCTTCAAGGTCGAGGAGGTGCGGCGGCACCGGGTGACGTTGGTGCGTCTGCGGCTCCTCACTGAATCCGGCGATGCGGCGGCCGTGGGGGAGACATCGGCCGGGAAGGGGGGCGGCCGCTGATGGAAGCCTTCCTCCAATTCGTATCCGACTGGTGGCCGTGGCTGGTGGCGCTCGCGGGCGTGGCGATTGCGGCCCTTTCAAACGGCGTCGAGACGGGACTGTATCGGCTGAATCGCATCCGGCTGCGCCTGCGGGCCGATTCCGGCGACCGGCGGGCCACTACGCTCCAGACGCTGCTGGCGGACCTGCGGGGGATGATCATCGTCTGCCTCATCGGCACGAACGCAGGGGCGTTCATGGCGACGGCTATGGCGACGGCCCTCGTGGCGTCGGCCGGGTGGGTCGAAGGCAGCACAGGCATCGAGATATTGACGACAGTCATCGTCACGCCCATCCTGTTCGTCTTCGCCGACGTGGCGCCCAAGTGCATCTTCACCGCCGAGGCCGATCACTGGATGTACCCGCTGGCCCGGCCGCTCGCGGGGGCGTACCGGCTGCTGCGAGGAATCGGCCTGGTGCCGGCGCTGAACGGCCTCTCGAACCTGATTCTTCGCGTGGCCCGCAAGAAGGAGGCCGAGGGGGCCGAGCCGTTCCATCCCCGCCAGCGGCTGCGGGCCGTCCTGGGCGAAGGCGCCGCCGAGGGCGTCATAAGCGGATACCAGCACGAACTCGTCGATAAGGTCCTGGCCTTGCGGGAGCAACTTGTGCGCGGCGTGATGATCCCGATGGGCCGCGTGGCCGCCGTCCCGGTCGATATCACCCGCGAGCGGTTCATCGAGGAATTGCGGAAGCACTCGTACTCGCGCGTTCCCGTGTGGGAAGGCCGCAAGGAGAATGTCGTCGGCATCGTGCACATCATTGATGTGCTGGCGGAGAAGAACGGGTCTCTGGACCTTGCGGCTACGATGAGCCGCGAGTTCGTGTCGGTTCCGCCCGACATGACCGTGACGCAGGCGATAGCGCGTCTGCGGAAGGCCCGTGCGGCAATGGCCATCGTCCGCGACGAGAAGGACCGCGCCGTCGGCGTCATCACCGTCAAGGACCTCGTGGAAGAGATCGTCGGCGAACTTGCGGCATGGTAGCGATTGTCTTGCCGTTTTTGTTTGGAGCCGCCCCCCGGCCGCGCTATAATCCGCAACGTTTCATGCGGCGAGGAGGCCTCTGATGTTCAGGCAATGGATGCGGTCCGCCCTGATCGGCATCGCGCTGGCATGGACCGCGCCTGCGCTGGCTGCGGAGGTCGAGCAGCCGGCCGGTCCCGCCGAACCGCCGGACGAGATGCGGTCGCTCAGCCTGACGGACCTCCAGCGTAAAATCCTGGGCGAGATACTCCATCGCCACGTCTTTGAGAGTCCCCCGCCCCCCGCCGCCGATGCCAGGTTCGGCGTCAAGGTCGAACCGACCGTCCCCGGCGGCCTCTACCGCATGGGCTCCGAGGGCGACCTGCCCGTCCGACTCACCGTCATGGTCGGCCTGCGCGGAGCGCCCGTCCAGATCAGCCTCCGCTACTGGGCCGAGGACTTCTACGGCCGCAAGGTCGCCGACGGAGCCCTGCCGCCCATCTTCCCGGATGCCAACGGCGTGGCCGCCGCCGACCTTGCCATCAAGGAACTCAACGCTGTCGGATATTACCACATCATCGTGACGGCAGTGTGCGAGAGTCAGACGGCCGTTGGCACGTGCGGCATAGCGGTGGTGTATCCTCCTGCGGCGGAGCCGGATGCGAAATCGCCGTTCGGCGTCATGGCCCCGCCGGGGGCGCTCATCGGCGACCTGCCCGAACTCTGCCGCCGCCTCGGCGCTTCGTACATCTCGCTCGACTGGGCCGACGGCCGGCACATCGGGAACCTCGATGCCGTCAAGGCCTCGGCCGATGCGCAGCCACAGTTCCGCTGGGCCGCAGGCGACGCCGCACTCGAGGCCATCCGCAAACGCGGCCTTGTCCCGACGGGCATCGTTCCGTTCGGCGCCCCCGGCCAGCCCGAAGCGCCCGTGCCCGCGCCGCTGGTCGGCGCCACGGTCCTGCACTTCGTGCCGATGATCCAGGACTGGCAACTGGGTCGGTCGCCGGCTCTGCCGGCCGATTCGCTTGGACCGAGCGCTGCCGCCTACCGCGGCTCCATGTCGGCGGCGCTCGAGGCCATAAAGCGGGTCCAGGCGCCCGTCGGCGTCTTCGCGGCTGCATCGCCGGAAATCCTCGTCGATGTCCTGACCGAAGGCCCCGCCCTGGCGGGCACCGACGGTGTGAGCCTCTGGATCGACGCAAGCGCATCCGCACCGAACCTCCGGAGCGGCGCTTACCGGCGGACCCTCGATTACTGTATCCAGACGGCCCGCCGCGCGGGCGTCAAGCGCGCCGTGGTCGCCCAGACGGGCGAGGACCCCGCCGCCGCTTCCCCGCAGCAGCAGGCCTGGAAACTCGTGACGCGGCACGTCCTGTCGCTCGCCGCGGGGGCAGAGCGCGTTTATGTGACCGCCGGGCACGGCATACCGGAGCCGCTCCCCACGGCGGCCGCCTACGCCTGGATGGCCCACATCCTCAGCGGCGCTCGCTACGAGGGCAACGCCTGGGGGGATGTGCCCCTGCTGGAATCGCACCTCTTCGCCGGGCCGGAACGCCGCGTCGCCGTAGTCTGGTCGTGGATCGGCGACGATGCCGCAAACCCCGCCGCGGGCGCCCTGGTGTTCGATGACGGCAGCGGTCTCGATGCCTCCGACGTCGTCGGCCACCGCATCGGCATCTGGAAGAACGCGCGGCTGATCGTTCCGCTCGGCGAGGCCCCCATCTACATCTCTGCGGCGGAACTCAAGACCGACCAGTTGCGCGAACGCCTGCGCCTGGCGCGGATCATCGGAATCCCCCCCGCTTCCATCTGGGTCAGCAACCTTGCCATCACCGATCCGACCCGCATGACCGCAAGCCTCTGGGTCCAGAGCCACCGCCCGAACCGAACCGACGTTCTGGCGGGCCTCTTGATGCCGGCGGGCCTCCGGGCGCGGCAGACGAAGTACCGGTTCTCGCTCGACCCGGGCCAGGCCCGCGAAGTAACGGTCGAGATCGACGCCGTGAAACTTGCCGCCGAGGACGAGAAGCCCGCTGCCCTGGAGTCCGTCGCAGGACCGCCCTACGAGATCCAGGCCGTCGCCTCGCTCGGCGAGGAATGGGTCCGCCGCATTCAGCCCGTCTGGCCTACGCAGGCGCCTGAGCGGACCATCGAGGTCGGATACGGACTTACGGGCTGGGAAGGCATCGCCCCGGTCGTCGTCCAGAACGAGGCGGGGGATGTGAAGGCCGAGGTCCGCACCGCGTGGGACTCCAAGTTCTTCTACTTTTCGGCCGTCGTCCATCGCACGCGCGACACCTTCAGGCCCGGCCGCTTCGCCTCCGACGGCGATGCCATCCAGTTGGCGTGGGGCGCGGCGGACCGCGCGGACGATGACTTCGGCGGCAAGGCCCGAGACCGCTCGCTGCCCGTCGGAGCGTTCCGCGATACAGACCACCTGATGGCCGTCACCTTCATGAAAGATGGGCCGCAGATCATCCGACTGAGGGGCCCGAAGGTGGCCCTCCGCGATCACATACCGGGCAACCAGGATGCCTGGTACGGCCCGGTCGAAGGGGCGACGGCCGACATCGCCCGCGACGCCCCGGCAAAGGCGACGTACTTCGCGGCGGCGATCCCGTGGCAGGCGCTGCCGCCGCTCTCGGGCGGCCGCGGCAAATCGTTCCGCTTCGGCTTCCGCATCGGCGACGGCGCAAACGCGCCGCTGGAATGGTCGCGCGCCGCCTGTGTCCCCGATTTCCTGGCCGGGCCCGGGAGTTTCCTGCCGATTTCCCGCACCGACGGACTTCCGTGCCAAACGCGCTGGACGCTCATGGGCAAGTAACCGCCTGCTCTTACGCCCGACCCATCGGGTCGCGCGTTCAAAGGGGTAACGATGCGCCTGGTTCGATTCGTGTTTGACGATGAGATTCGCCACGGCATCCTCGAAGGCGATCGGGTCCGCGAACTCCTCAGGCCCTACTTCGAGGGCGTAACGCCGATGCAGACCGTCCACGCACTTGACGCGGTGCGCCTGGTGGCCCCCGCGCGGCCGTCGAAGATGCTCTGCATCGGCCTGAATTACCGCGACCATGCCCGCGAGATGCAAACGCCCCTTCCGGAGGAGCCGGTCCTCTTCATGAAGCCCGCGACCGCCCTCGCCGGGCCGGGACAGCCCGTCGTGTACCCGAAGATGGCCGGGCGGCTGGACCACGAGGCTGAACTTGCCATCGTCATCCGCCGCCGCTGCCGCAGCGTCCCGCTCGAGGAGGCCGACTCATGCATCCTCGGATACTCGTGCTTTAACGATGTGACCGCCCGCGACCTCCAGACCAAGGACGGGCAGTGGACCCGGGCGAAGGGCTTCGACACGTTCGGCGTCCTGGGCCCCTGGATCGAGACCGCCCCCGGGGATGCGAACCGGCTGGCCATCCAGTGCCGCCTGAACGGCAAGGTCCGCCAGAAATCCAACACCGACCAATGCGCATTTAATTGTCAATACCTGGTCTCGTGGGCCAGCCGCATCATGACCCTCGAACCCGGCGACGTCATCGCCACCGGCACGCCCTCCGGCATCGGCCCGATGCAGCCCGGCGACACCGTCGAGGTCGAGGTCGAAGGCATCGGCGTCCTCTCGAACCCCATCGTCTCCGAACCCGCCGACGGCGCAAAGCCGGCGATCATCTTGTAGGCCCGCGCCCGATGCGTCCGATGCGATTTCGCCTTGTCGGGCGAAACGTTTCGGCGTATGATTCGGCCTTCCCGGGAGGAGTTCATGCGACGGCATGCACAGGTCCGGCGGTACTTGGCCGCGTTCGACACAGCACGACTGCCGCAGGTCTTCACCGATGCAGTCGTCATCGGGTCGGGCGTGGCGGCGCTGAGGGCGGCCCTGGAGATGGCCCCCGCGGTCCAGGTCACGCTCATCACGAAGAGCCGCCTCGCGGAGTCCAACAGTTTCTACGCGCAGGGCGGCATTGCGGCGGCCATCGCGCCGCCCGACACAGTCGAGTCGCACATGGCCGACACGCTCACCACGGGCTGCGGCCTGTGCAACGATGCGGTCGTCCGACAGATCGTGACGGCGGCGCCCGATTGCGTGCGCGAACTCATCGACTGGGGGGCCGCCTTCGACCGTTCGGGCCCCCAGATCGCCGTCGGCCGCGAGGGCGGCCACTCCGCGCCGCGGATCCTCCACGCCCGCGGCGATGAGACCGGCAAGGAGATCACCTCGACGCTGCTTGAGCGCGCCAGGAAGACCGAGTCCATCGACATCCGCGAGGGCACCTTCGCCGTCGATTTCCTGACGGCTGACCGCGCGGTCGTCGGCGTCCTGGCGTGGCACGCCACTCAAGGGGCGCTCGCGATCCGCGCGGCGCGGACCGTACTCGCCACCGGAGGCATCGGCCGCATCTACCGCGAAACGACCAACCCCGAGGTCGCCACCGGCGACGGCCTGGCGATGGCATACCGCGCCGGGGCAACCCTCGCAGATATGGAGTTCGTTCAATTCCACCCCACCACGCTGTACCTGGCGGGGGCGAGCCGACACCTCATCTCCGAGACGGTGCGCGGCGAGGGCGGGCGGCTGCTCGACAAGGCCGGCCGCCCCTTCATGCACGAGTACCACCCAATGGGCGACCTGGCGCCGCGCGACATCGTCAGCCGCTCCATCATCGAACACATGCGCCGCACGGGCGAGACGCACGTCTTCCTGGACGTGACGCACCTCGGCCCGGAGGCCCGCAAGCGGTTCCCCGGCATCGCAAAGGCGTGTTCGCAGTTTGGTATCGACATATCAAAAGACCGCATTCCAGTCCGCCCCAGCGCCCACTACATGATCGGCGGCGCGAAGGTCGATATGACCGGCAGGACGAGCCTGGAGGGCCTCTTCGCCTGCGGCGAGGTCTCCTCCACGGGACTCCACGGCGCCAACCGCCTCGGCTCAAACAGCCTTCTGGAGGGCCTGGTGTACGGCCGCATCGTCGGGCGCGAAATCGTAGAGGAACTCAAGGGCGCCGGCAACGGCGCCGCCCGCAACTCCCCGCACCGAATCCGCAGCGACGTGGTCCGCTCCGCCAGGGGCGAACTGAACCTCGGCGACGTCCACAACAGCCTCCGCAGCCTCATGTGGCGGAACGTCGGCATCGTCCGCGACGCCGAGGACCTCGCCGAGGCAGACGGACTCATCGAGTTCTGGCAGAGTTACGTCCTCGACAAGGTCTTCAGCCAGCCCGCGGGCTGGGAACTTCAGAACATGCTCACGCTGGGGCGCCTCATCGCGCACGCCGCATACGTCCGGACCGAGACGCGCGGCGTGCATTACCGCGCGGACCACCCCCAGCGCGACGATGCGAACTGGCAGAGGCACATCCTCATGGCACGCGACCGGGACCTGCGCATCGAGTAGCGCCTTTCGACGTGCTGCTCAACGCAGAGGGCGCGGAGAACGCAGAGGACGGATTATCATACGTTAATAACAGCAACAACATACGATTCCGGCGTTTTCTTTTTTCACCCTCTCTATCTTTTCTCTTTGTGGCTCTCCTCCCAAAAACGTGGTGAGGTAGAGCAGTAAAAACAGTGGACATCATGCTGTCTTTCGCGGATCAAGTCTTGTGGTGACAAGCACTTGGGAAGCGAAAGGAGCCGCACGATGTCCAGCTTGAGTATAGCACCTTATTTCCCGTTTGCACGAGTGAAGATCATGAGCCAGAGCGTTCACATGGAATGCCAGACGCCCGGGACGGTTATCCGCCTCGAACCCGACCGGCGATGCCGACCGCGCTGTCACGCCTGCGGCCGGCCCGGCACGGTCCATACCGCGGGCCTTCACCGAATGCTTCGCGACCTGAACGTCGGATCGGCCCAGACCTTTCTCCAGGTGCAGTATCGGCGGGTCTGGTGTGCGGCCTGCGGCAAGGCCAAGGTCGAGCAACTCTCCTTCGCCGACCCCAGCCGCCGGGTGACCCATCGGCTGGCGCGGTGCATCTACGGCCTGTGCCGCGTCATGACGATCCACGACGTGGCCGAACATCTGGACCTGGACCCCAAGACCGTCAAGGACATCGACAAGCACTTCCTCGAGCAGGACTTCGGCCCCACCGACTACGAGGGCCTGCGCATCCTGGCCATTGACGAGATCGGCCTGACGCACGGACAGGACGGCTACATGACCGTCGTCCTGGATTACCTGACCGGGCGGGTCGTCTGGATGGGCCGAGGCCGCAAGGCCGAGACGCTGGACGCCTTCTTCGCCGGCATGACCGAGACGCAAAGGCAGGGCATTGAGGCCGTGGCCCTGGACATGTGGGAGGCATTCATCAAGTCGGTGCAGACACATTGCCCGCACGCCAAGATCGTCTTCGACCTGTTCCACCTGGTCAAAGGTTACGGCCAGGTCATCGACGAGGTCCGACGCCAGGAATACAAGAAGGCCCGCCCGGACCAGCGGACGTTCATCAAGGGGAGCCGCTACCTGCTTCTGTCGAATCGCGACAACCTGCGGCCCGACCAGCAGACACGGCTCGATGACCTGCTGGCCGTCAACGAGCGGCTCAGCGCCGTCTACATCCTCAAGGACCAGCTCAAGGCCCTCTATCACTACCGCGATCGCGCGGACGCCAAGGCGGCGCTCGATCAGTGGTGCGACCTGGCCGAACAGGTCGCCCACCCGCTGATGAGGCGATTCATCCGGCGACTGAAGTTCTTCGAGTACGGGATCCTGAATCATTGCGACTACCCCATCGGCACCAGCCGCCTCGAAGGCGTCAACAACAAGATCAAAGTCATCAAACGCAAAGCCTACGGCTTCCACGATCCTGACTACTTCGCCCTCAAGGTCAAACAGGCCTTGCCGGGCTTTCACGTCACCACGAAAACGGGATGAGAACCC
>CAYGWP010000341.1:0-3368 GCA_964353455.1 uncultured Anaerolineales bacterium
AGGGCCTCTTGGACGGCGCGCTGAAGGGGCGCTGACGGGGTCTCGGCGGAGGCGCGTAAGTCTTTATCCGGCAAAGAGTTGCGCGTCAACGCCAGCCGACTCTTAATCAGCGGGTCCAAGGTTCGAGTCCTTGGTGGCGCACCAGTCGATTCATCGGCGGCTAGTGATGACAGGTGTAGGCCGGTCGTCGCTAACCGCCGATTCTCTATAGGCTTATGGCTGTCTGCCGGCGTCCCATCTTCGCCGTTTTCCGCGTCGGTCGTGTTGACAAGTGGAAGCGCCTCTTGCTCAGTTGAGCACTCTGCGCGCTGCGCCAGGCGCTGCGCGCCGGAGGGCGTGTAATGCGTGTCAGCGGGCGGTGAGGGCAGCGCGATAATGTCATCCGTGCCGGTGGCCCGAGCGATCTCGCGTTCGGGCGGCTTGAGGGTGATGCCCGGTAGGCGGTCCAAGGCCGCCCGCTCGTCGCCGATAAGCGTGTGCGTATAGTGGTCCATCGTGAGGGTGATGGTCGAGTGCCTGGCCAGACTCTTGGCCACGGCGGGGGTGATGCCGCTGCGGGCCAGCCGCGTGATGAACGTGTGCCGCAGGGCATGGAAGTCGGCTACGTGGCCGGAGGCGTCCTCGTAGTCCAGGAACCCGGACTCCTCGCGGCGCTTGGTTTCCTCCGGTGCCTTGGCTTCGGCGATCCATGCCTTGCGTGCTGCCGTCAAGTCGGCTCGCATCATCTCGGCGGGCTTATCGGGCATCGCAAACAGCCGCATGTCAGCCGGTCTGCTTGCCATGAAGACGGTCATCGCTTCGGCAAGATCACGGCGCAGAGGCACTAGATCATCACGCCGGTGTTTGCTGTAGGCAGCGGCCACCTTGACGCTAGCGGTGGTCGGATCGGCCAGATCAAAACTGGCCAGCGTGAGGCTCCCAAGTTCGCTCGCGCGAAGCCCCGTCTCGACCGCCAGCCGATAGAGCATGGCGCGGTCGGGACCGGCCATGTGGCGCACGACCGGCCCCTTCTCGGCCGTAGCGATCAGCCAGGCCAACTCGTCATCGGTCAGTGCTCGCCGCACGTGCCTGCGGTCCGTCCGGGCGTTTAACTTGGCCACCTGCATCATGGGGTCGGTCCGCAACCGCTCGGTTCGGAAAAGCCAGCGCGTGAAACTCTTGATTGCCGTCAGCCGTGCGTTGATGCTGCGTGCGCTGGGAATCCGAGGCTTTTGTCTGCCAATGGTGACGCCGTTGCGCTTCAGGTCCGCGACGTAGGCCGAGACCTTGGCTGGGTCGAAGTCGGCCGGTTTCTCGAAGCCGCAAGCCGTGTTCACTTCGCGGATGTAGTAGAGGGTGGTGGTGATGTGCCTCCGCGTGACGCCTTTGCCCAGGAGCGCCGACTCGAACGCCTTGAGGTGGTCTTCAAGAGGCAGGGCCTCCGCGTGGGCCAGTTTCTCGGCCTTCGCGTCGATGACCCCATTGTTCCGCAGCATGGCGTCGCCTTCGAGTTTGCGGACCAGGGCCTCCGTCGCCTTGCGGTCCTTGCACCCGCAGACCGTCTTTCGCTTGCCCGGCCGCACAGTGTAGGTGATGTAGTACGGCCCATCCTTCTTACGTCGCCAGAGGCTTGCCATTGTCCGATCTCCCTGCCATTCCAGCCCGTCATCCCTTGTTTAACGTTTTCCGCCGTCCGTGTGAAGGCGGTATTCGGAAATTTTATCGTATACAGAACACTCCATCTCTCGCCACGCGACCTCCTCGGCGTCCGCTGCGCTCAGGCCGCCGTCGAGGGTGCAGATGGCGACACGCTCCTCCCACGCATCGCGGTGGTTGTCATCCAACGCCGCCAGACGGTCGAGGCGGATGGCCCGGACGACCTCAGCCTTGTGCTGACGCACTCGGTCCACCATGTCGGCCGTGACCTTAGCCTTGGGCCGCAGATGAAGGTTCCCGCCTTCGACGCTGACCGACACGCCGAAGCCGTGGAGTTCTGCGATCAAGGCCGTGGCCGCAGTCATAGGACCACCTCGTCCGAGTCCTTAATTCCGTCTTCCGAAATGGGAGGGGCGACACCGTCCATACCGTCCAGACCGCCTTCGGACGGTTGTAACGCGCTTTGGAACAAGGCGTTATCGCTCGGACGGTCTGCTGGCGGCGCTGCGCCCACAGCGTCCGAACCGTCCACGATGCGCCCAAGATGAATGAGTCGCTTCCCGGACTTCGAGAACGACACGTCGATGCCGGCCGCCCGCAGGTTCGGCGCGATGCGGCGAAGGTCGCCGGAGAGTTTCCGGGGCGAGCCGGGCCACTCCTTGCGATGGCGGGTCTTGTCATCCGCGAACTTCTCCAGTTCGTTGAGGAGTTCTGTTGACGAGCCTTGCCAGGTGCCACGGGTCTCCATGAACGCCTGGACGACGAGGCCGATGACCGAGGCTTCAATCGCGGAGTCGTTCGCGGACGAACGGTTGGCGGCGTACGCGCTGATGAACGTGCCGGGGGGCCAGCCAAGGCTCTGTTCGCAGGCCGTCACCCAGATGGCGAAGTCGGCCATGCGCGGCAGGCGCTTGAGGCAGACGTTCGGCTCGTTTGCCAGGCCGGAGGCCACGGCGTCAAGGAGCGCCCCCAGGATGCGCGGCCGGGCGGTCTCAAAGGCTTGCCGCAATGACCGCTCGTCCCTGCGCTGGTCCTCCGGGATGGCCGAGAGGGTGATGTTGAGCGAGCGGTCCAGAAGGTCGGATCGGCCGGCGAGGTCCGTGATGCCATTGATGGCCACGGGCCGCTGGGCGTCGAAGATGACTTCCTCGCGGTCGCTGTAGAGTTCGCGCGTAGCAAATCCGCCGCCCGTGCTCAGCCGGCACAGGGCGTCGGAAAGCCAGGGCTGGATGTGCGACAGGTTGTCAAACGCTTGGACCCACGAATTGGCGGCGGCGATCACCAAGTCGCGGATCTCTCTGGGTTCGCTCCGTAGCGGGGCCGAGTTAGGGTCCACGAGTTCGCGCAGGAGGCGCTGGAGCGTGCTTTTGGCCGAGCCTTGCTCGCCGTTGACGTTCAGGGCCGGGAACTGGCCGCGCCGCCGCAGGCAGGCCAGAAGCCACGCGACGACCAGCACGAAGTCCACATCGTCCTTGACGTTCAGGAATGGCCGCAGGTCACCAATGCTGCCGCCGGCCTGTGGGATCGGCAGGGGCAACATGCCGGGCGCTCGGGTGAAACGAACCGCCGGCTTGCCCTCGACGACGCGCCAACCCGCCGTGGTGATCTGAACCGTTCGCCACGCATCATCGGCCAGGTCGAGCCACACGGCGCCGTCGGCCTGGGCCACGCGGACGTTGACCTCCATCTGCGGGCACTCGAACAGCGCCTTCGATTCGATTTCCTCGACGGCG
>CAYGWP010000342.1:0-6946 GCA_964353455.1 uncultured Anaerolineales bacterium
CCGACCACCGCTTGTTCGTCCCGTTGGCCTTCGCCACCAGCAGGATCGCGTCGCCGGCGTCGTCGAGCGTGATGGTGTTGTTGCCCGTCTGGTTGACGGTCGTGGCGCACGTGATGACGCAGTTGCCGCCGTCCGTCTTGAGGGACACGAGCAGCGACTGCCCCAGGTACGTCGGCGCGGCCAGCGTCCGCGTCTGGGCGCCAGTGGTCACGAGGTCGCAGTGGCCGCTGTCGGTCACGGGGATCGCCCCGGCGTTGCCCGGGTCGGCCAGTTCGGCCGTCAAGGCGTTGTGGACGGTGTTGGTGATCACGACCGGCCCGCTCCAGAGGACCCGGACCGTCTCGTCCGTGGCACCGGCGGCAACTTGGGCGAACCCGATGAAGGTGTTGCCGCTGGCGGTGGTGGTGGCACAGCCCGTGCCGGCCTCGCCCTCGTAGGGGTTGCCGTCGGCGTCCCAGTAGAGGGCCGCCCCAAGCGCCTGCTGCTCGTTGGCCTTGACGACGTCGAAGATGCCCTTGACAGCGAGGGCCCCGAGGGCGCCCGCCGCGATGGGCGTCTTGGCCACGCCGATCATCGAGCCCTGGACCACGACCTGCCCGGCCGCCACGGCGGCCACGGGCGTATAGTCGACCGCATCGCCTTCCTGCACGAATGTTGCTTGAGCCATGTGATTCTCCTTGAACGCGGTCGCCAAGGCGACCGGCTAAGTCTTGTCGATGTGTCGTTTCGCCGTTACTCAGTCACTTGTCACTCGCCCTCACGCCTCGCCCTTCGCCTTGAGGCCGCCCCTGGGGTCCTGAAGAGCGACGCCGAAGTCATGGAACCCCCTCATTTGTATGCCGAGCACTTTGAAGTCCGCCTCGGCCGTCTCGATGGTCGGCGACTCCTGGCCATTGAGGAACGCGACCTCGATGACCGGCAGGTCCGCCGGGTCGGCCAGGAGATACCACGCCTTGGCGCTCGCCCCGGTGTACTTCGTGTTGGCCAGGTACCGGCTGACCTCGGCCCGGAACTTGCCCTGGTGCGGGTTGGCGATGGGGTACTTCGTGCTGGCGGTCGTGTCGCGGATCTCCAGCGACTTGAAGAGTTGCGTGCCCATCGCCGAGAGCGCGGTGGGAACGAGCAGGATCGCCGGCATGATGCCGATCGGCTTCCCGTCAGAGTCCACCTGGTCGAGGAACGTGACCTCGGCCTTCGTCAGGCCGTCGATGGTCAGCGCCGTGTCGGCGCCCGAGATGTAGTTCTTGTTGGCGGCCTTGAAAAAGTCGCTGTTGGCCAGGAAGATGGTCCAGAACACGTCGTTGATCTTGAGGCCCGAGCCGCGACCGAGTTTGCGCGGCACGAGCGTGATGGCTCCCAGGTCGTCGTTGATCATGTCCCGCCGGTCGATGCTGAGCAGCAGGCCGAACGTGTCGGCCCTGTTGGAGTACTGCTCGTTGCCGAGGGTCCCGTGCTTCAGTTCCCCACCCGGCGCGACAGGCTGATATTGGTCGGCGCCGATGAGGCGGTAACTGGTCACGGTCTTGAAATCGCCCACGTTCCGCACGGCGCAGATGTTCCGCCACGTGCGCTCGACGCTGAAGAACCCATCGAGGAGGAACTTGTTGGCGACATTCGAGAGGATGCCGCCGATGTCGATGGTCGAGAACCCCGCCTGTATGTCCTTCCCGAACGCGAACCGCAGCACCTCGCGCGAGTCACGGAAGTTGCGGCCGCTGTAACCGTTGGCCCACGCCGCCTCGAGCAGCAGTTCCTGGAGGCCGATGCCCCCACGGAACCGGCGGCTGGCGGCATCCAGCGTCTTCTCGTCGTGGACCTTTTCCACATCCGCGAGGCGCGCCGTCAGCATGCACGCGGCCTCAAGGATCGTGCCGTTGACCGTCTGGTCGACGACGTGGGCGGCCGGGGCCTTCGGCCGGTCTGCGCGCAGAACCTCCAGTTCGGTCTTCGTGGTGTCCCAGCCTTCCTTGATGGCGCGGGCCGCGATCTCGGCGTGGTCGCTGCCGCAGGCCTTGCGGACGCCCGCGATCCGCTCCTCTTCCGCGGCAGCCTTGGCGCGGATGTCGGCCACCGGACCGGTGGCGATCACGCCGTCGGCAGCGCCCGCACCCACCGGCGCCACGGCCGGGGCCTGAGCCTGGACCACCGGCGCCTTCCCGCCATCGCCCGGAGCAACCGCGCCCGCCACACCGCCGTCCACCGTCTTGGTCTTGTCGCTGCCGTCCATTGCTTCCGTCTCCTTGGCGGCTTCCGCCGCGATGCTGGCGGACGTCTGGTCGTCCGCGCCATTGCCCACGAAACTCACTTCCTGAAGCGCCGACCGCCGCGCCACGTTCACCGGGCCGGCGAACTCGCGCCCGTTCACGGTCACCATCTTCCCTTCGCCCACAAACTCAACCTCGCGCACCGACGCGCCGATACTGGCCTGCCAGGGGTATCCGTTGTCGGCGTCGGCCGCGACCTCGCGGGCGGCCTGAGTGGTCGAGGAAATCACGCCCGATACCCGTAGCCCCCCGTGCTCAACCTGAATGCCGTCGATGTGCCCGACGCGAGCAGCCCGGTCGTGGTCCAGGTACACCTTCGCGCCGCCGCGCACGGTGAGGCCGGTCAGGTCCACGACAACGGGGAACCGCCACCCGGCGATCACCAAGGCCCCGCCGGTGTAGGCGTCCATGTGGAACCGCCGCGGCCGCGCGGCCTGAGTGTCGCCTGCCGCAGGGGCCGCCGCCTCCATGTTGATGGCCGCGATGAACTTCAGTTCACGCGGCTCGTCGCTCGTCTTCACGGTCCGTTTCCTCATCTGCCTGCGGCTGCGGGGGCTTCGGCTGCGCCTCGGCCATCGAGAGACCGAGTTCCTTCATCAGTGCGACTTCCTTCGCCCGCTGCCGGAGTTCCGTCTCCCAGTCCTTGCCTTCCTTCGCGTACTCACTGGCCAGGGTCGTCGTGTGGCTGGCCAGGCGTGTGGCCTGGGCGTTGGCCTCTTTGGCCGGGTCCACGTGCTCCATCCCGTCCCAGAACCACTGGTGCGGATAATCGAGGACCGCCCGCGCCGACGCCGGCAGAAGGCCCGGCACCAACACCGCCTCGCGCAGCCACGCGTCGAGAATCCGGTCGAGCACAGCATCTTCAAGGTGGACCTGCTCCACGCGGATGGACTTGAAGTACGTCTGGTGGTCCAGGCGACCCGAGGCGTAGTTGTAGGCCGAGGAATCGCACAGGGCGATGTTGCGCGGCATGTTGAGGCACCGCGCGGCCTCGTTCAACTTCTCACGCACAAACTCGACGTAAGTGGTCGCCGGCTGCTCGGGCTTCACCTGGCTCATCTTCCAGCCGCCAGGGAGCGTCAGAAGCATGTTCCGTTCGAGTTCGATGGTGTCCATCGGGTCGATGGCCTCAGCCTCGCCGTTGGGCGGGGCGTCGGTCTCAACCGTGCCGGAGATGTTGGCGGCCGTTTCGGCGGCATCCAGCACGGCAGCCGTAAAGCGCCGGAGCTGCGCGAAGATCGGCAGCGCCGGCGTCAAGTCCGGGATGCCGCGACACTGGCCAGGCCTGTCGGCGCGGAACCAGTGGAGCACCGCCTCCGCCGGCACGCGTTCGTAATCGAGGCCCAGGGACACCGCCGCCCCGGGATGGGTCTTCAGAACGTGGTACTCCACCGGGTTGCCGCTGGCGTCGAACACGATGCCGTCGACGCCGCTGGGCATGCCCGCCTTCGCGGAGGCCAGGGCGGGCGAAGCCACCTGGTCGGCCTCGATGAGCCTGATGTCCAACGTCACCGGGGAGCCGAGGTTCTCGTTCGAGATGAGAAGTGCAAACGCCTCGCCGTCCTGGGCCCGGGCCATCCGCATGGTCCGCAGTTTAGCGGCAAGGCCGATGCGCGTGGCCCAGCGCATGAATTCCTGCTCGATCGCGCGATTGACCTCGGCACCGGCCGTGAGCATCTGAAGGCGCGGCCCGGTGCCGACGACGTCGTTGGCGAGGGTCAGAACGATCCCACGGACATAGGAGTTGTTCGCCACCTCGTACCGCGCCCGGTTCCGCAGGATGCGCCGGACCTCAGCGCTAGCGGCGGCATCTGCTGACAGGCCGTCGGCCCCCGCCCAGTGCTTGCGGTTGCCGTCGGTCGTCTGTGCGGCGTCATACCGGCCGCGTACGAAGCGCACCGCCATCCGGAGCCCGCCGCCAGCGGGCTTTGCGAATGCACGGATGCGTTTGAGCCAGTCAAACATCACGCTGCTCCCGGCGGAACCACTTTCGTGAGGCGGATTCCCAGGCCCTTCGACCGCACGGCCCTCTTCGAGGCCAGATACCGGTCCGCCGCGATCTGGTCGGGGATACTGTGCTGCTGCATGCTCCCCGAATCCCCCGAGGCGGATTTTGGCCCCTCAGCATTCGTGCGGATTGCGTCGGTCAAGTCGTCCGCCATCATCCATCTCCTGACTGCCCCGACCGGGCGACGACCCAAAAAGAAGAGGCCGTGCAGTGGTGTGGCCCCACACGGCCTCGTTACCTTTGGGATTCCCCGGCAGCCGTCGCCGCCAGGAGAGTCGCCCGGTCGGGTTGTCAGCACCCTCTATTCATACCTCATACGCAGACAAACGAAGGCGCGCCTGGAATTCTGCGGGCCTTCGGAAAATCGTTACACCGGTGTACTATCCTTGTGACAAGCGGCCGTCTGCCTGATCCATACGACTGCCACCACCGTGGATGCAAGGACGGTGTCAGAATGTATTGGCGAAGGCCGAATTCGTCGGCTATATTTTCGGGCGACCCATAAGGCTGAGTTCCAGGCAGCCGAATTGGCACCATCGGGGGGTCTCACCATGCGACAACCGCATGATACTCTAAGGCCAGCCGGCGGGGGGCCTAGTCGCGTAAAGCGGCGTTACGATGGAGACTACATCCATGCCCGGTGACAATGCGATTGTATCGGCAGTAATCACTGCGTTGGCAACCATTGTGGGGGCTATCATCGGGGCATACAAGGATTGGCTTCTGGGTCTGTTCGCACGTCGCCGTACCATCTCCGGAACTTGGGAAGGTGTTGCTCAATACTGCTCAGCACAGGACCCGGACAAGAAGATGGCGCGGACTTTTACATGTGACATAAGACAGCGGGGTGCGAGAATTCGAGGCACACTTACATCGATTACTCGTGGTGAGCGGGAATCTGGGGCAACCTATACTCTCATGGGCACTGCACTTGAGTCGGAGTACGTGCTCTTGACCGTCATTAGCAAGAAAACCGCCGCTATCAATTACGCCACATCAGTTGTACGACTCGATAAGGGAGGCGACAGGATGCTCGGTAAGTTAGTTGGTCGATCAAGGTCTCTTGATGGCATAGTCTTAGGCGATCTCGTCTTCACGAGGATTATAACCGGCGTCTGATGTTCTCACCGACGGAGCCGTTGTTCTGGCGGCAACGGCGGCTTCTGCTCGCGCCGATGGGAACTGCCGCACTTGGGGTAATGCGACCGCACAAGATCGTCGGGTTCACCGTTGTCGAAGGTTACGCTCTGCAATCCCCGGAGTCACGCCCAGGCATAGCGAACCTGGGCGTGGGTGCTGACGCACTACTGGCGGACAGCAACGGCTTCGAACTGGCCCCGGTCGGTCTTGCGGAACCGGGCATCCTTGCCCTTCGTCGCTATCTCGCGGATGATGGCCGCGTAGAGCGTCGCGGCCGGTGTCTTGCCCTTGGTCTGCCACAGGCCCTTGGCCAGAACCTTCTCAACGATGGCCTTGCAGTCCATCGGGGCCTTGGCGTCATTCAGGACGGCCGCGGCCAGCGTCAGGATGCCCGGCTTCCGCTCGCCTTTCGGCTTGGCGGCCTTCGCCTTCTTCGCCGCGCGACCTTCCTCGGCGGCCTTGATGGCCTTGTCGAGTTCCGGGTCGGGCCGGGCGCCCTTCTCGGCGATCTCCTTCCGCCAGGCGGCCACCTTGGCGGCCTTCTCCGTCTTGGCGGCGTCCTTCTGGGTCCTGTAGTGGGCCTCGAGGGGGTTGGTGGCTTTGCCCCCGGCGGCGACGGGCGCGGCCTTGGTATCCTTGGCCGCTTCATCCGCCGGTTTGGCCCCCGCGGCAACGTGGGCCACCGGGGCGGCCTTCCCCTGGCGGCCGGCCTCGGCCCGCAACCGCTGGGCGGATTTGATGCGGACCGACTTCTTGGTCGCCAGGTTCGTCGCGTCCCACCCGCCGTGCGGGTTCTCCCGGTCGATGCGCACCTGGGCCAACCGGCCCGACACCTTGGCGATGTACTCGCCGCCGACCTTCACCTCGTTCTTCTTCATGACGGTACTCCTTCTCTGGTGCTGCGGTTCTTGTGGTGCGGCCGCTTGCCGGATGGCTTCGTGCATCGCCGCGATCCTCGCGGCGCGACGTGCGGCCCGCTCTTGTCTCTGCATCAGCGTCAACATGCTCGTCTCCTACTTGCTCTGCGGCCGATACCGCATGCCGCACGTGCTGCACTTCACCTTGCCGTTGTCTTGCCACACCAATTTGTCAGCGTTTCGCTCGCGGCACTTCGGGCAGGCGTCGGTCTCGGCCACCAGTTCGTCGACCTGGGCGTTGATGGCGTCGCGGACGTAGTCCACGTCGATGGACTCGGGGTCGTCGAGGCCCGCCGCCATGTCCTGGATGACGCCCTCCAGACCGTCGAGGTCGCGGCCCAGCGCCTGCTCGACCTCGCGGCACTTCGCCCAGACCTCGTGCAGGGCAGCAACGGCGGCCCGCACCGTTGGCAGCAACTGCTCGGCTTGCTTCGTGGTGATCACGCCCCCGCCCGTGCCGAAGAAGGCAAGCCACGCCTCGCGCGTCATCGGCTCGTGAGCCTGGACGCTGCCCGGCCGCTGGACCCGCCACAAGCGGCCGTCCTCGGCGTCCACCGTCACCTTCGCGCGGCCCCGCGCCAGGCGGTTCGCCTCGCGGACCGTCAGCGGCCGCCAGG
>CAYGWP010000343.1:0-5612 GCA_964353455.1 uncultured Anaerolineales bacterium
TTTGTGTGCGCGCTGAGATTTCCTTGCGTGGGAGGTTCCGCCAGTGTAAGTGGAGCAAGTAACCCGGCAGCGCTGCATCGCGTTTGAGCGCGGTGGGCCTTCTGACCCGCCGCGCAAGAATGCGCTTGCGTCCAGGCGAACGCGGCGTGTCGGGAGACCCGCCGCGCTTAACGTTGGTGGACCCGCCGCGCTATGTCGAAGGCTGCGGCCCGGAGGGTTCGGCGCCGCTCTCCCAGCAGTGCGGCGAGAAGTATCGGTCCGCGTACCGGCCGCGCTGGTGGATGTGCAGAATCTTCCCGGCCTGCTCGATGAGGTAGCAGCGTTTTTCGAGGTACTCGACCAGTGCCGCGACGACCTCGGCGTGGCTCCACGAGAGGGGCGAAACGCCCAGCGGTTCGCCCGTCTCGGGATGGACCTGCTCGGCCAGGACGCCCGAAGGAAGGCTCCGCTTTGCGACCCACCGCATCCAGCGGAAGGAGCGGTCAAGTTCCTCGACGGTGCCGGCGGCGGCGATCTCGCATCGCATCAGCCACAAACTGGTGATGAACCACGGGTTGCCCGGCACGCGCTGCGGGTCGTTGACCGAACGGTGCCACGTGTCTCCCTGGTACCGCGCGACGCCGCCGACTGGCGTCTTCACGGCGAGGTTGTCGGTGACCGCCAGGAGTGTGCTGCGGACCTTCTCGTGGTCCGGGTCGAGCGCCCCGAAGAGCACCAGTCCGCAGAGGCTGGAATCGACGGTCATGTCGAGTTGATGTCCGTCCGGGCCCGGGACGGCGGAGCGTGCGAACCTTTGGTGCTGGTCGCTCCAGAGGCGTTCGAGGAGCGCCGCTCGCATGCGGCCGGCGATGCGCCTGTAGCGTGTGGAGAGTTGCGACTCACCGAACGCCGCCGCAAAGCGCGATGCCGCTTCAAGGCCGGCGATCACCGCGGCCACCGTCCAGGTGTGGATGCCCCAGCGTTCCTCCCAGAGGTCGTAGGAGGGCAGAGGCAGTCCGGTGGCCTCGTCAACGTGGCGTGCCAGGAACTCGGCGGCCTTCATGACCATCGGCCGGTAATGCCTGGCCACGAATTCGATGTCGCGGAACTTCTGGAAGTGCCGCCAGAACGCCCAGACGACGAGTGCGGTCTCGTCTTCCTGGATCGGAAGGCGGGCCTTGTGGTCCTGGAGCCACGGGTGCCACGAGGACGCCAGGGAACAGTCAGGATTATATTTATGTAGAAAATACCCGTCGCGGTGTATGATTTTGGAGCAGAACTCGAAGAACCTGCGGGAGATGCCGCTGTGTCCCGCCTTGATGAGGGCGTAGGCCGCCAGCGCCCCGTCGCGGGGCCAGCAATAGGAGTAAGTATCGCGGCTGACGTGGATGATGTCGCTGTCGTTGGCCGCCAGCACGGCGCCCTGGTTGTCGATCTGCGTCCGCAGTATGAGCAGGCTGCGCTTGAAGAGCCACACCACTTCTTCCGGCACGCCCTCGAAGTTGAACTCCTCCTTGTTGACCCAGAGTCGCCAGAAGTTGCGCGTCCGCCCCAGCATCACGTCCGGCGTCTTGTCGAGGACCACCTGGTTGACCTTGCGGACCTCCTGGTACGTGCGGCCGGCGGCGATCCAGTACCAGACCACGCCCTGGCTCTTGGGGCGCAGGCGGACCTTGACGCCGATCGTCGAATCGACGGTGCCCTGCGCGATGGGATTGCCGGCCAGGACGCCGTCTTCGGCGTCGCGCCAGGTCCCTTCCAGGCCGCGCGTCGCCTTCTCGCCGCAGGTGAAGTCCTCGACGCCGCAGCGGTTCGGGTCGCAGCAGTTCACCAGGAGGTACCTGCGGCCCTTGTAGTGGATGACGCTCTGCGTTGCGGGGTCGTAGAATACGGTGTCGCCGACCTTGGTGGCGTACAGGTTGAAGTCGTGGGTGAAAAACAGCCGCACCTCGCGGTCCTGGGCCGCGAGGTTCGTGACAATCAGGTGCCTCAGATACACGTTCTCGTAGAAGTCAACGCAGTCTGCGCACTCCAGTCGAACGCCGAGGCCCTTGTGCGTGGCCAGGACGTGCGTGACGAGCGTCTCCGGCTCGTAGTCGAGGCGGATGTTCCAGTCGGGCCCCAGCCACGAGAACTTTCCGTCGCACCAGACGCCGAAGCGGCTGACGGCGTCCTGGTTGTGGTTCTCCTGGCCGACGTGGGGGAAATAGAGGTCGCGGATCTGGTAATAGCGGTCGAAGGTGACGAGGAGGTTTCCGTTGCCGACCGGCACGTCGCGGGGCATGGCAGTCGCCCTCGAAAGTGACCTTGAACTGTCATCTGGCGTTGGCCAGGCGCGCCTCGGCGGCGGCCAGCAGCGCGGCGGCGTCGGTCCCGTCCTTCGGGAAGAGCGCGACGGCCGTCCTGAGGCGAGGCGGGCCGGTGTCCTCGGCGGCCGCGCCCGCCAGTTCGGCGGCCTCGGCGGCAAGGATGGTCTGCGTGTCGATGGCTGTCTCGCCTTGCTGCGGCCGGCGGGACCACGTGGCCGCGAAGCGGTCGGCGGCCGGCCGCCCGCCTTGCCGACCGCGGGCAAGATGCAAGGCGATCGCGCGTCCGACCTTGCCGAGGGCCTCCGCCGCCGGCGCCGGTTCGCCCGGCCGCGGCCCGAGGAGCACGAGCGCAACCTCCATCTTCTCGCCTGCCGCGCGGGCGATGAGTTTCGACAGGTACGTCCGGAACGCCTCCGGCGTCAGAAGCCCGGTCTCCGGGTTCCTCAGTGCGAGGCGGGCGAACTGCTCGCGTCCGAGGGCCGCCCGATGCAGGCGGGCCATTGCGCGGACGAGCGATTCAGCGGCCTGGCGCTCGGCGCTCGCCGCGCAAAGCACGCCGACCGTCACGCCGGATTCCCGCACCGGAATGCAGAGCAGGGGCCCGCCGCGGGCGGAGTCCAGGGCGAGCGTTTCGCCGGTCCGCACGGCGCGTTCGGCGGCGGCACGCTCGTCCTCGAATCGCGCCTGGGCGACGCCGGGCGCCTGGCCGGGGGCAACGAGTTCAAGACGCTCGGTCCGGCCGTTCCAGGCGAAGAGGCATCCGCGTGCCGCCCCGATGGCGCGGAGGATGATAGCGGCGCCGTCGCGGAGGATCGCCGCGGCATCGGCCGTGGCGAGTTCAGCCAGCGCGCAGGCCGCCTGGAACGCCGTGTCCTCGGCATCGCTCGCCTTCGCGGCGGCGGGCGATGCGGAACCGCCGCGACCCCGCGCCAAGACCTGCGGCAGGCGGCTCAAATCGTCCGGAGAGATGAAGTAGTCGGAAGCGCCTTGGGCGACCATGCGGCGGCCGAGAGGCTCGTCTTCGGGCTTCACGACCGGATAGACAGGCACGCCGGGGTCGGCCCGGCGGAGCGCGGCCAGCAGGTTGGCTTCCGAGCCGGGGATGTCCTCGGTATTGATGATGACGGCCCGCGCCGGGCGGCGCGTGACGGAAAGGACGGCCTCGACGGCCGCCGCGTGCGTCTCGGCCGGGCTTGCCACGGCGTCGCCCTGGCGAGCCGGGCCGACCAGCCGCTCGAGCATGACCCGCGGGGCGGGGCTGCGGCAGACGATGACCACGCGGTCTTCGGCGGCCGCAACTTGCTCATCGCGCCGCGGGATCATGGCTCTTTCTCCCCTTCGCCGAGAAGGAGGCGGAGTTCTTCTTCCGTCAGTTCAATCGTGCCGACTACCTCGCCCTCAAGCAGTTCGTCGCCGGGGGCCAGGTTGGTCTCAAGCGCGGCCGGGGCCACCGGCGACGGCGGCGGCAGGGGCGAGGTCTCCGGCTTCGCCTCTGCGACCGGCACGGGTTCCTCAACGACGGCGGCCTTAATGGCAGCGAGGTCGTACGGCGGTTTCGCCTTAGGCTCAGCCTGGGGGGCGGGCTTGCGAAGCGCCGCGATGGACTGCGAGACGTCGGCCGCGCGGGATACCTGCGGGTCGGGAAGCACGACCTTCGACGGCGGTTCGGGCGCGGCGGGCGGCGCAGGCGTCGCAGGGGCCGGCGGCGATGCGACGAGGTCCTCGACAAACTGAGAGACGTCCTCGGTGCTCCCCAGGACCACATCCGCCCCGATGATTTCGGCCAGGCGGCCCTTGTAGTCGAAACCGGGGGAGTGCCAGGCGACGATGAGCATGCGCGGCCACTCGCGCCGAACGAGCGGGAACAGGCGGAACTCCTGCTGGCCGAACCAGTCAACGCCGACGATGAGACAGCCGACGGCCCCGGCGGCCCGCTCGGCCTCGATGACGGCGTCGAAGACCGTGGACGATTCCGTCACGCGCACGCCGGCGGCACCGAGACTTTTCTTGAGCGCCTCGCCCAGCGGCAAGCCGCTCGATCCAACCAGCAGACAACCGGACGCTACCGGACTCATCGCGGAAGTTACCTCAAGCGTGGCCGACGCTTTCATGCCGCTACTATGGCGGATTCCGGGCGGTACGTCAAGCGTGCGTTTCAGAAGAGGTTCGCCGGCGCGGCTCGGCCGGGCAAAAACGCTTGACAGTGGCGAAAATAGGCCATATAAGGGCCGGCTGACCGGTATGGCGCAGGAGGCTTTGTGCGCCAGTGGCTCGCCGCACGAGCGGCTCGTCGGCACAAGGGAATCGTCGCAGAAAAGGAGACTGGTGGATGGCTATCAACATCGGCATCAACGGTTTCGGGCGAATCGGGCGCATCGTCTTCCGTGCGATGTGGGCCCGCAAGGGTGAGTTCAACATCGTCGGCATCAACGACCTCACGGACGCCAAGACGCTCGCCTACCTCCTCAAGTACGACAGCGTGTACCGCAGGTTCGACGGCGAAGTGACGGCCGACGGCACGAACCTCGTGGTCGATGGCAAGAGGATCCCCGTCATGGCCACGAAGGACCCGGCGGCGCTCCCCTGGGGGGCCCTTAAGGTGGATGTGGCCCTGGAGTGCACAGGCGCATTCACGAACAAGGCCGACTGCGCGAAGCACCTTGCGGCCGGCGCGAAGAAGGTCATCCTCTCGGCCCCGCCGAAGGACGAACTGGACGCCATCATCGTCATCGGTGTCAACGACGCGGCCCTGAAGCCCGAGCACAAGATCGTCTCGAACGCTTCCTGCACCACGAACTGCCTGGCCCCGGTCGCCAAGGTCCTCCATGAGACCTTCGGCATCAAGCGCGGCCTCATGACCACCTGCCACGCGTACACCAACGACCAGCGCATCCTCGACATGATCCACAAGGACCCGCACCGGGCGCGGGCCGCGGCCCTGAACATCATCCCGACCACGACCGGCGCCGCCAAGGCCGTCGGCAAGGTCATCCCCGCCCTGAAGGGCAGACTCAACGGCTACGCCCTGCGCGTGCCGGTGCCGGTGGGCAGTATCGTCGACCTGACGGTGGAACTCGAAAAGCCCGCGGGTGCGGACGCCGCGGAAGCCGTCAAGGCCATCAACGCCGCCATGAAGAAGGCCGCCGAGGGCGAACTCAAGGGTATCCTCCAGTACACCGACGACCCCATCGTCTCCAGCGACGTCATCGGCACGACCTGCTCCAGCCTCTTCGACGGCACGCAGACGCAGGCGCTGGATCCGACGTTCGTGAAGGTCTGCTCGTGGTATGACAACGAGTGGGGCTTCTCCAACCGGATGGCCGA
>CAYGWP010000344.1:0-15942 GCA_964353455.1 uncultured Anaerolineales bacterium
TCGCGGCCTTCCCAGACGTTGGCCTCGCGGGCCAGGCGGACCGCGAGGCGGGCCGTCTCGGCGTCGGCGCCGAAGGCCGCCGGCGAAAAGTAGTTCGACCGGACCAGCCGCGCGAGCGCCCGGAACGAGTAGCCCTCCGTCTGAAGCCGCGCCAGCGACATCGCCGCCCGCACGATGGGGCAGTCGGCCAGAGGCCGCTCGTCCTGAACGCGGAATGGGAAGCCGTACCGCGGGAATATCTCGCGCACGAGCGGGGCATAGCCGCCCATCGACCGCGCGAGGACGGCGATGGACGCCGGCTCATGCGCCCCGCCGCGCACCAGGTCCGCGCACCGCCGCGCAATCTCCTCGACTTCGCGCGTGCGGCCGGCTGCACGGACGACAGATATCGACCCGGCGGTTCTCTCGCGCGGCGAGTCATCGGGCAGGGCGAATAGGCGCATCCGCAGCCGCTCCAAGTCCGCCGGCAGGCCGCTCGGCTGGTCCAGCACCGTCTCGGTCAGCCGCTTGCCGAAACGCTTGCGGAGGCGCTCGCGGGTGCGGCCGGTGACCGCGAAGAGCATCGGCCGGTCGGGCTGCCAGGTAAGCGTGATGACGGTGCGCTTGGCGCGGTCGGCCAGCGACTCTATCATGTCAAGTTGGGCGGGGGCGAAGTCCTGGAACCCGTCGATCGCCAGGACCTCAAGGTCGGCGAAGGGGCCGAAATGGTCCTCGGCCACCAGTGCGGCTGCATGCCAGAACTGCCCCGCATCGTCATAGACCTCCATGTCCTGGAGCGCCTTCTGGTAGGCGGCGTAGAGGGTGGCGAGCGTGCGGTTGCGCGGCGTTCGCATCCGCTCGGCGAGGGCCTTGCCGAACGCGTCTGGCTCGACCCGCGCGGCCTTTAGTTCCCTGAAGAGTTCGTCGAGGGCATCTACGAGGCCGGGGGTATCGCGTACCGGTCCGAGGACGGCGGCCTGCTTGGCGTCGAGCTCGGCGAGGCAGTTGCGGATGACCTGGCGTCGGGCGAGTTCGCCTATCTTCCGCACCGGTCGGCCCGCCGCCGCGAGGAGCCGGTCGGACAATTCCTGGATCGTGAGGACCTGCGGCCGGATGAGGACGCCGGACTTCTGCGCGGCCAGCAGGCGGCTCTCGGTTGCCCGGCGCCTGAGGGCCGTCGGCACGAGCATCAGCGCCGCGCCCGGTTCACCACGGCGTAGCGCAGCGGAGCCGGGCTCGGCCCGCGCGACGGCCTCAAGGTACGCGGCCATGACACGGCCGGCCTTGCCGCTCCTTGCCGGGCCGACGATAAGTTCAACGGGCGATGCCACGGGTCCTCCGACGTGTTTCGGATACGCTTCGCCACCACTTTAACCGTTCCACTCGAAGGGCCAAGCAGAATCCGCCAGCACTTTGCGCTGGACGATGCCGCGGCAAGCGGGCATAGTAGCCCCGTCGTGCCGAGCGCCGCGCGGCGGGTCTCCCGACCCGCCGCGTAGAAACTCGAAGTGCCGCCGCCATTTTGGGAGAAACCATGCCAGTGAAGACAGTCCTTGTCATGGCGTGCGTGCTTGGTCTCTTGATCGGGTCGGCGCGGGGCGAGTCCGCTGCGCCGGGCGCGGCGCCGGCCGAGACGCTGCACATCTCGCCGTGGCAGGCCGCTGTCCTCGGCGTCGTGGAGGGTCTGACGGAGTACCTGCCTGTGTCGTCCACGGGCCACCTCATCCTGGCCAACCACGCAATGTGGCCGAGCCGTTTCGGCGACCGGGCGGACCCGCTGAAGAGCATCATCAGAAAAGACCCGGCCATCGACTCCTTTGACATTGTCATTCAACTGGGGGCCATCCTGGCCGTGCTGGGGCTTTATCGCAAACGCGTGGTCCAGATGGCCAGGGGCCTCGTCGGCCGCGACGAGCGAGGCCTGCGCCTCCTGGGCAGTCTCATGGTGGCGTTCCTTCCCGCGGCCATTGTCGGCCTGCTTCTGCGGGAACGGATCAAGGAGAACCTGTTCAACCCGCTTTCGGTGGCGGCGGCGCTGGCGGCCGGCGGCGTGCTGATGATTGTCATCGAGCACTTCTTCTGGCGCAAGCGGAGAGACGCCCCCCACGTGACCGAGGTTGACCAGACCCGTCTATGGCAGGCGCTGGTCATCGGCTTGGCGCAATGCCTGGCGATGTGGCCGGGGACCTCGCGGAGCATGATCACGATCCTTGCGGCCCTGGTGGTCGGGTTCGACATGGTGGCGGCGGCGGAGTTCAGTTTCCTTCTGGCGCTTCCGACGCTCGGCGCCGCCACCGTTTATGAAGGCTGCAAGAGTTGGCACGTACTCAGCCAGTCGGCGGGGCCGGAGGGGATAGTCATCGGCCTGGTGGTGAGCGGCGTGGTTGCGGCCCTGGCCGTCAAGGGGTTCGTCAAGTGGCTGACCGGGCACGGCCTGCTGCCGTTCGGCATTTACCGCTTGGCGCTGGCGGTGGCGGTGTTCGCGTACTTTGCACTGTATCGCCCTTGAGGGAGGGGCGGGGCATGGACGGCCTGACGATTCGGCTTGCGACCGCCGAGGACCTGGCGGCGATAAACGAAATCTACAACCACAACGTGCTCCACAGCACCTGCACTTACCAGGAGAAGCCTTCGACCGACGACGAGCGCCGCGAGTGGTTCGCGTCGCACGGGCCCGAGCATCCGGTAACGGTTGCGGTGCTTGACGGGGCGACTGTGGGATGGGGCGCCCTTTCGCACTTTCTCACGCGGTCCGCCTACCATGAGACGGTCGAGGATTCCGTCTATGTCCGGGCCGACATGCAGGGCCGCGGCATCGGGAAGGCGATTCTGGCGGACCTTGTTCAGCGGGCACAGGCGCTTGGCTACCATGCGATCATGGCGCGGATCGATGGAGAGCAGGGCCCCAGCATCGGGCTGCACGAGCGGTTCGGGTTTACTCGCGTGGGGCTGCTGAAGGAGGTCGGGCGGAAGTTCGGCCGCTGGCTCGACGTAGTTTATATGGAGCGGATGCTATGACTCGTCTTGTCGTGATGGCCCTCCTGTGCGCGGCCGTGGCCGCAGGTTCGCTCGGCGCTGAGACGGCGCCGGCGCCCGGCGGGCAGACGGGGCCGAACCTCGTCAAGGACCCCGGCTTCGAGGAGGGCGCCCGGCCGTGGCAACTCCCCGAAGGCTTCGAGGTCGCCGAGGGGATGGGCCGCTCCGGCGGGGCCTGTCTGCACTTCGCCCGCACGGATGCATCTACATATCGGCTTGCATCGCAAGGGATCGAGTTTAGTCCGGGCCGCCGGTACCGCTTCTCGGTATGGGTCAGGACGAAGGGCGTCGCCGGAACCGACAGCGGCGCGACCATCTGCATGGAATGGAGCGGGGCCAAGGGCTGGATGGGCGGCTCCTATCCGGAAGGGCGCAAGGGCGACAACGACTGGTTCCGCATAGAGGCCGTCACGCCGCCCGTGCCGCCGGAGGCCACGGGCCTGGCCGTCACGTTCTATATCCGCAAGGGCATGACGGGCGAGGCGTGGTTCGACGATGTCGAGGTGGCGGAGTACTGGGGCAGCCCGCTTGAGGCCTACCTTGTGCAGCCGGCGTACCGCGGTCTCATCTTTGAAGACGAGTCCCGCGCCGCCATCCGCGTGCACGTGGACCTGGCGGAAATCATCGACGGCCACCCGTGGGTGCCACCGGGCGGATACGCGGGCCTTGACGACCTCTCGCTGGTCTGCCGCCTCGTCGCAGGCGGCAAGCCCCTTGCCGAGACCCGGAAGGAGAAGCCCGCGAGCCGCACTATAGACATGGAAATCGGCAGCGCGCCACTCAAGGTCGGCCCGTACTCCGTCGAGGTCCTTCTGCGCCAGGGCGGGCGCGACGTCGCGTCGCAGCGCATCGACGGCGAGGTGCTCGCGGCCGGCCGCAGGCCGCGTGTGTACATCGACCGGCATCGGCGGACCATCGTGGATGGCAAGCCCTTCCTTCCGCTGGGTTTCTACTTCAGCGACCTCAAGGAAGCCGACGTCGAGACGATGGCCCAGGCGGGCTTTAACTGCGCGATGCCGTACTCGTTCAGCAGCCTGGCGTTGGACGTGGCTGCCGCCGCGCTCGACATGGCCCAGCGCCACGGCGTCTATGTCATCTACTCGATCAAGGACCTGTACAAGGGCACGAAGCACTTCCCGGCCGGCCTCGCCGGCGGGGCTGCCGACGCCGATGCGGCCGTGAGGACAATCGTTGAGCGGTTCCGCTCGCACCCGAACGTCCTCGCGTGGTACCTGAACGACGAACTCCCCACGACCATGCGCGGCGATTTGGAGGCGCGATACCGGCTGGTCCGCCGGCTCGACCCGGACCATCCCGCCTGGGCGGTGCTCTTCCAGGTGGACGAACTTTTTGAATATCGCCACACGTGCGACGTGCTCGGCACGGACCCGTATCCCTTGCCCGAAAAGCCCGTGACGATGGCCGGCGACTGGGCCCTCAAGACCGGCCGCGCCACGGGCGGCGCGTGCGCATTCTGGCAGGTGCCCCAGGCGTTCGACTGGGCCAACTATCGTAAGGCAGAGGACCCCGCCAGGTACCGCGCCCCGACCTACGAGGAGATGCGCACGATGACCTACCTGGCGCTCGTGGGTGGCGCCAAGGGACTCATCTATTACAGTCTCTATGACCTTAGGCGCGACCGGCTCGGGTTTGACGTGCGATGGAAGGACGTTTCGCGGATCGGCCAGGAAGTCCGCGACCTGACGCCGGCGATCCTGTCGGTTGACCCGCCCCCGGCCGGGGTCAAGGTGTCGGGCCCGAGGTGGGCGGCCATGCGCGACGCGAAACGCCTGTGGGTCCTCGTGACCAACCCTGAGCCGCAGACCGTGCCGATGAGGCTGGCGCTTCCGGCGGGCGCCGGCGCGATCAGGACACTCGGCGGGCGCCAGGTCGCCGCAAGAGACGGTGTGGTTGCCGAGGACTTCAAGCCCCTGGCGTGCGAGACGTACGTCGTGGATCTCAACTGACGCCGGCCGGGCCTCATGATGCGGGAGCCGCAGGTTCAAGTCCTGCCCCGGCTCTCACGCCGAAGGGCGGCGCCCGCCGGCTGGAAGCCGGGGCGCGACCAGGCCTACGTGGAACTGTCAGCCGACCAGGCGGACGAGAACCATGTCGCTGCCGATTGCCAGCACGAGCGCCATCAGGCCCGCCGCAACATCGTCCATCGTGATCCCCCAGCCGCGCGGCAGGCGCTCAAGTTGACGGGCGGGCGGCGGCTTCAGGATGTCGGTCACGCGGAACCAGAAGAACGCGACGGCCAGCGTCGCCCACGGCCAGCGGCTATATGGCAACCATGCCGCAAGGCCCGAGATGAGCATCCCGGCCACCTCATCGAGGACGAACGGCCGCGGGTCCTTGCTGCCGAAATCCTTTTCGGCATCGCGGCCGGCCGCAACCGAACCGGCGGTCACGACGACCGCGGCTGCAATCAAGCCCCACCACGGGCATCCCAGGTACCATGCCGCCGCCATCAGCGCGGCCGTCACGACCGAGGCGTAGGTTCCCGCCATGCCGGGTAGGTAGCCGATCCCGAAGAATGACCCGAAGAGCCTTCGTGCGGTCACTTTGAACCTTGAACTTTGAACTTTCGTTCAATCCGGCGGCATCTTCAGCAGGTGATACGCCCGCTGGACGTACACCAGCCCGCTGAAGGCCGTGAAGAGCGTCGTCGCCCAGACGAGGACGTCGCGGACGGTGGCGGTCCACGCCGGGCCGTCCGTCCAGTGGGCGACGTACCAGAGCGACCATCCTATGGCCAGGCACTGGATGAACATCTTGACCTTGCCGCTGAGGGTTGCGGCAAACGGAATGCGGTGCGACTCGCTGAAACTCCTCATGCCGGTCACGAGGAGTTCGCGGGCAAGGATGAGGCAGACCATCCACGGGCGCCAGCCGGTGAGGTTCTCGGCCGCGCGGCCGGGGACCGCCTGGAAGAACTGGTCGCCTACGAAGTACGCCAGCGCCCCGCAGACGATGATTTTATCGACGAACGGGTCGGCGATGCGGCCGAAGGTCGTCACGTGCCCCAGCCGCCGGGCGAGGTATCCGTCCACCGCATCCGTAAGGACCGCGATCAGGAAGATGATGAACGCCACGTCGAGGACGGGCCACGCCGGCTGCGCCTCGGCCCGCACGTCGTAGAATCCCAGAACGATGAAGAACCCGAGCGCCATGAAGAACCGCCCGGCCGTCAGCAGATTTGGTATGTGACGGGTCATGGTGAAAGGCCAAGTTCAAAGTGAAAAGTGTAAAGTTCAATTGGTTAGCCGCCCGGCTTGCCGGGCGCTGGCGGCAAGCGCCGCGCAAGCGCGGCGGCTAACTCTGTTGCGCAACCAGGTCGTAACCTTCCGCCCCGGTGACGCGTGCGCTGGCGAACTCGCCGACCGCGGCCGCGCCCGCCGGAAGCAGCACGACGCTATCGACCTCCGGGGCTTGGCCGGCGTGGCGGGCCACGATTCGGCCGCGCTCGTCCGCCCCGTCAACGAGGACCGTGAGCGTTTCGCCCACCCGCCTTGCGGCCGCCGCATGGGCCAGCCTCTCGGCCGCCGCCATCAGGCGGTCCCACCGCTCTCGCGCCACGGCCGGCGGAACCTTGTCCGGCAGGTCGGCCGCACGCGTTCCGGGTTCACGACTGTACACGAACACCCCCACGTGGTCAAACTGAACTTTCTCGACAAACTCCAGCAACTCCTCGAAGCGCGCCTCCGTCTCGCCCGGATAGCCGACGATGAAACTCGTGCGGATGGCGATGCCGGGGACCGCGCGGCGGAGGCGGCCCAGGAGGGCCTCGATCTGGAGCCTCGTGACCCGCCGGCCCATGCTCGCCAGAATGGGGTCGCTTATGTGCTGGAGCGGCAGGTCAACGTACGGCACCAGCGGCGGCCCCGCCGTGAGTTCCGCGATTACATCTTCGCCGAACGAGGCGGGGTGCGTGTACATGAGGCGAATCCATGGCACGCGGATACGCTGCCGCAACTCGGCGAGCAACCGGGCCAAAGTGTGACCTTCCACGCGCGGGGCAAGCCCCGCGGCTAACTGCGTGCCGGGCAGGTCGCAACCGTAAGCAGTAGTGTCCTGGCCGATGATGATGATTTCCTTTGCCCCGTCGGCGGCAAGTTCCTCGGCCTCCGCGAGGACCTGCTCGGGGGGCTTCGAGCGGAGCGGGCCGCGGATCTCCGGAATCGCGCAGTACGCGCAGCGGTTGTCGCAGCCTTCGCTGATGCGCAGGTAGGCGTAGTGGCGCGGCGTCAGGCGCAGGCGCTCGCGGTCGTCCGGCGGCGGGCCAGTGCAAGGGCTGACACGGACGACGGCGTGCGTTGTCCGGGCCGATTGCCGGGTGGCACGGCCACGCGGTGCCGTTGCGTGGCCGTGGTCGGTTCCGCCGCGGAAGCCACGGCCACGAAACAGCGTGGCCGTGCCACCCGAGCGCGTGGGGGCGGACGACAGAATTCCGCGGCAGACTTCGGCCAGTGCATCGCGCTCGGCGATGCCGACGATGGCATCGACCTGCGGATGGCGCTCCAGGATGCTGCGGCCGTATCGCTGGGCCATGCAACCGGCGACGACGATGTGCCGGAGCCGCCCCGAGCGCTTAAGCGCCTCCAGTCGGTCGATGTGCTCATCGCTCTCGGCCCGCGCCAGGTCGATGAACGCGCACGTGTTGACGACCGCCACGTCGGCCCCGTCGGGATCGGTCGTAACGGCGAACCCGCCGAGCGCAAGGCCCGCCAGCATCCGCTCCGAGTCCACGAGGTTCTTCGGGCACCCGAGGCTCACGAGCGCGACGGTAGGCGGGGTTCGGGGTGCGGGATTTCCGCTTTGCGCGCTCCTCTTCGAGTCGCGGCTAAACGAGGCCATTCACTCCGCACTCCGCATTCCGCATTTATGCGCGGGACATGTACTCGCCGGTGCGGGTATCGACCAGGACGTGGTCGCCGCGGTTGACGAAGCCGGGGACGCGAATCTTGGCGCCGCCCTCGCAGGTGGCTTCCTTCAGGGTGTTGGTGACGGTGGCCCCCTTGAGTTCCGGGGGCGTGTCGGTGATTACGAGTTCCACGTTCGCCGGCAGTTCGATGGTGACCGCCTTGCCCTCGACGATGTCGATGGTGACCTGGAGGTTGGGTGTCATGTACACCGAGAGGTCGCCCACGAGTTCCATCGAGAGGCGGATTTCCTCGTATGATTCCATGTCCATGAAGACGTGGCCCGAGGAATCGCTGTAGAGGTAGGTGACGGGCTTGCGGTCGAAGATGGCCTGCTCGAAGAGTTCGTCGGTGCGGAAGCGTTCCTGAAGGACCTGGCCGTTCTTGATGTTCTTCAGGGTCAGGACCTGGCTGGACCGCCAGTTGCCCTTGGCGACCTTCTCGTTCTCGATGACGCTCCAGATGCCGTTCTTCCACATGACGCCCATGCCGCGACGAAGATCGATTGCCTTGATCGTGCTCATCCCGTGCCTTCTCCCTTTGGCGAGGCTGCCTGACGCCCTTCCGGCATTGCGCGCCCCGACGACCGGCCGGGAAACATATCCCAATCGCCGCGCAGAGTCAATGCCCAAGGCCGAAAAGCGGAATGGCGGGTGGCAAGGCCGGAAGAGTTTCTCTATAATGCCGGCGGAACCGAGGGGAGGGTTTCTTGTTCTTATGGTTGGCGGCGTCTTCCATCGCACAGATGAAAGGGACGACAGATGAGGCCAAGCGGCTGGATGATTCGCGCGGCAGGGAGCCTGGCGGCGGCACTGCTCTTGTGGTCGGGCGGCACGGCCCATGCGGCCGACGTCCTCGTGGAGGCCGAGAGTTTCGCCGATCCCGGCGGCTGGGTCGTTGACCAGCAGTTCATGGATATCATGGGGTCTCCATACCTGCTGGCACACGGGATGGGTGTGCCCGTGGCCCCGGCGCGGACCCAGGTGGAGTTCCCCGCCCCCGGCACGTATCACCTCTGGGTCCGGACGAAAGACTGGGTGCCGTCGCACCATCCGGGCATCTTCAAGGTCGTCATCGACGGCGTGCCGGCGCCGACCGTGTTCGGGAACCAGGGGCAGGGCTGGATATGGCAGAAGGGCGGGACGGTCCAGGTCCGCGGCAAGAAGGTGAACCTGGAACTCTCGGACCTGACCGGCTTCGACGGCCGGTGCGATGCGCTGTACTTTACGACCGAGGCCGCCGCGGTTCCGCCGAACGAACCCGGCGAGAAGATGGAAGCCTGGCGGCGGAAACTCCTGGGTCTGCCCGACGTGCCGCCGTCGGCGGGCCAGTTCGACGTGGTGGTGGTCGGCGGCGGCATTTCGGGGACGGCGGCCGCCGTGGCCGCAGCGCGGCTGGGTTGCACGGTCGCGCTCATCCATGACCGGCCGGTCCTGGGCGGCAACAACAGCCCCGAGGTCCGCGTCCACACCGGCGGCGCGAGCAGCCCCATCGTCAGCGAGATCAACGGCGCCTACGGCAGCAACCCGCAGGACCCCAAGTGGCTGAAGGAGCCGAGCGGGCCGACGCAGACCGCCGAGCGGCGGCAGAAGGTCGTGGACGGCGAGCAGAACATCAAGTCTTTTCTCGGCTGGCACGCCATCCGTGCCACCAGGCAGGGCAACCGTATCGCCAGCGTCGATGCCAAGAACATTCAGACGAACGAGGAGCGGCGATTCGCCGCGCCGGTCTTCATCGACTCGACCGGCGACGGGTCTGTGGGCGCATGGGTCGGGGCCGAGTTCCGCGTCGGCCGCGAGGCCAAGGCCGAGTTCAATGAACCCACCGCGCCCGACCAGGCCGACAAGATGACACTCGGCACCAGCCTCCTCTGGGGCACACGCGAAACGGACCACGAAACGAAGTTCCCGGATGTTCCGTGGGCCACAGAGGTCTCGAAGGACCTCGCGGCCGCCAGCGGCAACTGGACATGGGAATATGGACATTACAAGGATACCATCAAGGACGCCGAGGAAATCCGCGATTACCTCCTGCGGGCCATCTACGGCTCGTGGTGCACCGCCCATAACGTCAAGGACACGGCCAAGTACGCCCGCACGGAACTGGCGTGGGTCCCGTACGTGGGCGGTAAGCGTGAGTCGCGGCGGCTCATGGGCGACTACCTCCTCACGGAGAACGACGTCCTGGAGTGCAAGCAGTTCCCCGACGGCGTGGCCACCGGCTCGTGGTCCATCGACCTGCATTACCCGAAGGGGTACGAGTTCCGCACCTACGCCCAGATGCAGAGGGTCAAGCCGTACCCGATACCGTATCGGTGCCTGTACTCGAAGAATGTTGATAACCTGATGATGGCCGGGCGCGACGTCAGCGTCACGCACGTTGCCCTCGGCACCACCCGCGTCATGAACACGTGCGGGCAGATGGGCGTGGCCACCGGCGTTGCCGCCGCCATCTGCAAGAAACATGGCACCACGCCGCGCGGCGTGTATGAGAAACATCTCCAGGAACTCCTCGATACGCTGGCCGGGCTGGGCCAGAAGGCCGGGGTCGTGTCGGGAGGCGCGCCGACGCGGGCGCCCGGGGCGTACGGCATGAAGATAGGGACGCTCGACGCCTCGGCGACGCGGTTCACCGACGGCCGCGAACTGGCCGGCATCCCGGAGGCGTTTCTCGGCCTGCCGTACGTGACGATTGAGCGCGGCCCCTCGACGGCCCCCGCGCCCGGCTACGCGTTCATGATCGACAAGCCCGCGACCGTCTGTATCGCCGTCCATCAGCGCGGTGATGCGGGCCTGCCGGCCGGCTGGGAAAAGACCGACAGGAAGATGACCTGGACCCCCGGCAAGGGCGCCCAGCCGGACGTCTTCTACAGCAAGAGTTTCCCCGCGGGCAAGGTCGAGATACCCGGCCACGCCGGCAAGGATGGCGGCAACTTCGGCGCGCCCCACCTGGCGGTCATCGGCTCGAAGGATGTGAAGGTGACGGAAGCAACGGCCGAGAAGTAGGGCGGCTCCGCCGGAAATCACAAATCCGAGGCGGCCTCTCTTGCCGATATTAGGCGGGAGCGAGGGAGGTCCCTGCCATGAGATGCTATGCGCCGGTCATGCTGGCTGCGCTGTGGGTGTGCGCCGGTTGCGGCGGCGCGGGCCGCGGGCGGAACCCGGAAGACTGCGTCAAGCCCACCATCGCGGTGATGAAGTTCGAGAATCGCGCTGCGTTTCCGCTTGGCTGGAACATCGGCGGCGGCATGCAGGAGGTCCTGGTTGACCGCCTGATGGCGACGGGGCGGTTCCACGTCGTCGAGCGGCAGGAACTCTCTTCGGTCATGAGCGAGATCCAATTCCAGCAGGGCGGCGCCACCCGGCCGCAGGGCCGCGTGGCCACTGGCCGCATGATGAATTGTCAGTATCTTATCAAGGGCGTCGTCACCGATTTCGGCCACGTCTCGACGAAGACCGGCGGCTTTTCGGGGCTCTCATGGGACATCTTCGGCGGCTCAAACCGAGCCGTCATGGGCATCATACTCTACGTCGTCGATGTGGAATCGGGCGAGATCATCGCCTCCGAAAGCATCCAGGAATCCGTCCGGGCGAGCGACCTGTCGGTCCAGGCAACCTACGGCGGCGTTTCCTTCGGCGGCACATCGTTCTACCGGACGCCACTCGGGCAGGCCACCCAGCAGGTGGTCGAGCGGGCCGTCAATCGCATCACGGGCGTGATCGCCGGCCGGCCCTGGCAGCCGCTGGTCGCCCTGGTGCAGGAAGACGGCAGCGTGATCCTGAACGGCGGCCGCGACCGCGGCGTCCGCTCGGGTGCCGAGTTCGAGGTCCTCGACGTCGGCCAGCCGATCCTGGACCCGGCCACCGGGAACGTGATCGGCCAGTCGCAGGGCAAGAGCATCGGGCGCATCATCGTCCACGAGGTGCACGACCGGTACTCAACGGCCACCATCGTCATCGGCCGCGCTGCCGACTTCCGCGCCGGCCAGCAGTGCCGCGCGTCGGGCTGAGCAATCTGAACCCTTGAACCGCCTTTCGGGCCTCCGCCCGCCGTAGGGCTATGGCCCGCAGGCGGGTCCGGACTTTTCTGTTGACTGAAACTGCCGGGGCTGACTAATGTTTAGCCACCTGATCGCTCTTGCCGCGAGAAATGGGGAACAGATGAGACACATCGCCTCGGTGCTCCTCGTGGGTCTGGCCATCGGCATTGCGGCCCCTGCGGCGCATGCGCAGAGGCCGGAGGAGTTCTTCCAGAGGGAACTGTTCTTCGAGAAGGACGTGCGCCAGCGGCTGGAGGCCGTCACTCCCACCGACCAGAAGGCCCTGATTGAGTGGGGCGGCTTCTACGCTCCGTCCTACACGTACTTCACGGACCTCGGCGGCAACGGCGGCCACATGACGCTCCAGGACTTCCGCCTCTGGACGCAGATACAGTTCGACCAGATCCACCGGGTCTTCGCCCGCATGCGGCTGGATTACACCGACTTTGCGGCAGGCGATGCGGAGGGTTTCCGGCAGCACGATCTGCACGGGCCGAACCTGGAAGTCGGGTACTACGAGTTGAACGTTTCGCGTGCGGCCGAGAAGTATGCGGGCGCCAAGTGGCCGTGCGAGATGCTGATCCGCGGCGGGCGGCAGTACATTGAAGTGGGTCGCGGCATCGCCTTGGGCCGGATCCTCGATGCCGGCTGGTTCAACATCGAAACGAAGGACCTTGCGTTCATGGGCTTCGCGGGGCGCACCCCGCCGCGCGAAGAGAACATCGACCGCAGCGCCCCCGGCTACCCGAACAGCCGCCGCAACTTCTACGGCGGCCAGTTGCGGTATCGGGGGTGCGAGCAGCACGAGCCGTACGGCTTCTTCGTCATCCAGCGCGACTGGTCCGACGAGACCCCCGAAAACCCGTTCCAGGACTTCCGGTACAACTCGCAGTACTATGGCGTGGGCAGCCGCGGCGTGGTGGTCAAGAACCTCCACTATGCCCTTGAGAGCCTGTGGGAGTTCGGGCGCGGCGCCGCCAACGGCCAGGCCGAGGGCCTCTCTAAGGTCCGCGCCTACGCCTTCGACGGCGAGTTGGACTACTACTTCCAGCATCCCTTGAAGCCCGTGGCGACCTTTGAGTACGGCTACGCATCGGGCGATGGAGACCGCACAAGCGCCACGACGGCCATAGGCGGCAACCGCCTCGGCACGGTCGATACGGAGTTCCAGGGCTTCGGGTATGTCAACAGCGGCCTGGCGCTGGCCGCCAGGTTCTCGAACATCCAGTTCGTGCGCCTTTCCGGGCGGGCGACGCCGTACGACAACAAGGCTTGCGGCGGCCGCATAGACGTCGGCCTCGACTACTACTTCCTCTGGAAGGCCGACCGCGAAGGCCCCATCAGTGATACGCAGGCCAACCGGGCCTCCGCCGAACTCGGCGAGGAAGTTGACCTGTACGTGGAGTGGCGGATTCTCAGCGACCTCTCGTTGACGATCCGCTACGGGCATTTCTTCCGCGGCGCAGCGTACTCATTCAAGGATGGGCAGGATTTCCTCTTCACCGGACTGAACTTCAGTTTCTGAGCCGTCCTTCAGCCTGCTGTGGCGCCGAGGCAGTCTGTTGACGCGGCGCGGGCAGGGCCTTATCATTCCCCAGAGAAAGTTTCCATTTGTAAACATTCGGCGCTCGGAAAGGAAACAGCCCGCCCAGGCGGGCGGCTTGGGGGAAAAGGGACGAGGCATCATGCGACGAGTCCTACCTGTAGCGAGTGCGGCGGCCGCAATGGCCCTGGCCGCTGCGGCCTGGGGTCAGATGGGCGGTCCGGCGCCGGTCTTCCTTGAGCAGGCCGAGGTCCGCACCATCCGCCGCGCGGTTGAACTGACGGGCGTGGCCGAGGCCCGCCGTCAGAGCGTCGTGAGCGCCGAGGCGCCCGGCCGCGTCGAGAAGATGCTGGCCGACGCCGGCGACCGTGTTGCCGCCGGCGCCCCGGTGTGCCAGATGCGGCGGCTGCCGGTTGAACTGCAACTCAAGCAGGCCGAGGGGATGCTCGCCTCGGCCCAGGCGCAACTGAAGAAAGCGGAGCAGGGGTTCCGCGCCGAGGAGATCCAGCAGGCCGAGGCCCGCGTCAAGGCCGCCCGCGCCGGCTTCGAACGGTGGACCATGGAGCGGGAGCGGACCCGGAAACTCCTCGCCGAGGGGGCGAGCACCCCGGCCGAACGAGACACCGTCGAGGCCGCCTATCTCCAGGCCAAGGAGCAACTGGCCGAGGCCGAGGCGGGCCTCGCCCTCTTCCGCAGCGGCACACGCGTCGAGGACATCGAGAACGCCCGCGCACAGGTGGCCGCGCAGACCGCCGCCGTCGAATCCCTGAAAGACACTCTCGCCAAGATGGCGGTCACTATGCCGTTCGACGGCTACATCGTCCGCAAGCGGTGCGAGGAGGGGGAATGGCTCGCGCCCGGGTCGCCGGTGGTTGAGGCGGCGGACCTGTCGGTCGTGCGTGTCCTCCTGGATGTGCCGGAGCGATACCTGGCGGGCCTCGAGCAGGGCGCGAAGGCGCCCGTCGTCTTCGAGGCCCTCGGCGACCGCGAGTTCACGGGTGTTATCTCGCAGATCGTGCCGTACTCCGCCGCGGGGACCCATACCATCTGCGTGCGGGTGGATGTTCCGAATGTCGTTGAGAACAACCGTCCGGTGATTGCCGCCGGCCTGTTTGCGCGGGTGTGGTTGCCGGTGGGCGCGGAGCACCAGGCGCTGCTGGTGCCGAAGGCGGCGGTCATCCGCCAGGAGGGGCGGGACGTGGTCTATACGGTTGCGGATCGCCCGCCGCCCGGCGCGGTCGCGGCGATGCCGCCGGCGCCGCCCGGTGCGGAGAAGGCGCCGGCCCCCGTCGGTCCGCCCCAGCCGCAGGTCCAGTTCGCCGTCGCTATTCCAGTGCGCATCGCTCAGGGGTACGGCCGGTACATGGAGGTGCAGAGCGACCTCCTGAAGCCGGGCACGCCGGTGGTGACGCGCGGTACATACCTGCTGGCGCCCGGATCGCCGGTGCAGGCGTACCCGAAGGAGAAGTGAATTGTGGATTGCGGATTGTGGATTGTGGATTTACAGCCTCGTTTAGCCGCGACTCGAAGAGGAGCGCGCTCGGGCGGATACTGGCTGCGCTCGCTCGGAAGGGTCAATGAATGAACTTCATCGCGTTCTGCGTCAAGCACTCGGTGCCCGTGATCGTCGGGGTCCTCCTGGCGCTACTTTTCGGCATCATCGCGATGTATGAGATTCCCCGCCAGTTGACGCCGACGGTCGAGGTGCCCGTGGTTGGCGTGACGGTGGTGTACCCCGGCGCCGCGCCGCAGGAGATGGAAGGCGAGATCGTCGAGCGCCTCGAGGAACAACTCAACGGCGTCGATGGCCTGCGGGAAATGACCTCGACCAGCGAGGAGAACACGGCGGATGTGCGCCTTGAGTTCGACTGGGGCACCGACCGCACGCTGGCCGGCGTCGATGTCATCAACAAGTTGAACCTGGTGCGGGAACTGCCGCGCGACGCCGAGAAACCCGCCATCTATTTCGGCGAACGGTTTGCCCACCCAATCTGCTTCATCTCGCTGGTGGGCGATGGGAAGAACTCCGACGAACTCCGCCAGTACGCCGTCGATGTGCTCGCGCCGTACTTCAAGCGCATCTCAGGCGTCAGCCGCGTTGACGTCTATGGCGGCCGAGAGCGGCAGGTCGATGTGATCTTCGACCCGTACAAACTTGCCGCCCACCACGTTACGCCGATGGAACTCGGGCAACTGCTGGCCCGCGAGCACCGGAACACCCCCGGCGGGCGCATCAACGAGGAAACCGGCCGCTGGCCCGTCCGGACCGTGGGCCAGTTCCGCACCAACGAGGACATCGAGTCGGTGGTCCTCCAGCGGCCCGGCATGCCCGACGTGCGGCTGGCGGACCTGGTGCGGGCCGATATCGATGCCTACAGGGATGCCGAAAATTATGTCCGCATCGACGGGTCGGGCGGCATCGT
>CAYGWP010000345.1:0-2691 GCA_964353455.1 uncultured Anaerolineales bacterium
AGCCGTTAAGGGTCCTGGACCCATTTCTTTTCCCCAAGGTCTTCGCCCCGCTCGCGGGCCGGCCGGTCCTGGCCCACACGCTCGAGCGGTTCGCCCGGCTGGATTCCGTCGTCGAGGTCGTAGTGGCGGCGCCCGCGGCGCTGCTGGATGAGGCGCGGGAGCGGTTCGGCGAAACGCTTGCCTCCGGCCGGCGCCTGGCGTTCGTCGCCGGCGGCGATGACCGGACCGAGAGCGTCGCCCGGGCGCTCGCGGCGACCGACGCCCGCACGGACCTCGTTGCCGTCCACGATGCCGTCCGCCCGCTCATCCGGCCGGAGATCATCGAGGAATCCTTCCGCGTCGCCGCCGAGCACGGCGCCGCCGTCGTCGGCCGGCCGCTCGACCACACCGTTAAGAGCGTCTCCGATGACCGCCGGGTCGTCCGCACCGTGCCGCGCGAAGGACTCTGGATCGTCCAGACGCCGCAGGTCTTTCGCCGCGACATCATCCAACGGGCCTACGCCGCGCGCGGCAGCACGCCAGGCCCCATCACCGATGATGCCCAACTCGTCGAGGCCCTCGGCCTGCCGGTCGTCATGGTCCAGGGAGATGCAGCGAACATCAAGATCACCACGCCCGAAGACCTCCGCCTGTGCGAAGCCCTGCTGGCGGCGGGCTGGCCGTTTCAGCAGTAGCAGGGCCGGCGGCGATTCTCGCCTTTGCGCGGTGGGTCTCCCGACCCACCGCGCGAAGAAGCCGCGCTCGCGCGGGCGAAAACGCGGTTGGCGCGGCGGGTCGGGAGACCCGCCGCGCTAAGTGGCGCTGTAGTAGTAACCACGGCCACAGCCTGCCCGCCTGTGGCGGGCAAAGGCACAGCGTGGCCGTGCCACCCAAGACGCCTTGCGCAGAGTCGGGGGCAGTTCTTGCGTTCCGCGTTTTTCCCGATATGATGACCCCGTTTCGGCACCACGTGGGCAGGGAGGAATCGCACATGGGCAAGGTGGTTCGTGCGGCACTGGTGGGCGCGGGCGGATACTCGGCGGTCAACGTCATTCCGTATCTGCCGCAGGACAGGAACATCCGTTTCGTGGCGGTGTGCGACCTGAACCTGGAGTTGGCCCGCAAGGCGGCGGGCATCCTGGGGGCCGACATGGCCACGGCCGACTACGCCGAGGTCCTGGCCCGCAAGGACGTCGAGATGGTCGAACTCCAGACCCCCAACTACCTGCACTCCAGGCAGGCCCTGGCCGCGTTTGCGGCAGGCAAGCACGTCTTCTCCCAAAAGCCGATGGCGCGGACGATTGCCGAGGCGAAGGCCATGATCCGGGCCGGGCGCAAGGCGGGGCGGCTCCTCGGCATCTACATGGATGGATATAACGATCCGTTCCACTGGGACGTGAAGCAGGCGGTGAAGGCGGGCCTCATCGGTCGGCCGGCGGGTTTCCGCATCCGCTACGCGCATCAGGGGGGGCTGGCGCTGAAGGGCGAGGCCTGGCGCCGCTCAGCGAAGCAGGTGGGCGGCGGGTGCTTCCTCCTGCTCATCGTCCACCTCGTCAACGCCGTCGCCTGGTTCATGGACACCCGCGTGACCAGGGTTACCGGTTTCATGAAGACCCTCATGGCCGACATGGAGGGCGACGATTCGACCGCAGGGGCGCTGGAACTGGCCAACGGCCTCATCGGCCCCGCCGACGCCTCGTACGTGGCCGACGGCACGCTCGAGATCCCGAACACGGTGCTGGAACTCCGCGGCACGGAGGGGGCCATCCGCCACCAGCGCGATGATGGAATCATCTATGTATATTCCAAGAAGCATACCTTCAGGGGCAAGGGGTTCGTCTATGATACGCCCGGCGAGACGATGAAGTTCCTCCGCGACGTGCACGACTACCGGCACCCGACGGTGCACGAGCAGTTCGCCGCGGCAATCAGGGGCGGCAGGCCCTACGTCTGTCCCGGCGAGATGGGCCTTCACGACCTTGCGGTGTGCCTTGCGATGGAGAAGTCGGCCAGGACCGGCCGGGCGATCGACCTGGCCACTCTTATCGGATCTATTTAGGTCGGTTCCAGGTCTGCTGTGCCACGGCCGGCTTGTCCGGCCGTGAGTTGGCTCAGTCATCCTCTAGGGTGGGTCCTCTGGACCCACGCGGCAGTGCCGCGGCAACCGTCCGCGTGGGTGCAAAGCACCCACCCTACATTTGCCCCTCCCGACCCGCCGCGTCTGTCCCTTCGGCCTCTTCGGGCGGTTCAGGTTCATTTGCCCCGGCGAGGCCGTACTCTTTGACCTTGCGGTAGAGGGTGCGAGCGCCGATGCCGAGGATTCCCGCGGCTTCCCGCCGGTTGCCGCCGGTCATCTCCAGCGTCTGCTGTATGAGCAGTCGCTCGGCCTCCTCGAGGGTCATCCCGGCGTGCATCGCCTCGGCGGGCGCCGCGCCGGCGGCCGGGCGGATTTCCGGCGGAATGTCGCCGACGTCCAGCACCTGCCCCTGCGCCAGGACGATCATAGTTTCAAGAGTGTTGATAAGTTCCCGCACGTTCCCCGGCCACGAGTAGGCCCCCAGGACCCGCTGCGCCTCGGGCGTGATGCCGGCGACGTTCTTGCCGTGCTCGGCCGCAAGGCGCCGGATGTAGTGGTCCGTCAGCAGCGGTATGTCCCCGCGCCGGTCGCGAAGCGGCGGCAGCGTGATCCGGACCACCTTGAGGCGGAAGTAG
>CAYGWP010000346.1:0-6043 GCA_964353455.1 uncultured Anaerolineales bacterium
GTGCAGTTCGGCTCCGCCAAACTCCGCCACCGCCCAGTCCTTAACCGTCATAAGTGCCGTTTGCATAGGCGATTCTCCTTACTCGCGCCTGCTCTATGCATCGGCACGAATGCCGGACAAAAATGTGGCTAATGACAAGGCCAAAGGCCCCGGCCTAGACGCCGCTTCGCGGCGCGAAGGCGCCTGAAGGCGCCTCTTACTGTCACCCAAAATGTGGGTAACGACAAGGGCTCACGCCGTGGGCTATTGTCTGTCGTGCCTTCGGCACTCAAAGCCCGCCGTTTTCAGGACTTGCATCTGCCACTAAAAACGACCGCACCCGCGGCGGGTCGGGAGACCCGCCGCGCCAAGTGGCGCTGTAGTAGTATTCACCTGCCTATTTTCCTGCGGGGGCGGGCTGGGCGCCCGGCCGGGCGCGGGGCGGGGTCTTCGGTTCGCTCGCGGGCCTGACGAAGGTGTCTTCCCGGAGGTCGTCGCCGTTGCGGAGGACCGCTCCGCGCGGGCCGGCTTCCTCGAATCGGTAGCGGCCGGGGATCGAGAAGTGGTCTCCGTCGAGCAGGATGAAGTGGAGATGGGGCAGGCCGTTTCCGCCGGAGTTGCCCACCTGTGCGACCGTCTGCCCCCGCTGGATGCACTCGCCTGCCTTGACGGTGGCCGATTTCATCTTGATATGACCATAATATGCATGGACGCCTCCGCCGCAGTCCTGGACGACGAAGTTGCCGGCCGTAGGGCCGACGGCCACGCCCGCCGGCGGGTCGGCGTTGCCGTCTTCCACGGCCGTCACGATGCCGTCGGCCACGGCAAGTATCGGCTGCCCCCAGGCGAAGTAACTTGCCGCCTGGCCGCCGGCGCCCGCGAACTGCCGCCCGCCTCGCACGATGACCAGGTTGTGGGCGAACAGCGTGCCGGGCTTGCGGCGGAAGAGGCCCTGGGCGTCCTTCTCGACGTACCACTCGCCGCGGACCGGCAGGTCGAACGTGTAGGGCGAGGCGTGCCGCGCGGCGGCCCCCGCCCAGGCGGCCAGGGCCCTCTGGTTTGCAAAGTTCGAGATGTCTGCCCAGTGTGCCCGGAGAATCTCGCGGCACATGAACTCGGCGCACAGGGGTATGCGATTGGCCGAGCACCAGTCCGCCAGTTGCAGGCGGTCGTCGTCGGTAGCGACCCTGGCGTAGCGGTCGAGGAACTCCTGGTGCTCCTTCTGCCACGGGACGACGGCCCACGCGACGCCGCTGGCAGGCGCCGCGATGCCCAGCCGCGCCTCCCCGCCTGCGGCCACTCTCTGCGGACCCACGGTGGGGCTGCACCTGGCGAGCGTCAGGACGAGGGAGTCCTCCTTGCACGGCTGGTTGAGGGGGCATGCGGCCTCCCGGTCCTCATACTCCTTGATGGGCTTGGCGAGGCCGGCCGGCGGAGCGGGCGCGGGCGCGGGTGCGTTCTGGCCGGGTTCGGTCGGCATCGCGGGAGGAGACCACGGAATCGCCTCCGCCAGGACCACGGCGGCGATGCCCAGGGTTGTCGCCAGGATCATGAGGATTCCTCCCGTCGTCGGCCTCCGCCCTCCTCGCCGCAGGTCCATAGTATAACGCGGCGCCGGCGGCGCGGATACCGGCGCGCAGCATTGTGCGTCGATCGGGGGAGGAACGGATTTCCAGCAACCCGTTGGCCGGCCCCCATGTTACAGTGGGTAGGAGACGCTATGGAGACGGCGGTTGCCCTGCGCAGGCGTTCGGCGTACGGGGGCCTGGTTTTTGCCCTGGCGGCGCGAGAGTCCTTGACCGCGCTACCCTTGCGATGATGTGGTCGGCAGTCGAGGCCGGCCTCGCCGGATTCGCGCGCCTGTAGCTCAACTGGACAGAGCAACGGCCTTCGAAGCCGTAGGTTCCAGGTTCGAGTCCTGGCAGGCGCGCCATTGTTAGGTAATGGCAAGTCTTGGCGTACCGGGGCGTGAGCGCGCTCGAAGGGCGCTGCGCGCTATGCAGACCACGAGGGGCCGTCACGTCGTAAGTCTTGTGGCTTTGGCCGTCGAGGCGCCAGGAAAGTGGGGTGCAAGAAAGAAGGGGCGGCAGTCCCGCGTCTGCCGCCCGTCACTGTGAGCAAGGATTATTTCCTGCGACTTCTCCGCAGAAGCGCCAGCCCGCCCAAGGCCAGCAGAGACAGCGTGGCGGGCTCGGGCGTAGTTGTGAAAGACACCGTATTGCAGAACTCGAAACCGTCATAGTATTCAAACGCGTCCCCACCTACAGTGGATCGAGCATAAGGTTGCCCGCTCGTTCCGGCGAAAACCGCAACCTCGAACTCGTGCTCGTGTCCGGCCACGAGCAATCCCGGAGTCCAGGAGGTTTGCGCGATCGGACTGTGCAGCGAACCAAGGTACATCGTCATGCCTTCCAGATCGACGACCATGAGACTAAGGCTGTCACCCAGTCCGACGCAGGAGGTCCATGTGAAAGTCGGGCTAAGGGGGATTCCCGTCTCGCCGTGTGAAGGGTAAGTGATGCTCGCAAAACCGCTTGGCGCCGTGGGGCCCACCGTCAGCACAACCGAATCCCCGCCGCCATCAATGCTGAAGGCATACTGTCCCAGAGGCAAGTCGGCGCGAAGCCCGGTGAGTGTCGCATAATCATCGGATTGGTAGAACCAGTCGCCCGGACCGTGGCCCGGAGGTTGCGCGACCAAGGAGATCGGCGACTTGGCCGGAGGAGTCATCGTGACGGAACTCAAGCCTGTGCCCGTCACAGCCACCCACATTCCGTAAGGCTCTGGCTCCAGGACGCCATTGGTTTGGTAGTAGCCACTGAGGATCTGGATCTGCTGGATATCCGCTGAAGCACGGACGGGCGCCCCGGCCACCACCATCACCATCGCCGCCACAACCGCCGCCCTCGCCACTCCTCTTACGCTGACCATTGCCAATCCTCCTATGTGCCGTGCGGTCCCAAAGAAGACGTGGAAACCGACCGCGCGGCCGGCCTCCCCCGGACATCCTCTATTTTTCTTGCCCGTGCCGCCCGACCCCCGCCGGATGGCAAGTCCGCCAATCAGTTCTTCTTCCGCCGCCGGGCCACGAGCGCCGCACCGCCCAACGCCAGCATCGCGACCGTGGCCGGCTGGGGCAGGGTGGCCACCCAACCTACGGCCTGTCCGAGAGAGTTGAAGGGGGGCGAGACACCGCTGACTTGACATCCCCGGACAAAAAACAGGCTGGACTCCGACAATCGGATTCCGACCCCGCAACGGCGATTTTGAGCGTTTGCACGTCCCCTCCGATCTCGACAAACCATACAACAGAAAGACATGCTTGTCAAATCGGAGAGGCGAATTTCTTTCATCAGAGGACGGCAAGTGTTATAACCTCTTCAACAGCAACGATTTGACTCAAGGGGGGGCCGCCGCCATCCGGTTCTCCGGCGATATCATGTCGATTGTGGTGACCGGTCACGAGGACATTGAGGTTGACCTGTCGCCCCTCGCGGACGACGAACGGGCATTTCTCGTGAAGGTGGCCGGGAAACTCTTCAAGTGAGGGCGCCGCCACCGCGCCGCCAGGACGTTCTCGGCTTGATCCTGCGGATTCCCAGCAACCCGCTCGCCCGGCCCCTGTTTCAGTGGGTGGGAGATGCTATGGGAATTGCCGCGGTGCGACACGGACACCTATCATGCTGGGGCATGGTCTTATCGCTGATCGTGCCGCTATGTCTGCACTTTGCTCCGGCCCCGGCCTTCGCGGCAGAGGCGGATGCGAACGTCAAGAAGGCCGCAGCGCCGGCGGCCTTCCAGCCCTTCGACAGCGGCCCGATGTCCGGCAACGGGCCTGCCCAGCGAGTATCGCTGTCCGTCTCGGGCCAGGAATCGATACGCCTCGTCGCCATCTGCGAGAAGGGCACCGCCAACTGTAACATCTGGGGCGAGCCCACACTCATCGCCAAGGACGGAAGCCGGACCCGCCTCGGTTCGCTGACGCCCATCTCCGTGGAGGTCGGCTGGGGGCAACTGATTCAGGACAAGAACTGGCAGGGCCACCCGCTGCGGGTCGGCGACCGCGAGTTCGCCCACGGCCTCTGGGTCCACGCCAACAGCGAAGTCGTCTATAGACTCGACGCCAAGTACGAGCGGTTCGAGGCCTGGGTGGGCGAAGACATCGACCGCGCCAACGGAACGGTCCGCTTCCGGGTCCTCGCGGGCGAAGAGACGGAGCGGCCGGATGAGTTATGTGTCCAGTTTGATGCGCTGAAGCACGACCTGGCCAACCGCGGACACTTCGCCAAGGTTGCCGCGGAGGCCGGTCGCCCCGAAGCGCTGATCCTCGATGGCGACCGCGACCCGCTCGACGTGGTCCTGCGGCGGACGGCGGCACTCCTGGCGGACCTGAAGCGCACCACACCGCCGGCCAGGCTGGCGGATGCGGCGAAGGGCCTTGCGGAACTTCAGGAACTCTCCGCCGATACGCCTGTGGCCGATGCCGCGGCCCGCCGCAACCTGTATGTCCGGGCCTGCGCGGTCCGGCGGCAGATCGCATTTGCGAACCCGCTGCTGGATTTCGACAAGATCCTCTTCATCAAGCGCCACCGCTCCATCTTCAACCACATGTGCGACCAGTTCTACGGCATGGCCCAGCGGCCGGGCGGCGGGCTGTACGTCCTTCAGGGCCCCTTCGGCGCGAACCCGCAGGTCCGCGACGTCCTGGCCGACTCGACGGTGGAGAACGGCCGCCTGAAGGGGCAGAAACTTTCGGGCGGGCCGCCGCGATACTGGAATATCTCGTTCGACGGCATGGGCAACCAGCAGGGGGAGGCGACAGAGGGCGGATCATTCCTGTCGCCGGACCTCTCATACGATGGCAGGCAAATCCTCTTCGCCTACGTCGAGTGCACCGGCGACACGCAGCACCGTCACCACACCGATCCGAACAAGGGGCACTGGGACGAGGGGCGCTGCTACCACGTCTTCAAGGTCAACGTCGATGGGACGGGCCTTACGCAACTGACGGACGGCACGTGGAACGAGTTTGATCCGTGCTGGCTGCCGAACGGCCGGGTTGCGTTCATGTCGGAGCGCCGGGGCGGATACCTCCGCTGCGGCCGGGTGTGCCCTACCTATACGCTCTACGACATGGAGGCCGACGGCGGCGGCATCAACTGCCTCAGTTTCCACGAGACGAACGAGTGGAACCCCAGCGTGACGAACGACGGCCGCATCATCTACACCCGCTGGGACTACGTTGACCGTTTCGGCTGCACGGCCCACCTGCCGTGGATCACGACGCTGGACGGGGCGGACTCGCGGGCGGTGCACGGGAACTTCGCCCCGCGCCAGGCGCGGCCCGACATGGAACTCGACGTCCGCGCCGTCCCGAACTCCGGCAAGTACGTCGCCACTGCCGCGCCCCATCACAGCCAGTGCTTCGGCTCGCTCGTGATGCTCAACCCCGATTTTCCCGACGACGACGGCATGGGCCCCGTCAGGCGCATTACGCCGGAGGTCGGATTCCCCGAGAGCCAGGGCGGCACCGAGACCTACGGCATGGCCTGGCCGCTGAGCGAAGACTACTACCTCTGCATCTACGATGCCAACATGGAGCGCCAGAAACAGGGGCAGGGCGTCCGAGGCAACTACGGCATCTACCTGGTCGACAGTTTCGGCAACAAGGAACTCCTTTACCGCGACCCCGAGATCGCCTGCATGAGCCCCATGCCGCTGCGGCCCCGCCCCGTGCCGCTGGTGGGCCCGTCGCCCACGCAATTGGCGAGGAATAAGTCCGCCGACTGGACCCCCGCCTATCCCGGCAAGCCCGGCGAGGCCACCATCGCCGTGGTCAACGCCTACGCCGCGCTCAGGCCGTGGCCGGCGGGAACGAAGATTGCGGCCCTTCGCGTCCTCCAGGTGCTGCCGATGAGTGTGCCGTCGGGCGGCCCGCCGCACGAGACGGGCCAGCGAATCGCCTTGGCCGGCGACTCCGTCGTCCCCGCGCGGTACGTCCTGGGCACCGTGCCCGTGGAGGAAGACGGCAGTGCCCACTTCACCGTGCCGGCCAACCGCGAGA
>CAYGWP010000347.1:0-9181 GCA_964353455.1 uncultured Anaerolineales bacterium
GGCGGTCGAGAAGACCTGGCTCTTGGAGGTCGGGATGGTCGTGTTGCGATCGATGAGCCGGGTCATGACGCCGCCCAGCGTCTCGATCCCCAGCGACAGCGGCGTCACGTCCAAGAGGAGGATGTCCTTCACTTCCCCGGCCAGCACGGCCCCCTGAATGGCGGCGCCCACGGCGACGACTTCGTCGGGGTTGACGCCCTTGTGGGGTTCGCGGCCGAAGATTTCGCGTGCCAGGGCCTCGATCAGCGGCATCCGCGTCTGGCCGCCCACCATGACCACTTCATCGACGTTGAACGCCGCGCCCTTCCGCTTGCGGGCGTCCTCGAGGCACCTCATGCAGGGGCCGCGGCCGCGCTCGACGAGGCTCCGGGTGAGTTCCTCGAGTTTGGCCCGCGTAAGTTTCATCGTCAGGTGCTTCGGGCCGCTGGAATCGGCCGTGATGAACGGAAGGTTGATGTCGGTCTCGGCCAGGGTCGATAGTTCGCACTTGGCCTTCTCGGCGGCCTCCTTGAGGCGCTGGAGGGCCATCTGGTCCTTCCTCAGGTCGATCCCAGAGTCGGCCCTGAAGGTGTCGGCGATGTGATCCATGATGCGCTGGTCCAGGTCGTCGCCGCCCAGGTGCGTGTCGCCGTTGGTGGCAACCACCTCGAAGACGCCCTCGCCAACGTCGAGAATAGATATGTCAAACGTGCCGCCGCCGAAATCGAAGACCGCGATCTTCTCGTTCTTCTTCTTGTCCAGCCCGTACGCCAGGCTCGACGCGGTCGGCTCGTTGATGATCCGCACCACGTCCAGGCCCGCGATGATGCCCGCCTCCTTCGTGGCCTGCCGCTGCGCATCATTGAAGTACGCCGGCACGGTGACGACGGCCTTCTTGACCTCATCCCCCAGGTACGTCTCGGCCGTGCGCTTGAGGTCCTGTAGTATCATGGCCGAGATCTCCGGCGGCGTGTAATCCTTGCCGCGCACTCGCACCTTTACCAGTTCATCCGCCCCGCCGACGATCTCGTAGGGGACGAGTTTCTCCTCGGCCTTCACCTCCGAGTGCCTTCTGCCCATGAACCGCTTGATCGAAAAGACGGTGTTCCGCGGATTCGTGATGGCCTGGCGCTTCGCCACCTGGCCCACCAGCCGCTCGCCCTTCTCGGTGAACCCGACGACCGACGCCGTCAGGCGGCTGCCCTGCGCGTTCGGGATGACCGTCACCTTGTCGCCCTCGCGCACCGCCACCACGGAGTTGGTGGTGCCCAGGTCGATTCCGATGATCTTGCTCGTAGCCATGATGCGCCTCCTTCTGAGTCCGCCGCGTCTCTTGCCGCACCTTCCGCCGATGCGTTCTTCAGGTACGCTTGTGCAAAATGCGTGCCACACCCCTCTGCCATCTCCTACATCATAAACAAATCCGCCTGGGAATATAAGGGGATGCCTCAGGCGGATTGCGCCGTAAATCCGCAATCCGCAATCCACAATCCGCAATCCTTTGTTGTGCCATTCCGACACTCCCGGTGCCTTGCCGCCGCCCCCGACTGCCGTTTTGGCAATCCGCCGTAAGGGGTCAGTTACATGCGCCTTTTCATGACGGGTGTGCCACGGCCGGCTTGCCCGGCCGTGTTTCCCGTACGGGCACGGCCGGACGAGCCGGCCGTGGCACACTCGCGGGGGCCAAGCGCGCGTAACTGACCCATTACAACCCGCCCATCTTGTTGTTTGCATGGCGGCATGGGCGGAGTTAGGATGATTGTGCCGCTTCGAGAAGGGCCGCGCATTTCAGGAGGTGTACGATGAGGGCCGCACTCGCCGCCTTGCTCATTCCGCTGCTCTTGTGCGGAGCCGGTTCCGCCCAGGAGACGAACCTGGCCGCCAACGGCGGGTTCGAGGAGTTGAGGAAGTCGGACTTCCTGCCATCGCTCCCTGCCGCCGTCAGGGAGTTCTACGCCGGTGCGGCCGATTCGCCTTTCGAGAAGTGGGCCTTCGGCGGCAAGTGGGAAGCCGGCGATTACGCCGTCCGGGTCTCCGACGATGCCCACTCCGGCAAGCGCTCGTGCCAGATCACCTGCCGCACCCGCGGCCGCGGCGGCATCGCCTGCGCACCGATGAAGTTCCTCCCCGGCACCATCCTGAAGGTCTCCTTCTGGATGAAGGCGAAGGATGCCGGCGGCAGGATGAAGTTGAACTTCGAGGGGTCTCCCGGCGACGGCTGGGCCGGCCAGGAACTCCGCGCCGGCACCTTCGACTGGACGAAGTTCACCAAGCGGGTCATCGTTCCCGGCGGCAAGGCCGGCGGCGAGCAGACCATCGTCATCTTCCTCTACACGCTGGCCGAAGGCGACGTGTGGATCGACGATTTCTCCGTCGAGACCGTGGATGTGAACGCAATGGCCGAAGCGCCCGACGAGCCGGCCGCTGGCCCGCGCATGCCAAAGCCCATCCCTGAACCCGCGGGGTCGCCGGGCTACCGGGTCAGCGTCGTGCCGGCGCTCGAGAAGGTCTTCCGCGAGGACGATTTCGCGCCCGAGGTGCGCGGCGAGGCGCAGCCGTTTGCCGCACGCAATGAATACGAGAGCATACAGATTGTCGTCGAGGCCCCCTGGCGGGCGGTCGCGGTCAAGGAGGTCCGCCTGTCGGACCTCGCGGGGCCGGCCGGGGTGGTCATCCCCGCCTCGGCCCTCCAGTGGAACCGCGTGGACTACGTCGAGACGGCCGTCACGCCGCCGTACTACGCCGAGCGCGGCCTGGGATGGTACCCCGACCCGCTCATGCCGCCGGGGCCGTTCGCCGTCGAGAAACTCTCGCGGACGCCCGTGTGGATCACGCTCAAGACCCCCGCCGACTGCCCGGCCGGCCAGTACCGCGGGACGATCACGATCGTGCCCGAAGGCCTCAAGCCCGCGGCGGTCCCCGTGACGCTGACCGTCTGGGACTTTGCTCTGCCGCGCCAGACGCACCTGCGGACGATGACCTGGCTGGGCGACGGCGTCATCAGGGCGTTCTACGGCTACGGTTCCGGCCCCGACGGCGACCGCAAGAACGCCGAGACCGTCCGCAACTACGAGACGATGCTCCTTGAGCACCGCCTGGGTCCCGGCGGGGAGGTTGCCGCACACGTCTCCAAGCCGAAGGGCGGCGCGTACGACTTCTCGCGCGTTGACGCGCGGCTGGAGCGCCTCATCGGCCAGGGCATGAACGCATTCATCATGGGCACCGCACCCAACCTTCGGCGGCAGGGGCAGAAGGAGTACTCGCCGGAGTTCGTCGCGTCCTTCACCGAGATGGTGAAAGCCTACGCCGGCCACCTCCGCGAGAAGGGATGGCTCGACATGGCCTATGTCTATACCTATGACGAAGCCCCGCGGAGCGCCTGGCCGGAGGTCAAGAAGATCGCCCGCGCCGTCAAGGACGCCGCCCCCGAGGTCCGCATCCTCCAGTGCCTCAACCAGCCAGAGGGCGTCAGGGAACTCACGGGCTTCGTCGATGTCTTCGACGTTTACATCGCCCAGTACCACAAGGCGGGGGTCGCGGAGTCCCAGAAAAAGGGCGCAGAGGTCTGGCTCGCCGTCTGCTGCTACCCCATGGACCACCCGAACTTCTTCCTCGAATACCCGCTGCTTGACGTGCGGGCCGCCCCCTGGTTCTGCTGGAAGTACGGCGCCCGCGGCTTCGAGTACTGGTCAGTCACCTCGTGGGGCGCCAACTGGCAGAGGAAGGGCGACAAGTGGCCCAAGGCCGATTGGGTCGCAAACGCCTTCGGCCGGTACAACGGCGACGGCTACATGGTCTATCCCGGCCCCGACGGGCAGCCGCTGTCCTCCATCCGCTTCGAGGCCCTCCGCGACGGCTTCGAGGACTACGAGTACCTATGGATGCTCGATGATATGCTTAAGCGTGCGCGCAAGGCCGGCAGGACCGGCGCGGCCGTTGACCAGGCCGCGGGCCTGCTCACCCTCGAGGGCGTCATCCGCGCCGGCGGCGCATACGCACCCGCCGAAAGCGAAAGGTTCGTCGCCCACCGCGCCGCGGTTGCCGCCGCTATCGTCCAACTGGGGAAGATCTTGGGGGACCGCAAATGAGAACCCTCCGCCTCGTTCTTGTCGCCGCCGCGGCGTGGGCGCTGGCGGGCGCCGCCGCGCCCCCTCCGCCGACCGGCCAAAACCTCCTCCAGAACCCCTCGTTCGAGGACCGAAGCGGACCCCGGCAGCCCGACGAAAAATGGGGCACCGGGTTCCTCGACGGCGTCTCACGCAGCCCCTTCGCACACTGGGGCTACGGCGGATTCTGGGACGGCGGTGACTACGACATCAAACTCGGCAAGGGCCGCACCGGAAACCTGTGCGCCAGGCTCGTCTGCCGCACAAAGGGCCGCGGCGGGATATGCTCGGAGGTCATCATGGCCGCCCCCGGCACGCGCCTCAGGTTCAGCGGCTACTTCAAGGCCGTCGGGGCGCGGGGTGGGGGATGCTTCGTCAACTTCGAGGGCGCCCCCGGCGACGGTTGGGCGAAGATTCCCCTGCCGGACGCGCCCGACTACGACTGGCAGGAGGTTGTCGGAGAAGTGACCGTGCCGACCCCGAAGAAAACCGCCGGCGACAAGGTCGAAATCCTCGTCTTCATCTATACCAGGGCCTACGGTGAATTGTGGATCGATGATGTGTCGCTGACCGTCGTCCAACCATAGAATGCAACGTTAGGAAGAGCGCGCGGGGTCTCCGCACCCGCCGCGCGCGACGCGAATGGGACTGTAGGGGCGGCCCCATGTGGCCCCCCAGGTTTCTAACAGAAGGGAGCCTCGCATGAACCGCAGAACATTTGTAAAAACCCTGCCCGCCGCCGCACTCCTGGCCGGCGCTGCCGCCGCACCGGCCGAGGACGCCGCCGCCACCGCGCCGCCCGCCCCGAAGAAGGTGGACCTTGAGCCCATCGCCCTGCCGAAACCGGAGACCGACGGCGGCAAGTCGGTCCTTGCCGCCCTCAAGGAACGCAGGACCAACCGCTCCATCAGCGAGGAGAAACTGCCGCCGCAGATGCTCTCGAACCTCCTCTGGGCGGCGTTCGGCGTCAACCGCGAGAGCGGCCCGTTCGGCCAGATCGGAAGGACCGCCGCCTCCGCCAGCAACTCCCAGGAACTCGACCTCTACGTCGCCTTGCCGGAAGGTATCTACCTATATGAAGCCGTGCCGCACCGCCTGGCCCCCGTCGTCGCCGGCGACCAGCGCTCCAAACTCGGCGGCCGCGGCCGCGGCGGCGCCGCCGCAAAGGCCCCCGTCAACATCATCTTCGTCGCCGACGTCGCCAAGTTCGCCGCCGCAAGGCTTCAGGAACCCGGCCTCAAGGACCCCGAAATCCAGAAATCCTACTATAACGTCGCCACCGGCCTCATCGCCGGAAACGTGTACCTCTTCGCCGCCTCTCAGGGCCTTGCCGCCTGGTTCCACAACTGCAACAAGACCACCCTTGCCGCCGACCTCTCTCTCCGCCCCGACCAGCGCATCCTCTACGCCCAGACCGTGGGCTACCCGGCGAAGGCATAGGCGGCGCGCGGCCGCGCCGAGGCTGATGCGCAACGTCGGGCAGATAAAGGAGAAAACACGATGTCACCCGCCGTGGAGGTTGTCACCGAACTGTTCATGCTGGTCCTGTCGGTCATTGCCGCCCCGGCCGACCTGAAGGAATTCAGGCTGGATCTGATTCAGCATTCGGGCCGGGTCGAGACGCTGATCGTCCAGCGGACCGACGCGGGCTTCACGCTTCTGGAGCAGCGGGGCGAGAAGATGATCGAGCGGGGCACGATGAAACCTGTCCCCGGCAAACCGGCAACCTATACGCTGCGGATGAGCGGCGACCCGGAGCAGTCCTTCAACCTGGCCGCCGCCATCCAGGGTTTCACCGTCGAGGGACTCCAGAAGGCCCAGGCCCTTGACCTTAAGGCGACCGATGGAGTGGTGATCCACCTGTATCGCAGCGGCCGCGCCGTCTATCTGACGCCCGACAAATCGCGCACCACCTATGCCTGCCATTGAGGGGGGCGGAAAATGATGGATACCAAGAGTGCAAGCATCCTTGGCGTTTGCCTTATCATCGCGGCCCCAGGCGCCTGCCGCATCGGACCTCGGATTGCATTGGCAAAGGCCGGATTCGTTAGATATACTTCCGGCTGAAATAGGTATTCGTAGCCTTGGCAGATGGATAGCGGCGTGTTGTACGGGCAGGAACCCAAAGTCCCGCATCCTATGCGGGTGCATCTAAACATTGTTCGGCAACATGAAAGGAGGATGGCATGGGTTGGTGGAGAAAACTGTTTGGAGGTGGTGACAGCGAGATTGAGGAATTGAGGACGCGTGCCAATGCGTTCATCAAGGAGTACCCGCGGAAGACTTCGAAGGATCAAGTCGAGCGTGCCTACGGTTATTACAAGGAGGCGTATCGAATCTTCATGAATGACGTTCGCTCCGACACACCGCAGTCAACGCTGGACAAAATGGAGAAAGCGCTTTCAGATGCCCTGCGATCAGCGCCTGGGAATGCCCATCTTTTCCATCTATGTCTCGACCTGCTGGAGGGTTTCCGCCATTACGCGAATGAAGCGCAGTGCAAGTGGCTCGACGAAACTTCACAACGCTGGGGCACGATTTGGCCCGACATGCTGAGGTCGTATCAGTACACCCGGCAGGCGCAAAGCTCTGGCGTCAATACTGCGTTGGCTGCTGGGATGGAGGGCGGATTCACCGCGGTCTTTGTTGACCCTGCCATACATGAGGCAGGGCAACCCGCGAAGCGCGTCGAGAGGCCCGGCCTCGAGTCGGTCAAGGCATGCCCTTTCAATCCAGCCGCGTGGTTTCAGCTTGCGTTTGAGGTGCACATTCATCAGGGCAACAAGGCATACGCCGACACATTCACGGAAGTGCAAGAGTCCCTTAAGGAAGTCCAAGGGCAGAAGATTCTTGACGCTATCAAGGGACATTGATTGCCGAACAATCGCATCCGGAGGGACGAGGTATGGCGCGCGCACGAGCATTACCTCGCGCCTTCCCTGGCACGGGTGCCCTGACGTGGGCGGTAACCTACGCAACTGTGCTTGGGCGACGGGGCGCTGATGGCCGTGTGGGGCTGGAGGCCGCAGTAACGGCGGGTCTCAGTCGCCCCGTCCGGGGCTGAAAACAGAAAACGGGGAGGGGCTTGTGGGCGGCCTACCCCGGGCTCGCGCCGCGGGGCTACTATCAATCGCCCCCCGGGGGCTTCACAAGGTTGGACGGCCCTGTTGTTTTTCGACCGTTACCACCCGCTGCGCCAATCTGTGTACGTGGGTATCCGGTTGACTGAATCGCTGGGGACGCTCCCCGGGTTTTGCTCTTTCTCCGCGGGTTCTGGCGGAGGGCGGAGTCTCGTCAGCCCCGGCGAGGCGATTGAAAGGCGATCAGTCGCCCCTGCGGGGCTAAGAACAAAACAAACGAAGAAACAGATATGTACGTGCGTCGCCATGTTCCCCGGCGCCGCCACGGCGGCTCTGCGCTGCGCTTCGACTTGCGGCCGGGGCTGGAGCGCAGTCGGCCCGCCGGGCCTTCACAAGGTCATACGGTCCTGCTGTTTCCAGTCCATTGCGCCTTTGCGGCCTTGCGTGAGCATGCCGATTGCCGGCCGTCGCCGTTTCACCTGAAATAGTCGTTCTCGGCGGCCTCTGCGGCCTCCGCGTTGAAACATTCTCTTCGCGTCTTTGCGTGAGCATGCCGTTAGCCGTCTTGGATGCATTTCGGTGGAAAGCCGGGGCGCGCCCCGGCCTACATGGTGCCCTTGGGGGGCTGAAATGGTATGGGCCGGGCGGGGGACAAAAAGTTGAGGTCTTGCGACGCAGTCTCAGCGGGCGCGGCGGCGGAGCAGGGCCAGGCATCCCAGGCCCAGGAGCGATAGCGTGGCGGGTTCCGGCGTGAAGCCGTCGAGTTCAATGATGCGCGGCCCCATGGCCCATGTGACGGTGCTCCCTTGCCGGAACTCGGCGCGGAACTCCTGGGCCATGATCGGCGCGGCCAGCGCGTACGACAGCAGCGGCGTGGTGTCGTCGGTGACGGAGTAAGGCGTGGCGACGTCGGTATCATAGACGGTCTCGAAGATGCCTGTGCCGGGGTTCCTGGCAAAGAGCGTGAAGTGGTTCATGGTGCGGGCGATGGTCGGCGGGACGCCGTCGCCTGCGGCATAGAGGTCGAAACTGCCGAGCCAGACGGCCGAGGCGGTCTGCCACTCAATCCAGTGGATGGTGTCGAGCGGGTATCCGTCGGCAAAGAGCGTGTGGCCGGGCTCGGGCGCGCCGCCGGCGGCGCCGAACATGTCGCTCGGCCCGCCGTTCTTCATGGCACTGTAGCCGGTGACCAGGGTTCCCTGGGCGACATCCCAGATGTCGGTGGTTACGGGACCGGCTGAGGCATAGTCGGCCCCGAGGACGACGGCGGAAACGGCGGCGGCCAAGAGGAAAAGTCTTCCCTGCAAGAGATGGATGGACATCGGTGACCCCTCTGCACAGCGCCCTCCCCCAAGCCCGGTAGGTCGAATATACAACAGAAACGGCCCGCAGTCAAATCGACGGAGGCGATTTTCCGGCCTCCCGCCGGGGCGGGCGCGAGCACAGGCGCAAGAGCCGGGGCGCCCCCCGGCCTGCGGGTTCGGTGATTATATCAACGCATATTATTTCCTTTTGTTATCGCCTTTGCCGTTCAATCCACAATCCACAATCCACGATCCGCAATCTGCCCTCCCCGGGGCCACGGCGTACAGGTGCGCAGCCGAAATTCCCCACCACATATGGTATCCGCACCGCGATTGACCGCCTACTAATGGTATGCCATGATGCCTGGCACCTGATTATTTTTCGCGCTCTCGGAGGGCAAAACGCACGTAAGTGTTTCTGCAAAAATGGCACTTACGTCAATTTGGGCCTGTTAAAGAAAGTGAAAAAACCGTTCAAAACCGTCAAAAAACCGTAAAAACCGTGTCAAAACCGCTCAAAACCGATCGAAAAACGTCTTGCCCATCTTAACATTTGAGGTGTCGAACCCCTCTGGCGCTAGCGCCAGGGCCGTTTTGGGGTCCAAAAACGCGTTTTTTTGCCGTTTCGGAGGTCGAAATTGACGTAAGTGTTTTTGCAAAAAGGGCACTTACGTCAAGCGCGGAGTGCGGAGTTCGGAGTGCGGAGTGAACG
>CAYGWP010000348.1:0-3891 GCA_964353455.1 uncultured Anaerolineales bacterium
GGCAACTTCGAGGAGCCGGTCACCCAGGGGACGCTGAAGGTCGTCGGGGCGTTCCACGGCCTTTCGCGTGCCCGGTCCGATGCGCGGCGGTACCCTGCCATCGACCCGCTGGACTCGTGGTCGAAGTACGCGGGCATCATCGACCAGGCGAAGATGGCCCGGATGCGGGCGCTGCTGAGGCGCGGGGCCGAGGTCAGGCAGATGATGGCCGTCGTCGGCGAGGAAGGCACCGGCATCGACGACTTCGCCGTGATGCTGAAGGCCGATTTCTTCGACAACTGCTACCTCCAGCAGAACGCATTCGATAAGGTCGATGCCGCCACGCCCGCCGCGCGCCAGAGGTTCGTCTTGGACAAGATCTTGGAGGTTATCGATCTGGATTTCGCCTTCGAGGACAAGGAACTCGCCCGCAAGACCCTGGTGGCCGCCCAGGACCTTTTCCGCAACTGGAACTATGTGGAGTGGGAAAGTGCTGAGTTCGAGCGAGTGTTGGAGGAGATTGAGGCGTTTGTGGCCGCAAAGGGCAGGCGGCAGTCCGAAACAGCAAAAGGCAAACGGCAATGATCAAACAAAAGCCAAACGGAGAAAAGGCAAATCAGAAGAGCCGTAGCGGCCAGTCCGCCCAGGCAAGTAAGAAGCCGTTTGACCTGGAGGAACGGACCGCGCTTTTCGGCGAGGCGATCCTGGCGTTCGTAAAAACACTGCCTCAGACGCCCATTACCGCCCCGCTGATTACGCAGTTGGTGAAATCCGGCACCAGCGTCGGCGCCAATTACTGCGAGGCAACCGAGGCTGGCACCAAGAAGGAGTTCAAGAATTTCATCAGCATATGCAGGAGAGAGGCGAAAGAGGCCAAGTTCTGGCTGCGGATGATCGCGAAGGCGGTCCCCGGATCAGCGGAAACCGCGCGAGCGCTGTGGTCGGAGGGAAACGAACTACACCACATATTTAACTCGATTCACAGGAAGACGGCAACCTCGGCCCGGTCCGGCGGCAACGAGTAACATCGGACGGCCGACCGCCCGGCTTTGTCGTTCGTGGTTTGTTTGCCTTTTGCTTCTTGTCGTTTGATTGCAGTTTGCTGTTTGGCGTTTGCCGTTTGAAACGTGCCATTGGGGTCTGCGGTTTGCCGAAAGGTTGGCGCCTATGCGCAAGTACTATGATCAGATCACGCGGATAGCCGGCAACGTGGTGACCGTGTCGGCCGCTGGCATCGGGTACGACGAACTGGCGGTTGTGGCGGGCGACCGCGGGTCGAGCCTGGCGCAGGTCATACGCCTGGAGGGCGACCAGGTCAGCCTCCAGGTCTTCGCCGGGACGCAGGGCGTCTCGACGGGCGACCGCGTGCGGTTCCTCGGGCGGCCGATGCAGGTGCCCTTCTCGACCGACCTCCTTGGCCGCGTGCTCGACGGCGCGGGGCGTCCGCGCGACGGCCGGCCAGAAGTGGAGGCCGCGCCGGTCGATATCGGCGGCCCGCCCGTCAACCCGACGCTCCGCAGCCTCCCCTCGAAGATGATCCGCACCGGCATCCCGATGATCGACATATTTAACTCGCTCGTCGAATCGCAGAAACTCCCGATCTTCTCCATCCCCGGCGAACCGTACAACGAACTGCTGGCCCGCGTGGGGCTCCAGGCGAACGCCGACGTCATCATCCTGGGGGGCATGGGCCTCAGGCACGACGACTACCTGACGTTCCGCCGCACGTTCGAGGAAGGCGGCGTCCTCGGCCGCACCATCCTTTTCGTCCACACGGCGGCCGACCCGGTCGTCGAGTGCCTGCTGGTGCCCGACCTGTGCCTGGCGGTGGGCGAGAGTTTCGCGCTCCAGGGGAAGCGGGTCCTGGCGCTGCTGACGGACATGACGGCCTTCGCCGACGCCCTGAAGGAGATCGCCGTCACGATGGAGCGGATCCCCTCCAACCGCGGATACCCGGGCGACCTCTACACGCAACTTGCCCGCCGCTACGAGAAGGCCGTTGACCTTGAAGGCGCCGGGTCGATGACGGTCCTCGCATGCACAACCATGCCTGGCGACGATGTGACGCACCCCGTGCCCGACAACACCGGGTACATCACCGAGGGGCAGTTCTACCTGCGCGGCGGATGGATCGAGCCGTTCGGCAGCCTCTCGCGCCTCAAGCAGCAGGTCAACGGCAAGACCCGCGACGATCACCGGGCCATCATGGATGCGTGCATCCAACTCTACGCCCTCTGCCGCGAGAGCCGCGAGAAGCACGACATGGGTTTCGAGATGTCTCCATGGGACAAGAAACTCCTGGCCTACGGGGACCTCTTTGAGGCAAGGATCATGGACCTGCGGGTCAACATCCCGCTTGAAGAGGCCCTCGACCGATGCTGGGCGATGCTGGCCGAATGTTTCGACCCGGCAGAGACGGGAATAAGGCGGACGATCATCGAGACACATTGGCCGAAGGCGTTGACAGGAAAGTGACTGAGTGACTGTGTGACTGAGTGACTGAGTCAACAGCCACGGCGTCTTTCGCTTAGTCACTCAGTCACTCAGTAACTCAGTCACTGGTGTTGAAAGATGGCTAAGAAACTCAAACTAACCCGCCCCGAGTTGAAGAAGCAGCGCGATTCCCTTGCCCGCTTCGAGCGGTACCTGCCGATGCTGAAACTCAAGCAGCAGCAACTCCAGTTGACGATCCTCCAGGTCCACGAGAAGTACCGCGCGGCCGTCGCTGCGGCAGCGGCGGCGAGGCGCAAGTTCGAGGCATACCAAGGCGTCCTCGGCGACGTGGCCGGCGTCAACGTCCGCCAACTCGCCAAACCCACACAGGTCCGCACCTCGACCACGAACATCGCGGGCATCACGGTGCCGGTCTTCGAGGGCATCGAGTTCCCGACGCCGTCGTACAGCCTCTTCGCCACGCCTGCGTGGGTTGACCGGGCGCTCGGGGACCTCAGGGACGTGAACCGCCGCAAGGCGGAACTGGAAGTGCTCAAGGAGCAGTACGACCGCCTGCGGCGGGAACTCACGAAGATCATCCAGCGGGTGAACCTTTTCGAGAAGATCAAGATTCCGGAGGCCCGCGAGGCGATCCGCCGCATCCGGATCCACCTCGGCGACGAGATGACCGCCGCCGTAGGACGGGCGAAGATCGCCAAGGGCAAGATCGGCGAGGAAGACACGGCCGCCGCCGTTCCCGCATCGCTCGATGAAGGCCGGCCCCGTGCCGGCGAGGAGCCGCCCGCTACATGATCACTCGGATGCTCAAGGCGCACGTCGTCGCGCGCCGGACCGACCGCGACCGGCTCTTGGGGGCCCTCGGCGATCTCGGTGTGGTGCACCTTGCGCCGGTTGACCCGTCGAAGGCCGTGCCGGACGCCGAGACGGCCGGAGCCATCGAACGGTTCCAGCGAGCCATCCAGATACTTTCAAGCGTAGAGGCGCGAGGCGAGCCGCTCCCCCTGGGCGCCGCCGAGGCGGCCGACGAGGCCCTGCGCATCCAGCGCGAGAGCGCCGAGCGGTCTGCCAGGCTGGCGAGCCTTTATCACCAGTTGGCGCCGCTTGAGTTGTGGGGCGATGCGCGGCTGGACGATTTTGCGGCCCTGCGCGAGGCCGGCGTTGACCTCCGGTTCTATGCCGTCCCCGCGAAGTCGCTCGGCAAGGTCCGGGCGGAATTCGTACACGCCATCCGCCCGTGGCCCGGAAGGCGAGTGCTCGTGGGCGTGGCCGCCCGAGGACAGGTCGAGGTCCCGGAAGGTTCTGAGCCTGTGCCTCTTCCTCCGCGCGACCGGCCGGGCATCCGGGCGGAGGCCGCCGAGATCGATGCCGCCCTCCGGCGTGATGCCGAGAGGCTCTCGCGCCTGGCGCAAGCCGCGCCGGCGATTGCCGCGGAACTTGCGAACCTCAAGGAGAAGGCCG
>CAYGWP010000349.1:0-8336 GCA_964353455.1 uncultured Anaerolineales bacterium
GTGGAGGTCTTCCAGCGTCTGGTCGCCCCGGATCTGGATAGTTCGGGAGACGATCTTGTTCTTCTCGACGAACCTCTTTGTCATGAGGCCGTTGATGATGAACACGTCGAGGGTGAAAAGCCGGTCATCCTTGAGAACCCATGTTCCCGTACGGCGCCTGCGCTGGGCCATCGGTTCAGCCCCTCCAAGTACCAAGGCACTGCGTTCCATGCTTTCTCTGCCTTCGTGCGGGTGCGCTCTTGTTGTGCTCGAACTTGGCCCACCGGTTTACTCAGGACCTTGAGTAATCTTGCACACACCCCACGGCTATGGCAAGCGAAAAGACGTGGGCCTGCTGGTCTTCGGCGAGGTCCTCGAAGGCTGCACCGAGGCGCACCTGCGGCACTACCGCTTCTGCCGCTGCCTCTCGGTGGCCTGCCCGGAAGGAGAGGTCGGCGATGTGCACGTCTCGACCGTGGTGCGCCGCGTGAGCCGCGCGTTCTTCGAGGCGATGCGGCCCGCCAGGACTAAGGGCGGGGGTGACGTAGGCGGCCCGATCTGCGCCGGCGCTGCGAGACGGGAGAAGTGTTGACATGGCGCAAGGCCCCTGGCTTAATGAAGGCGCCGCACCAAGGAGCGGGCGCCGCCCACGCATCAGCGAGGATGCGACCGGAAGGAGGAGACCGTTGAAAGAGGAGCAACCATCCAGCCGGCCGCGGGGATTGTCAGCCCGCGCCGCACGTTTGCTTGGCGAGCAGACGATCGACCGAGACCGGCCGGGAACGATCCTGCGCGATTTCCAGACCTTCGTGGACTTTGTCGGGACGGACGGCCTTCGGACGACCGGCCAGCACCATCTCTTGCCCCACACGTGTCTCGGTGAACTCAACTGCCGCATGAGCCGGCCCCTGGACGTGCGGCTCAGGCGGCCCCAGCAGCGGTCTTATCCGAACCTGGAAGGCCTGTACCTGGTGGGCCGGGCGTGCGGATTGATCCAGGCGCGCGGGCTGGGCGCGAAGGGCCGGTTGGTTGTCGATGAGGCGGTGCGCGGCTCATGGGACGGGCTGAACGCGACGGAGCGGTACTTCACGCTCCTGGAGGCATGGCTGGTGCATGCGCGGCCGGGGATGCTCGGCAAGGGGAGAGGGCCGAGCCGGGACGTGCTGCTTGACTGTGTGATGCTTTGGCAGAGCATCCTCAAGGGGGGCCTCCGGCTCGATCAACGGCGGCCCAGTGAGCGGTACCTGCCGGGGATCGCGACGGAGTATCAGCACCTGGCCCTCATGGCCATGTTCGGCCTGGCCGCCGTGGACCAGGGCGCGGCGGCCGAGGGGGAGTCCTGGCGGCCGGCGGAGGTCAGGCGGCTGCCCTGGGGCGATGCCGTGTTCGCGCTCGTTTCGGATCCGGACGTGTGGATGCAGGTCATGAACGAGGCGGAGCCGGGGAAGGTCGTCTTGGGGCGGTTGCAGGGTGTGTTCGGACCGTTCTTTCCGGAGTGGCAGAGGAACCTGGTTGTGTCAGGACCCGTGTTTCGGAAGGGGGTGTTTGTCTTCGGGGTTTCGCTGGGCAAGGTCCGGCGGCAGATCGCGCTTTCCGCCGGGAGGAGTCTGGAGAACCTGGCCCACGGGATCCTCAATGCCTTCGACTTCGACGCGGACCACCTGTACTGCTTCACCTACAACGACCGCTTCGGGGCGATCATGAACGTCAGCCACCCGTACTGTGATGAGGCGCCGTGGACGCCGGACGTGCGCCTGGGCGACCTGCCCCTGACGGCGGGCGAGGCCATGGATTTCCTCTATGACTTCGGGGACAACTGGCTCTTTCGGGTGAGGCTGGATCGCGTGGACCCCCCGGCCGCGGGTTTCAGCAGGCCGGTCGTCCTTGGGGCGCAGGGGAAGGCGCCGCCGCAATACGGGCGTGGGGACTGGTGATGGCCGCATGAGGGGACTGTACCCTTTTCTCGCTTTTGAGAAAAGGGGACTGTACCCCACTTTTGGACTGGCATGTAATGCCGGCAATGCACAGCCGGGGGCGGCTGTGCCCCGTGGCACAGCCGCCCCCGGCGGTGCATTGCTTTTAGTCATGGCAGACACCCTCCGGGTTCTCCAGAGAACTTGTTGCGAACCGCTCAGTCAATACGATGTCCTGGAGTTCCGACAGACGTTGCTGATACACACCGCGCGGCGACATGGACCATGCGGGTATTGCCTCCCGTGGCCGGCCCTACGGCTTGGCCGCAGCCTTGCCGAGGATAGGCAGCGGCTGCTTGTAGTACTCACCGACCTTGAGGCGGATGTAGCCGCCGTCGTCGTCGGCGCACGCGGACTTGAGACCCTGGTTGCCGGCGATGGGCGGCGGGTTGGTGACGCCGTCCTTCTTCTGGTCCCACGCGCGGGTGCTGTCGCCCTGTCCTTCCTGGAAGAGCCAGCCCATGCATCCGGCCCTGGCGTAGCGCGAGATCATGGGGTTGCGGGGGTAATCTTCCAGAAGCGTCTGGGCGAGGTTATCGCAGTAGTGGCCGGGCGTATTGTTGCACGTGGCATAAGCGGTGTTGCCCATGGCCACCTGCCACACCACAACGTACAGCCCGGAGGCGGCGTGGAACTCCTCGATCCACTTGATGTGGTTATCGAAGGTCTTGCATATGCCGCTATCATTGCCGTAGGGCGGCTGCTTGCCGTGCATCCCCTTGTCGCGGTCTCCGGTCTCGAAGACCGCCAGGTCGTAGTTGGGGCAGACCTGCCTCATGATGGCGCCGAACTTGGCGCCCGACATTCTACCCTGCCAGTCCCAGCCGCTGGGGTTACAGCCGATGAGGACGTTGTTCGGCGCGTACAGGTCGCGCAGTTTGATGAACGCGGCCGCGTAGCCGAAGAGGTTGTCTGGCAGGTCCTTGAGTTCCTCCATGCCGGTCGAGCCGACCTTGACATCGACCCTCGCGGGGTCCATGCCGGCCGACAGCAGCAGGTGGCCCCACTCATCGGGTTCAATCTGGACCACGACGGGCACGTCGCCGTGCTTGCCGCACATCACCATCAAGCGTTTGAAGAGTTCGAAATATGATTTCATCGTGGCGGCCACCTTGGCGTTGACCGGCGTGGCCTGCGCGGGGCCGGGCTTGTAGTGGGCCGGGGCCGAGGCCGCCAGCAGGTAATACGTGAACCAGACCACGTGCCCGGTGCGTGCGCCCTCGCCCAGGCGGCGCTCGGCGGCGCCGTACTTGAGCCACCAGGGGTCGTCGGCGTCGCCCGCGCCGCCCGAGAGGTACCCGCACTGCACGTCCCACTTGGCGCCGTTGGCCGCGCGGGTCTCGGCCATCCACTCGGCGGGGGCCGAGATGCCCCAGAAGAAGTGGTCGAGCAGGCGCTCGCGCAGAATCCGCTGGCGCGAAGCCTTGGCCGGATCGGCCTCGGCGAAGTCGGCGGCCTTGGCCTTGTCGACCGCGGCCTGTGCGTCTTCGACCGTCTTAAAGAGCCGCGGGTCCACGCGGACGACGGGTTTCTCGGGAATCGTTTCGGGGAACTTCTTGTTCTTGTTGGAGGGGTCGGCCATGAACGCCTGTCGTCGCTGCTTCCACCCCTCCAGCGCCTCATTGTAGGCCGCCAGGACCTTCTCGCGCAGCGGCTGAAGTTCGGCCGGGCTGGGCTGGCGGGCCTGCCCGCCATAGCCTTGGCGGCGGCGGGCGGCCAGGCCGATGATCTCCGTGTGGCCGGCCCCGGTGTGGTCAGTCACGTTGACGATGGCGTAGAACATGGCCCCCGGCGCGGGTGCGGGCGGCGAGTCGGCGGCGGCCGTGGCCGGGCCTTCGCCCGCCATAGGGCTATGGCCCGCAGGCGGGCCTTCGCCCGCCATAGGGCTATGGCCCGCAGGCGGGCCTTCGCCCGCCATAGGGCTATGGCCCGCAGGCGGGGCCTCGGACTTCTGCTCGGCAACAGCGAGGGCGGCACCCATGATGGCGGCCGCGAGGAGGCCGGCGATGCGGGTCAACATTCGCGACATAGGCGATGCTCCGTGGCCAGTTCTCTTGTCACGGGACATTCTAGAGCCGGCGGCGACCTGCGCCTACAGGCGTATGAGCAGCGCGGCGGGTTGCGGGCCTGCGGTTGCGCCCCCTCGAACACATAGACTCTAGGCCTGGCCCGGCGGCAGTCGATTCACTTCGCCTTCTTCAGGTCCGCCAGTTCGTCGCGCGTGATGATGAGGTTGTGGAGTTTACGTTCCTTGACGAAGTAGTCGAACATCAGGCAAGGGGGCGGTGGAGGTGATTGCCGTGGAGAGAACCACCCGGAGCGACCGAACGCCCTGTGCCCTGCGTGGCTCGAGAGCGGCACCGAAGGGGGCCTGACGCACTCGCGGCTACTTGGAATCGTCGGCGTCATCGGCCGCGGGGGCCTTGCCCTTGGCGCCCTTGCGTGCAGCGCGTTTGGCGGCGGCCTCGCCGCCGGCGCCCTCGCGCTTGGGCGGGACGTACGGGCCGGTTCCCTCGGCCGCCCATGCCAGGTCCTCGCGGATGCCGGGCTGCTCGGCGTTGGGCTCGTTGAACCTGCGGCAGTGGTCCGCCAGGCTCCTGGCGAGGTCGCCAGTGATCTCGCGCGACTCGGATAAGTGGAAAAGGTTGCGCATCTCCAGCGGGTCGCGATCGAGGTCAAAGAGGCCCGGCTCGCCGCCGGCTGACAAGACAATCTTGTAGCGACTGGACACGGCCATCAGCCACTGGCCGCCGGCGTGGCGCGAGAATGCCACGTCCTTCCACCCCGGGGGCCGGGCGCCGAGGAAGAGCGCGGAGGCGTCGCGGCCCTCGTCGCCCGCCCTTAGTCCTGGCGGGCCCGGTACGCCCATCAGCCCCAGGATCGTCGGCTTGAAATCGGCGTTGGCGATAGCCTCGCGGACCACGGTGCCCGGCTTTATCCGGCCCGGATAGAAGACGAGGAGCGGAATCCGGGCCGAGGCCTCCATCGGGACCCCCTTGTCGATGCGGCCGTGCTCGCCGCACATGTCGCCGTGGTCCGACGTGAAGACGATGATCGTGCGGTCCACGAGCCCGGACTCGCGCAGGGCGGCGAGGATGCGGCCGACGTTATCGTCGATACACTTCACCATGCCGAAATACTTCGACATGTTCTCCATCGCTGCCCCGGCGGGCGGCGCGGCCCACGCCGGCAATCCTTCTCCCGCCGAGCGGCCCGATGCGGGCAACTGGAATTTCAGGTGGTCGAACATGGTGTCGTACGGCGGCCGCACGGTGTTCGGCCCGTGCGGGTCCGGAAAACTCACCATGTAGCAGAACGGCCGGTCCTTGTGCGCCCTCAGGAACTCGATGGTCTTTGAGGCCAGGAAGTCCGTGGTGAACGACCGCTCGTCGGCCCCCTGGACGTTGTAGGTGGGCTGGCCCTTGGCGTCCATGGCCTTTACGCGCGGGCCGGACGGCGTGTCCTCGAGCTGCTTCCAGTGGCCGCGGTTGAACATGTAGCGGTTGTCATCGAAGCCGAACTTGCGGGCAGGCGCCCAGCCCGGCTTGGCCGCACCGTCCACGTGCCACTTGCCCGCGTAGCCCGTGGCGCAGCCGCAGCGCCGAAGCGCCTCGGCGAAGGTGACCACGTCGTCGCGCATCGGCACGTCGTTGACGGGTGCGCCGGTGTTCTGGGGGAAGCGTCCCGAGACGAATGCGGCCCGCGACGGCGTGCAGACGGGCGACGAGGCGTAGAAACGGTCGGCGATCGCCCCGTTGCGGGCGATCCAGTCGATGTTCGGCGTCTCGACGGCCACGCCCGGCCCCCAGACAAACGCGTGCTCCGGCGCCAGGAGCGCCCGGTAGCAGCCCAGGGTGCGGAAGTTGTGCTCGTCGGTGTGGAGCACCAGGAGGTTGGGCCGGCGCACTGGCGGCGTCTCGGCCCGTGCGTCGCGGCCGACGGTGGCCGCTGCGGCCCACAGGCCGGCCAGTTTCAGCAATTCCCGTCGCGTGGTCATCGGTATCTCCCTTGCCGGGCTGCACGGGTTTGGCCCATGCACGACGCCTCGTAGTAGCCCCAATCGTCGAGGACGATGTGGACGAAGTTCGGCTTCGCGCCGGCCCGCCAGTAAGTAGGCCCGGCCGCCATCGACCACTTCGGCATCGCCAGTGCGGCGGCCCCCGCGGCGGACCACTTCAGGAACTCGCGACGATTGACGGCGTTCATGGTTCTCCTCCGTTCCTTTGCGCAGGACGCTCACGGCAGCGACTTCCGCCAGGCCAGCGCCTTGTCGGCCAGGCGCTGCGCGGTGGCGACTTCCTTCTCGGCCAGGTTGGTGGTTTCCTTCGGGTCGGCGGGGATGTCGTAAAGTTCCGCCCCGCCGCCGTCGGCGCTCACGAGCAACTTCCACTTGCCTTCGCGGACGCCTAAGTTCGGGCTCCGGTCGTTCTTCACGTCCGGATAGAGGTCATCCGCCTTCTTGTCCTTGCCGACTTTGTAACGCACCGCCGGGTAGAGGAAATGCGCGTTGCGGCCGTACTCCCAGAAGAGCGGCCGCGTGCGCTCCTGCGGCGCGCCGAGCCACGCGCGGCTCATGTCTTCACCGTCGAACTCCGGGCCCGCCGGCCGTACGGCCAGCGCACAGACCGTCGGCAACAGGTCCACGGCGCCCACGACGGTCCGCTCGTCCACCCTGCCGGCAGGGATGCGCCCGGGCCAGCGCACGATGAAGGGCATGCGGATGCCGCCCTCGTAGAGGCTCCACTTCATGCCGCGCAGGCCTCCCGTCCGCCGGTGGTCCTGGAACGGCGGGTTCGGGCCGTTATCGCTGGTGAAAATCACGATGGTGTTCCCGGCCAGCCCCTCGGCCTGGATGAAATCGAGCAGCCGCCCGAACTGGCGGTCGTACTCATCGAGCACGGCATTGAAGTCCTGGTGGCCCGGCGGAGCGGTGTCGTACTTCGACCGCAGTTCCGGGTCGGCCACGTGCGGGTCGTGCACGTCGTTGGGCCAGATGTTGACGTAGAACGGGCGGTCCTTGCGGCGGCGGATGAAGTCCATCGCCTTCTCGACGAACTTCTGCGTGCGGCGGAAGCGCGGCGTGCCCTTGGCCGCAGGGTCGTTGTCGATGCCCGGCCCCATGCCTTCCCAGGTGGTCCAACTTTCGTCGAAGCCATATTCCTGCGGCAGCGGCGCATTGAGCACGTCGCGGCCGCCACCCATGTGCCACTTGCCGAAGTGGCCGGTAGCGTAGCCCGCGGCCTGGAGCGTGCGGGCGAGCGTCGGCGCCTTGGGGTCGAGCCAGTCGGCCTGCTGGTCGATCCGGTTGCCCTCGCGCGTCTGGAGGTAACTGGTGATCCGCCATCGCGCGGGGAACATGCCCGTGGTAAAGCCCACGCGCGAGGGCGAACAGATGGGCGATGCGCTGTAGAACTGCGTAAATCGGATGCCCTCGGCCGCCAGGCGGTCGATGTTGGGTGTCTTCAGTTCGGGGTTGCCGTAGCACGACAGGTCGCCCCAGCCCATGTCGTCGGTCAGGAAGAAGATGACGTTGGGCTTGCGCCCTGCGGCCTCTGCTGCGCGAAGCCGACCCGGCAGCAGCATCGCCGCGGCACCGAGACCCACCGCTTGAAGAAACGTGCGACGGTTCACCGATCTTGGACTCCTTTCGACCACCGGCGACAGCCTTTGAACGTAGGCGAAGGGCGCGTTTCAGAACTTGCCCTTCGCCGATGCGACGATGTTCCGCTTGCCGTCGGTCCAGTGGTCCCTGTACCACGTGCACGCCTCGAACGTGTCATCGAGAGACTTCATCTTCTCTGCCATCTGCTTGCGAAGGCGATCCAGCGTATCCCGGTGGGCCGGGTCGGGGACGAGGTTCTGCATCTGGAGCGGGTCGCCATGGTTGTCGAAAAGCAGTTCCGACTTGTCCCGGCGATAGATGGCGTACGTGTGCCGCCTGTCGCGGACGGCCCGCCACTCGAAGCCGTCGGCCCATTGCCAGGTGTGGCCCAGGCCCTGTAGGAAGGCGAACTCGGGCTCCGCGCCGGTCCGGCCCCGGGCCAGGTGGCTTAGGTCCATCCCCTCGACCGCGCCGGGAGTCGCCGCGGCGACCAGCCCCAGCAGCGTGGGCATGATGTCCGGCGTGCCCATGCAGGCGTCGGAAACGAGCCCGCCGGGGATCGTGCCGGGCCAGCGGACGATCATCGGCACGCGTGCGGCAGGATCGTAGAATGTGAGTTTGAACACCCGCCCGTTGGCGCCGAACATTTCGCCGTGGTCGGATGTGAAGACGATGATCGTATCGTTCTTGATCCCGGCGGCATCCACGGCATCCATGATCCGGCCGACGTTGTCGTCCAGGTTCGCCGTCATCGCGTAGTACACGCGCTGGTAGGCGGGCAG
>CAYGWP010000350.1:0-3539 GCA_964353455.1 uncultured Anaerolineales bacterium
CAGCGCGGCAGCGGCCAGCGAGTCCGCGTCATGATGACAGGCGTGCCGCTGGTCCACGGGGCCGAGAGGGTGCTGGAAATCATCGAGCAGGCCGGGGGCCTCGTGGCGGTGATGGAGAACTGCACGGGCCTCAAGCCCAGCCTTGAGGATGTGGACCCCAAGGCGCCCGCCCAGCTCCGGCCGCTCTCGACGAAGGAGTTCCACTATCCCTGCCCGTTCATGACGCCGAACGAGCGGCGCCTCGACTCGCTGCGGAACCTGGCGCGGGAATACCGCGCAGACTGCATCATCGAACTCATATGGCAGGCGTGCCTGACGTACGATGTGGAATCGCATCGCGTCAAGCGCCTGGCCGAGGAGGAACTGAAGATGCCACACCTCAGGATCGAGACCGATTACTCGCCGTCCGATTCGGCCCGCATCGCGGTGCGGGTCGAAGCGCTATTTGAAACGGTCCGGGCTTGCCCCGGCGTCGCCCCGGCAAGCCGGGCCGCGTCCCCCGGCTGAGTTTGCTTCTTCCCTCCCGGGCAACCGCGACCCCAGGGCCGGCACGGTTGTCCGGCCACTGGCGTCCAGTGGAAATCACGAGTGCCCGCAAGGAGGATTCACCATGAAGTCCAAGAGCGGCATCGGCCTCAAGGACGTGCAGGCTGTCTATGGCGGTCCGGAAGGAGACCTGTGGGAACTGGTGATGGGCGAGCAGATCCACATCGGCGGCTTCAAGTCGTCGATGGACCTCGCGGAGAGGGCCGGGATCTGCTCTGGAATGACGGGCATTGATTTGTGTTGCTGCAACGGCGCCGGCATGAGGTTCCTCGCGCGGTTCCGCGGCGTCGCCAGGATGACCGGCGTTGATGCGACCCCCACCGTCGTCGAGCGCGGACGCCAGCGGTGCAAGGCCGAGGGGCTCGACGGCAAAATCCAGTTCGTCCTGGCGGATGTCACCAAGAGCGGCCTGCCCGACGCATCCGCCGACTTCGTCTGGGGCGAGGACGCGTGGTGTTACGTCGTCGATAAACCCAAACTCATCGCCGAGGCCGCACGCCTCTGCAAGCCCGGCGGCACCATCGCCTTCACCGACTGGGTCGAAGGCAAGACCCCCATGACCGACAAGGAGGCCGACCGGTTCCTCGCGTTCATGAAGTTCCCGAACGTCCAGGACATCGACGGCTACGTACGGCTGCTGAAGTCGAGCGGCTGCGAGGTCAGGGTCGCCGCCGACACCGGCCGCTTCGCCCCGCACGTTGACCTCTACCTCGGCATGCTCGACATGCAACTTACGTACGACGCCCTGAAGATCATCGGGTTCGACACCAGCCTGATGGGCGCGATGGCGGCCGAGATGGTGTTCATGCAGGGCCTGGCCCACGCCGGCAAGATCGCGCAGGGCCTCTTCGTCGCCCGCAAGGCGAAGTGAGCCGGGGGCGAACGGTGAAGACCGTAGTCTATAGTTCGCCCTTTGTTCCGGCGGAATGGATTGCCGCCCACGCCCTGCGACCGATTCGCATCCGGCCGCAGGGCGCGCCGGCCTCCCCGCCCGCCGCGCCCATTATGGGCCTATGTCCATACGCCCGCGCCTTCATGGCCGAGGTAACCGAACCGGGCGACGCGACACATACCGTGCGCGGCGGGTCTCCCGACCCGCCGCGCCGCAGTGACGCATGGCGGCCGGGGCAACCCGTAATCTGCGCGGCGGGTCGGGAGACCCGCCGCGCGCAGTCACAGTCCAACGCTGCCGTACCAAGCGCGCACGATGCCGCCGTCTTCGCCACAACGTGCGACCAGATGCGAAGGGCCGCCGAGTGGGTCGCACGCTCCGGCGGACCGCCGGTATTCCTCATGAACATCCCAGCCACGTGGCAGACGCCGGCCTCGGCGCGGATGTACCGCGATGAACTCCTGCGCCTCGGCCGGTTCCTCGTCTCTCTCGGCGGCACGGCCCCCTCGCGCGAGCACCTGGCCGAGACGATGGAGGCATACGACGCCCAGCGCGCCGTGTCTCTCGACCCGTATATGTTTAGGGTGTGGCGTGCCGTTGACCCTCTCCCCTTGCGGGAGAGGGTGGCCGAAGGCCGGGTGAGGGGTTGCCGTGGTTCGACCCCTCACCCCCAACCCCTCTCCCACGAGGGGAGAGGGGTGAGCAGCGGCATTCTAAACACGCACCCCGACCCGCCGCGCGGCAAACCTGTGGCCATCGTCGGCGGCCCGCTCATGCGCGGCGACGAGCGCATCTTCCAGACCATCGCGGAAGCCGGCGGCCGCGCGGTCCTCGACGGCACCGAGAGCGGCCCGCGCACGCTCCCGGCCCCCTTCGACCGGCGGCGCATCCGCGACGACCCCCTCATGGAACTCGTGGATGCCTACTTCGGGGCGATACCCGACGCCTTCCGCCGCCCCGACACACTGCTCTACCAGTGGCTCGAGCGCGAACTTGCCGCAAGCGGCGCGCGCGGCATCATCGTCTGGAGATATGTCTGGTGCGACATGTGGGCCGCCGCCGCAGCGCGCCTCCGCGAAACCACCGGCCTCCCGGTCCTCGACTTCGACGTCTCGGGCGATGAGGCCGCCGCCGCACGCACCGCCGGACGCATCCAGGCATTCTTGGAAGTATTGACATGACCGGTCCACCAAAACGGCTGACGCTCGAAGAGTTCGACCGCCTCTGCCGCCGGCGCATCGCCGCAGGCACACCCATGCCCGCGTACGCCGGGCCGCTCGGGCGGCACGTGAGGGATGGAGACCGGCGGCTTCTTAAACTCCGCTACGACGACTCGGCCGCAGCCATGCGCCTCTGGAGTTTTCTGCTGACCGAGGAGGACCGCCTGCACGCGGCCCGCGCGGCCGGCCGCAAAATCGTCGGCGCGATGAAGGACCTCGGCACCGTTCCGGTCATGGCCTACTCGCTGCCGAACGTCACGGCGTTCTATCCCGACGGCGCCTGGTGGACCCCCTGCGTGATGGAACTGGGGGAGGGACTCTTCGGCGTCGCGCAGTCGCTCGGCCTGGGCGATGCGCTCTGCCCGGTCCGGGCGATGGCCGGGGCCTTCGTCAACCGCGCACACTTCCCGATACCGGACATGCTGACGTGCAGCGTAGGGGCGACGTGCGACGATTTCTCGGCCGTCGCCCAGCGGCTGGAATCACTCGGATACCCGATCCTGTGGTGGGAGATGCCGAGCCGCCGCAGGCCCGAAAGCGGCGAAGATGCGGTGACACTGCCCGGCGGTTTCACCGCGCCCGCTTCGCAAGTGGCGACGGTGCGGTCGGAACTTGAGCGTATCCGCGCGGCCCTTGCCGAACTGGCCGGGTCGCCGCTGGGCGACGCGGAACTTGCTGCCGGCATCCGCGAGGCCAACCGCGTCCGCGCCCTCCTGAAGGACCTGCGGCGAATCGCCTACACCGCCGAGCCGTGCCCGATGCCGGCCCTTGAGATGCTCATCGCCGAGATGCTCGCCATTCATTTCTGTTCGGACCGCGCGGAATCCATCGCGGTCCTCGCGGAACTGCGCGACGAGGTCCGCCAGCGCGCGCGCCGTGCC
>CAYGWP010000351.1:0-8259 GCA_964353455.1 uncultured Anaerolineales bacterium
GGACCTTATCTTGCCGCACTGCGGCATCGAGGTCCTGAAACAGGTCTTCATTGACGGAAAGGCAGGTTGAATCATGGTGAGTAGCCGATATGTGACGATGTCCGTGTTCGTGATCCTGGTTGCCGTTCTGGTGCTGGCCGGTTGCCACAAGCCGGAACTTCCGAAGCAGCCCCCGCGGCTGGTCGAGACCGCCACCAAGGCGGACGATGCCGGCACGGCGATCGCGCGGGCCGCAGACACCGCCAGCCAGAACATCGACGGCGCTGCGGTGAAGGTGAGCGAAGTGGCCGGCGTGGTCAATGCCCAGGCCCAAACCCTCCGCGAGGCGACACCCATCGCCGAACCGGTCGCCAAGGTCCTCGACGCCCAGGCTGATGCGCTACAGAATGACGTGACACCGAGACTGGTTGTCGCCCGCGAGGCTGTCGCCGAAATCTCCCGCGAGTCCAAGATCGTCGTGCAAGTGGTCGTGCCGGAACTACGGCAAGCCGACGCCGCTGCGCAGGCCCTCGCCAAGGACCGCGACGCCTGGCAGGCCAAGGCCGCTGCCGCCGAAAAACACATCGCGGAGGAACAGGCCAAGGCCGACAGCGCGGTGCGGGCAGTCCTTAAATGGTTGATTGTGGCGGGCGTTGGTGTCCTGGCGGTGGGGGTGTTCCTGGCGCTCAAGGTTGACATGAAGGCAGGCCTCGCCGTAGCGGCCGGGGCGCTGCTTCTCATCGGTGCCGCCACGCTCGTCCACCAGTACTTGGAATGGATCGCCATCGGCGCCGCCGTCCTGATCGCTGCCGCCATCGCGGGCATCGCGTGGATGCTCTGGCGCTCGCGGCAGGCGTTCTTCCAGACGGGCAACCTCGTCGAGGCCATCAAGCAGCAGATGGACCCGGAGAGCATCAAGGCGGTCTTCGGTGACGGGGCCGTGCCGGGCCTCGTGCACCAGATCGTCGATGATGCGCAGTCAACGCTCTACAAACTCGGTGTCCAGACTGGCGTCATCAAGACCAAGGAGCCTGAGGCGCCCGCAGCGCCCGTGGCCCCGGCAGTGACCACGGCTGCGGCGGCCCCCGCCGCGGCGGGCGGGTAAACGCATGGGCCTCAAGTTTGTGGTCAAACAGTGGTTCTTCAGCGAGAAGATCGTCCAGGCGATGGTAGACCAGAAGACCGGCCGCGCGCTCGCCGCGGCCGGTCAGTGGATACGCAACGCGGCCAAGTGGAGTATGGCCGAGCGGGCCAACCCGGACCTCCACTCGCCGCCGGGCACGCCGCCGTACGCGCACCCGAAGACCGGGAAGGCCCTGAAAAAGCACATCTACTACCACTATTCGCCGACGCTGCGGACGGTGGTGGTTGGCCCTGTGCCACTCGGGTACATCGGCGATGTGCCGCGCATCCACGAGTTCGGCTTTGTGGGCACGCGGCGTCTGCGCAACCGTCGCCGTCGCATCCGTAAACTCGGCGGCGTGGGTGAGATCCGCTTGGTGACGACCAGCAGGACCGTCATGGCCGATTCGCCCACGGGGCGCGACGCGGTAGCCCTCCAAGACACGAGCACCAAGGCCGTGTACGCGCACCTGCGCACGCCTGCGCAGGTGCGCCGCTCCAACGAGTTGAACGAGGCGCTGTATGGGCCGCTCTGGATGTTGAAACCCGTGAACTTCCCGCCGCGGCCGTACATGCGGCCGGCCCTGGCGTCGGCCAAGGAAATGCTGCCCAAGTTCTGGGCGACATCGGTGGCGGCCCCGGCGGCCGCGTAGGGAGGAACCATGCCCGATGCCGGCGCAATCAGGATGGGCGGGGCCTACGTCGAGATCTCCGCCGACGATGCGCCGATGCTGCGCCGGCTCAAAGAAAGCCAGGCGCGCCTGCGCCAGTGGGTCGCCGAGAACAGCGGTCCCGCCCTCACGCGCGGCACGGAGGCATCGGGCCTTGCCCAGGGGCGAGAGGGGGGTGGGTTCCTCTCCGGCGGGTTCAAGGGCATGCAGATCGCCGAGACGGGCCTTAAGTTCGCCACCGCCATTGCCGCGGTCAAGGTGGGTATCAAGGACGTTCAGATGTTCTCGGCCCTGTTCCGGGGCGACATGGAGGGGGCGCGGAAGGCGGCCGAGGAACTGCCGTTCGGGCTGGGGCAGATCGTCAAGGAACTCTCCGGACCGGTCGATTCGGCAATGAAGTGGCTGGTCTTCCGCATCAAGGGGATCAGCGAGGACAGTTCCGATAGTGGTGCTGCCGCCAAGGCCAAGCGCGACCGGGACGAGGGCGTGGCGGCGTGGAACCGCTACGTCAATGCCGTTCATTCCGTGGACCGGGCCCTCGCGCAGGCCACGATGTCCGCCGAGGAATTCGCGCGGTATGAAGTAGACGGCCTGCACCTTGCGCAGACCGAGGCCGAGGCCCTCATTGCCAAGAAACTCCGCCTCATCCAGATTGAGCAGCAGCGGAAGGCCGCCGAAAAGTTCCAGGAGACCCGCGCCCGCGGCGAGAGTCTGATCGGCCAGGCGATGGACCAGTATGCCCGTGCCACGATGTCCGAGCGGGAGTTCCTGGCCTACGAGGTCCGGCACCTGGGTCTTGCCGCCAACCAGGCCGAGTCGCTCCTCGGTTGGCGTCTGGCCATCCTCGATGTCACCGAGAAGCAGCACCGAGCCGAGAAGCGGAAGGACTTCGACACCGGCCTTGCCGGCACCATGCGGAATCTGGAACTGGAGGCCGGTGTCCTCCGCGGCACGTTCGACGCCTTCGACGTGGAGGTCACGCGGGCCGCCAAGCCGCTCGACGAGGCGATGGACGCCGGTCTCATCAACTTCGATGAGTACACCGAGCGCCTCGAGAGGCTCAAGGCCGCGATGGCGGAACTTCGCGGCGCCCGCGAAGCCGACGCCGCCAAGCGCGAGGGCCAGTCGCTTACCGAGTCGATGCAGACACCTGAAGAGCGGGCCCGCGCGCAGGTCGATCGTTACCGAAAGCTGCTCGAAGGCGGCGACATCACCGGCGACACGTACCAGCGGGCCGTGCGCAAGGCCCTTGAAGACGCGGCGGCCGCCATGCCGGACGCCATGAAGCGGACCATCGGCGTGCGCGGGACCTTCAGCGCGATCGAAGCCGCCGGCATGGGCGCGGGCGGCGTGAGCGACCGGATTGCGAGCGCTACTGAAGAGACCGCCAAGAACACCGAGAAGATCGCCCAACTGGCCGCGAACCTGGGCGTGAACTTCAACTGAAGCCTGCCCGCCTTGGGCGGGGGAGTAGTGCCGTGCCCATCACCGTAGCCGAACGCGTTGAAAGCCGCCAGGTCGGTTCGGGTGACAACCCGAGCGCCGAGTTCCTGTATGTCATCCAGGGCACCGACGATGAACAGGCCGCGCTGACCGCCCTGGAGGCCGAAGCGCCGCTGGCCTACAACGGCCTCGTGCGCCAGACATGTAACGCGAAGCCCCTGTCCGACGGGTCTGACTTCTGGGAAGGCACCGCCCGCTACGGCCTCATGTCGTCGAAGCCCAAGGAAGTCGGGGAGTCGTCGTACCAGTTCGACACCGGCGGCGGGTCGATGCACGTCACGCAGGCGCGCGAGCACGTCGCCAGTTACGCCGCCGGGGGCGCAACGCCGCCGGACCTGGGCGGCGCGATCGGCGTCACGCACGATTCCGTCGAAGGCTGCGACATCACCGTGCCGGTCTACAACTTCTCCGAGACGCATTACCTCGAGGAGGACGACGTCACGGGGTCGTACAAGGCGGCCCTCTTCTCCCTGACCGGCAAGACCAACAGCGCTGCGTTCAAGGGCTTCGCCGCCGGCGAAGTGCTGTTCCTCGGCGCATCCGGGTCCCAGCGGGGCGACGGGGCGTGGGAGATCACCTTCCGCTTTGCCGCCAGCCCGAACGTCACGGGCCTGACCATCGGGAGCATCACCGGCATTGCGAAAAAGGGCTGGGAGTACCTGTGGGTGCAGTACCAGGACGCCGAGGACGATGACTCGAAGAGCATCGTCAAGAGGCCGGCGTTCGTACATATCGAGCAGGTCTATGAGGCCGGGAATTTCGGCGGATTGGGTATCGGAACTTGATGCGAAGATTCGCGCGGCCAACGAGCATGCGGCGCGGATGGGGTGGGGCTATCAGCCCGAAGCAGGGGGCGACGTAGGCAATGGGCGACACGCTCAAGAAAGTCCAGCCGGGCCAGCGGATGGTCATCCCGGCGCAGACCTTCAACACGTTCATCGACGCTGCGCGTGATTACCTCCAGCGCCGTCAGAACCAGGGCGGCGATCCTCTGGCCGAGCCGCGGCAGACGGGCGTCATCCTTGTCAGGAACGACACGGGCGAAGACCGGAGCCTCTTTGACATCCTTGGCCTCGACGGGCCGGTTTACGGCCCCGAGGATAACGAGGAAGGTTTCAAGTTCCGCTATGCCCTCAAGGGCGTCGCGCCAACGGCTGCCGACCATGCGGGCAACTTCGCCATCTGCCTGGAGCCCATCGCGGACGGAAAGATCGGCCGGTGCCTGGTCCAGGGCGTCACGCCCGTGAAGTTGAACGTCCTGCGCGAGGACCACGGTTTCGCCGATGTGGTGTCCAACGGCGGCCTTTCCACCGCGCCGGAAGGCCCGGCCCAAATCCTGTGGAAGGAAGACGGCACGGGGGAGGACAAGTGGGCGCTGGTGCGCGTGGCCGAAGCCCCGCCGCAGGCGCCGTTCTGGGCCAAGATCACCGCCGACGGCGGCGGGGCGTTCGAGTGGGTCGAAATCGAGTGGGCCGGCCCCGGCGCGTGGACAGAAAAGACCGGCGGCCGATCCTCGGACGAATACGGCCCGGCCTACGAGGTCAATGACTTCGACTTCGGCGCTAACGACATCAACCCCGTGGGCCAGGCGATTCAACTCTTCGCCGTCCGCACCGGCGCCGCCGAGGAATACTGGTTCCATTACGGCCCGGTCGTGGGTGGCGGTGACCGCGAATCGTTCTGGGCGACCGTCACCGACAATGCCAACGCCCCGCTGTACGACTTCAACGGCGACACCGGCGCGAGCGGCATCGCCGAGGAAGTCAACGGCGTGGACGACATCGCCGTCGGCACGCGGGTCCGCGTCTTCATCGAGGAGGAGGGCGGCGAGGAGACTTACGCCTTCGAGTACAGCGCCGCCGGCGGCTTGCCGCCAATGGAGAACTCGTTTGACTTCATCGAGGTCTGGCCCGCCCTGGTGGTCACGGCCGGCGATCCGATTGCGGGGCGAATCTGGATTCCGGGGAGCGGCTTCCCGCCCGCCGTGGGCGACGGCTATGACCTGACGCCCGCCGGCGACACCGTGAACATCTCGTTCGACAAGGTGGGCGACGGCACGTTCGCCGACGGGACGCTGGTGCCGTGCCTCAAGGACTACTCTGAGGGGGATGTCGAGGACTGGATTCACGTCCGCTGCCAGCCCGGGCCGTTCGTCGATGAAAACGCGGGCACGCCGATCCCGCCGGATGGCCACATCAACACCTTCTCCGGCACGCTGGCCGGCCAACCCCTGCCATACACGTTCACCATCGAATACGAGGTCCGGCCCGGCGAGTTCAAGCGGATGTACTGCGCCCGCTCGGTCAACGCCGGGAACGATTTCGAGGTGGATTTGGAGGGGGATGGTACTGGCACGGTCAAGTTTCGGACAGGCGTGTGGTCGGTCACCCTCAACGATTGTCCGCCTGCCGGGGCCGTGATGCGTGTGCGGTACATGCTGCTATCGGAATGCGTGTGGTCGTGGGTCGAGGTGCCGCAGACGGTCGAAGGCGGCACGGTGCCCGACCCGCCAGCAACCATCCAGGAAGGCTGGATCGTCGTGGACGGCGAGCGGAAGGTGGCCCACGGCCTGCCGCGCGAGCAGGAAGCCGGTGGCCAGGGCAACGGCATTCAACTCTGGTTCGCCTCCGACGAGGGTGTACCAGTCTACGGCTACACCCAGAACGGCACGTTCCACGGCCCGTGGTGGTGCATGCTCGTCAATTACGACTCCCGTGGACACCTGATCAGCGCCGAGGAAGGGTCGTGAGGCGGCTGGCACCTGAGGGGGTGTGGAAGTGGTGCCGCTGGCCGCCTCCAGGTCGGCACCAGCGGTCGCCGCACCGAGTTGGTGCTCACCCGCTCCGGCCACGGCCGCATGCGGATCGTCTCGCCGCACGAACTGGCACGCGGTGAAGCCTGGTCACCGGCATGCTGGATTGACACTACTGGCGTTACCTGTCTATGTCCTGTACCGCTCTTCCACTGATGTCAGCGGCGGCATCGCACCACCCGCAAATCGCCGAGTCGTCGGATGTTCTAGACCGCTCTGGCCCAACAGGTGGGGTTATATCGACCTCTTTAGGACCTAACGGGCTTGCAGAACGACTTGACTTGCGGGATAATGCCGCTCACCCATCAGCCGAAGGGCCTTACGAGGAGCCAATGGATCACATCCAGCACAACACAATCGTCAGCTTCATCTGGAGCATTGCCGATGACGTTCTCCGCGATGTCTATGTCCGCGGCAAGTACCGCGACGTCGTTCTGCCCATGACGGTCATTCGCCGGCTTGACTGCCTGTTGGAATCGACGAAAGACGAGGTGCTCAAGACGACGAAGCGGTTGGACAAAGCGAGCATTATGAACCAGAACGTTGCGCTTTGTCGGGCATCGGGCCAGGCGTTCTACAACACGTCGGAGTTCACCCTGAAGCGTCTGCTGGACGACCCGCGGCAACTCCGGGCGAACTTCGAGGCTTACCTCGACGGGTTCTCTGCCAACGTGCAGGAGATCGTCGAGAAGTTCGACTTCCGCAACCAACTCAAGAAACTCGACGAGGCCGACGTTCTTGGCCATCTCATCGAGAAGTTCATCGATTCCGAGATTAACCTCAGCCCTGACCCAGTTCTTGACGGTCAAGGCAACATCAGGTTACCGGGCCTCGACAACCACGCGATGGGCACCATCTTCGAGGAACTCATCCGCCGTTTCAACGAAGAGAACAACGAGGAGGCCGGCGAACACTTTACGCCGCGCGATGTCGTCCGTCTGATGGCTAACCTGATATTCCTGCCGGTTGCAGACCGGATTGAGAGCGGCACCTACCTCGTCTACGATGGCGCCTGCGGTACCGGTGGCATGTTGACAGTGGCTGAGGAAACGCTGATGGAACTGGCCAAGGCCCACAGCAAGGAGGTGCGCATCCACCTGTACGGCCAGGAAGTCAACCCAGAGATCTACGCCATCACCAAGGCCGACCTGCTCCTGAAGGGTGAGGGCGAAGAGGCCGAGAACATGAGGTACGGTTCGACGCTCTCCGCCGACGGCTTCCCATCGCTTGAGTTCGATTTCATGCTCTCCAATCCCCCTTACGGGAAGAGCTGGAAGACGGACCTCGATCGCCTGTGCGACGGCGACAAGAAGGAGATGCAGGACCTACGGTTCATCGTCTCCCATGCTGGCGACCCGGAGTTCAACCTTGTCACCCGCTCTTCCGACGGGCAACTCATGTTCCTTGCGAACATGGTCAGCAAGATGAAGCAAGGCACGCGCACCGGCAGCCGCATTGCCGAGGTCCACAACGGGTCTTCACTCTTTACGGGTGATGCCGGCCAGGGCGAATCGAACGTCCGCCGCTGGATCATCGAGAACGACTGGCTCGAAGCCATCATCGCCTTGCCGCTGAACATGTTCTACAATACCGGTATCGCCACGTACATCTGGGTGCTCTCGAACCGCAAGGCCGAGCGCCGCAAGGGCAAGGTCCACCTCATCGACGCTACTAGGCTGTACCAGCCACTTCGCAAGAACCTCGGGAAGAAGAACTGCGAACTTGCCGCCGAACACATCCAGAGGATCTGCAACGCGTTCCTCGCCTTCGAGGAGAACGAGCACTCCAAGATTTTCCCCAACGAGGCGTTCGGCTACTGGAAGGTCACGGTCGAGCGACCGCTACGGCTCTCCACGCAGGTGACGGCCGAGGGGTTGGCTGCGTTCAAGAAGAATGCCGACAAGCGGCTGCATAAGCCCGCGGAACTTCTCGCGGGGATCGCCGGCGGGGCGCCGCATAAGGATTTCAACCTCGTGCGCCAGCGGTTTGAGGCTGGGCTGCGAAAGATGAGTCTCAAACTCAAAGGTCCCGAGTTGAAGCAGGTCTACGCCGCCTTCACTACCAAGGACGAGACCGCCGAGCCGGTCATAAGGAAGAAGACGAAGGACGGGGTCGAATACGAGCCTGATCCCGACTTGCGCGACACCGAGCAAGTGCCGCTGCTGGAGCCTG
>CAYGWP010000352.1:0-5431 GCA_964353455.1 uncultured Anaerolineales bacterium
GCAGCGCGGGTACCAGCCGCACACCTTCCCGGGCGAACTCTACGACCTCTCGCAGGACCTGAGCGAACGCCGGAATCTGTACGGCGAGCATCCGGAGATCGTGCAGCGCTTAAAGGCGCTCCTCGAAAAGTACAAGGCCGAGGGCCGAAGCGCCCCGCGGCAGGTGTAACTGACTCCCGCCAGTGCTAAGGGCGGGCAGAAAGGAATGCCATGCACTCACTCACCCGGCGCGAGTTCCTGAAGTGCGCCGGCGCAGGCGCGGCGGCGCTCGCGCTGCCCAGGTGGCTCCGGGCTGCGGCGACGCCGGCGGGTCCCCGCGGCGACCGGGCGAACATCATCTTCGTCCTTTTCGACGATCTCGGCTACGGCGAGCCGCCCACCTTCCGCTGCAACTCGCCCTTTAAGATGCCGAACCTGGAACGCCTGGCCCAGGAGGGCGTGAAGTTCACCGACGGCCACTCAGCCGCAGCCGTGTGCACGCCCACGCGGTACGGCGTTCTGACGGGCCGCTACCCGTTTCGGATCGGGCAGTTCGGCGTCCTCAGTTTTCCCTCGCGGCCGATCATCGAGAAGGAGCGCATGACGGTGGCGTCGATGCTGAAGTCGCAGGGTTATCACACGGCCTGCTTCGGCAAGTGGCATCTGGGGATGAACTGGGGCGACGTGAAGGCCGAGGCCGACGCCCGCCCCGGCACGCCCGTCGCCGACGGGCCGACCACCCGCGGGTTCGACGTCTTCGCGGGGTACACCGAGGCCAGGAGCATCCGGACCGTCATCGAGAATGACCGCGTGCTCGGCAAGTTCGAGCCGGTCGAGGTCCAGCCGCTCATGGCAAAGAAGGCCGTCGAGTATATAGATGCCCGCGCCAAAGACGGCAAGCCGTTCTTCCTTTATCAGCCGCTCAGCATTCCGCACGTGCCGCACGTGCCCGCGAAGGAGTTCGAGGGGAAGAGCGGCCAGGGGGCCTACGGCGACTGGATCTTCGAGGGTGACTGGGTGCTGGGCCAGATCGTCGAAGCCCTGCGCCGGGGCGGCCTCGCCGAGAACACCCTCATCATCGCCTCGAGCGATAACGGGGCCGAGGGCCGCGAGTATCCGCCCCTGCGCGGCTCCAAGCGCAGCATCTACGAAGGCGGACACCGCGAACCGTTCGTCGCCCGATGGCCCGCCAAGATCAAGCCGGGCTCGGTCTGCGATGGAACCGTCTGCCTGAACGATCTTCTGGCCACTGCCGCCGAAATCGTGGGCACCAAGGTCCCCGACGCCGCAGGTGAGGATAGCGTCAGTATCCTGCCGCATCTTCTCGGCGCCGCGAAGGAGCCTGTCCGCGAGGCCACGGTGCACCAGTCGATGGCCGGAGACCTGGCCATCAGGCAGGGGCCGTGGAAACTCATCTTCTTTAAGGGCGGCAACCGCGAACTCTACAACCTGAAGGACGACCTCAGCGAAACCAGGGACGTGCTGGCCGCGAACCCCGACGTGGTCGAGCGACTGGCGAAACTCATGCAGCAGTACATCGACAACGGCCGCAGCACGCCCGGTGCGCCGCAGACATAAGCGGAAGTGTCTAACATTTAACCGGCCTGCTTGCAGGCCGCGTGTTGCCCTGGGGGACAGTCCCCTTTTCTCAAAGTCGAGAAAAGGGTACAGTCCCCGCGGAAAAGGGCGGCGAAGGAAAAAAACGCAAGATGGGCAAGTAAGAAGGGGGCCCGATAGTGCCTGCCTTCCAGTGATGAGGGAATCGATGCACCCGACTACGCGACGCGAATTCCTGACATACGCCGCCGCGGGTGCGGCCGCACTGGCACTGCCGAAATGGTTGCAGCCGGCACGGGCGGCCGCCACAACGGCCGCGGGGGGACGCAAGCCCAACATCGTTTACATCCTCGCCGACGACATCGGCTACGGTGACGTGGGATGCTACGGCGCGACGAAGGTGAAGACGCCGAACATCGACCGCCTGGCGAAGGAGGGGGTGCGGTTCACCGACGCGCACACGGTTTCCGCGGTGTGCACGCCCTCGCGCTACGCGCTGATGACCGGCGAGTACCCCTGGCGGATCAACCAGTGGGCGCCGATCTTCTGCCGTGCCGGCCTTATCATCGACCCCGCCAAGATGACGGTCAGCCGCCTCCTGAAGCAGCACGGCTACGCCACGGCGTGCATCGGCAAATGGCATCTTGGATTCGGCGACAAGACTCCCGACTGGAACGGCGATCTGAAGCCCGGCCCGCTGGAACTGGGGTTCGATTACTACTTCGGCATTCCGGTCGTGAGCAGCCACCCTCCCTTCGTGTACGTGGAGAACCATCGCGTGGTCGGGTTGGATCCCGCCGACCCGATCGTCTTCGGCGGCGAGGCGCCCACCCGGCCGTATCCCGAGAAGATTCTGAAGGGCATCTCCGGCGGCAAGGCGGCCCACGACCTGTACAAGGACGAGGAACTCGGCACGACGCTCACGCGGAAAGCGGTGGAATGGCTGCGCCGGCAAGAGGCGGGTCCCTTTTTCCTTTACTTCGCCACGCCGCAGATTCATCATCCGTTCACGCCCCATCCGCGGTTCAAAGGTACGAGCGAGTGCGGACCCTACGGCGATTACATCCACGAACTCGACTGGATGGTCGGCCAGGTGCTCGCAACGCTCGATGAACTCAAACTCACGGAGAATACGCTCGCCATCTTGGCGAGCGATAACGGCGGCATGCTCAACCAGGGCGGCAAGGCGGCGTGGCAGGCAGGGCATCGGCTGAACGGCGACCTGCTCGGGTTCAAGTTCGGCGCGTGGGAGGGCGGACACCGCGTGCCGTTCGTTGCCCGATGGCCCGCCAGCCGTATTGGGCGGGGCGCCCGCTCGACCCAAATCATCGCGAACGTTGACATGCTGGCGACGCTGGCTGCCGTCGTCGGCTGCGAACTCAAGGCGGGCGAAGGCATCGACAGCGTCAATGTCCTTCCGGCGCTGCTGGGGAACCCGGAAAAGCCCGTTCGGGACGCCGTAGTCCTTGCGCCCTTCTCACCGCGCCAGTTGGCCCTGCGCAGGGGCCGGTGGCTTTACATCCAGGGGCAGGGCTCGGGCGGTTTTGACAATGGTCTGAAGGAGATCGCGTTCACGCACCAGCAAAACAGCGACATCACGAGCGACGGCAATATCAAGCCGGATGCGCCGCCCGTGCAACTCTACGACCTTGAAACAGACCCCTTGGAGACGACCAACGTCTGTCGGCAACAGCCGGAGATTCTCCAGACGATGCAATCGCTTCTGGAAAAGATATGGAAAGCCGGGCCGAACCCCGGCGACATTCTTCGTGGCGGCAGCGAGAAACGCAAGAAGGCCAAGTGATAGTCGCTGGCTGTATCGCCGCATGAGCATCCGTCAGGAGTAGAGAAATGCACGGACACACGCGACGGGACTTCCTGAAATACGCCGGCGCCTCGGCGCTGGCGGCGCTTAGCGAGCATGCCGCTACGGCCGCCGAACCGCAGTCCGCCCGCCCGAACATTCTCCTGGTCCTTTCCGACGACCACGGCGCGCCGTATCTGGGCTGCTATGGCGACAAGGTCATCCGCACGCCGACCCTCGACCGCTTTGCCGCCGCGGGTATGCGTTTCGACCGGGCCTACACAACCTGCCCGCAGTGCGTGCCGTCGCGGGCCTCGATCATGACGGGCCGGTCGCCCATCGCGATCCAGATGACGCGTTTCACCGCGCCGCTGCCGGCCGAGGTGGTCACGTGGCCGGAGATTCTGCGGGCCCACGGCTACTACACGGGCATCTGCCGCCGCTACTACCATCTCGACGGCCCCGGTGCCCTGGATCCCGTGAGCAAAGCCGTTTTTGAGAAACAGGGCCTTAAAACCTTCGACAAGCGGGTGGACTTCCTCCGCAAAGACGGGGGCCGCGAGACGACCGCCGCCGTCATGAACGATTTTCTAGACGGCCTGCCGAAAGCCAAGCCGTTCTTCCTGTGGGTCGACTTCAACGACCCTCACCGGCCTTACGATAAGGACGCCATACCCAAGCCGCACGATCCCGGGCAACTTGTCCTGCCGCCGCACTTTCCGGACCTGCCGTCGCTGCGCGAGGACCTGGCGCGCTACTACGACGAGATCGGCCGCCTGGACGGCGAGTTCGCGGCCGTGCTTGGCGTCTTGGAGAAGCGCGGCTTTGCCGAGAACACCATCGTCATCTTCATGGGCGACAACGGCGGGGCGCTTCTGCGCGGCAAGGGCACGCTGTACGAACTGGGATGCCACGTGCCGCTGATCGTGCGGTGGCCCGCCAAGATCAAGGCGGGGGCGTCGGCCGAACTTATTTCGGGCGAGGACCTGGCCCCCACGTTCCTCGAGGCCGCCGGCGTACCCGTGCCGCAGTCGATGACCGGGCGCAGTTTCCTGAAACTCCTGCGCGGCGAACCGTTCGAGGGCCGCAAGTATGTCTTCACCCAGCGCAGCGCCCACGGCAGCGCCCTGCCGATCAACACCGCTTCGTTCGACCTCGGTCGTGCCGTCACGACGAAGACCCATCGGCTCATCTACAATGCGTTGTGGCAATTGCCGTACTGGCCGGTGGACTTCTCCGGCCAGCCGTTCTGGAAGGAAATGCAGGCCCTGCATGCGGCCGGCAAACTGGCGCCGGAGTTCGAGCGCCTGTACTTCTCGCCCCAGCGGCCGATGTTCGAACTTTTCGACCTCCAGAACGATCCCTACGAACTCCGTAACCTGATCGGTACGCCCGAGGCCGCCGCTGTCGAGCGTGAACTCAAGAACGCCCTCCAGGAGTGGATGATCCTGGAACGCGACTACCTGCCCCTGCCGCTTGCCGGCGCGGCCCCAGCACCGCAGAAGAGCGGTCAGCCAGAAAAGGGCAAGGTTTCATGACCCCCCCGACAAGCCAACCTTCGCTGTCGCGCCGGAGCCTCCTCAAGTGGACCGCCGGCAGCACCGCCGCCCTGGCAACCATAAACTGGCAGAGTGCGCTGGCGGCCCAGGCGGGGCTTGCCGGCCCTTCGGCAGGCTCAGGGCGTAACGGCGACCGGCCCAACATCGTCGTCATCCTCGCCGACGACCAGGGCTGGGGCGACCTGAGCGTACACGGGAACTCGAACCTTTCCACGCCGAACATCGACTCGCTTGCCCGGAGCGGCGCCCTCTTTGAGCGGTTCTTCGTGTGCCCTGTCTGCTCGCCTACCCGCGCCGAGTTTCTCACCGGGCGCTACCACCCGCGCGGCGGCGTGCATGGGGTCACCACCGGCGGCGAGCGGCTCAATCTCGACGAGAAGACCATCGCCGACACCTTCAAGGCCGCCGGCTATGCCACCGGCGCCTTCGGAAAGTGGCACAATGGCGCGCAGTATCCGTATCATCCCAACGGGCGCGGCTTTGACGAGTTTTACGGGTTCTGCTCCGGGCACTGGGGCGACTATTTCGACGC
>CAYGWP010000353.1:0-6851 GCA_964353455.1 uncultured Anaerolineales bacterium
GAACCGGAAGATGCGCTTGCCGGTCGTGCGGTCCTCTTCTAGCACGTCGGTGCCCGTGATGTCGGAGGGCATAAGGTCGGGCGTGAACTGGATGCGCTTGAAGGAAAGGTGCAGCAGCCGCGAGGTCGTGCTGACGAGCAGGGTCTTCGCGAGGCCCGGCACGCCCACCAGGAGCGCGTGCCCGCGGCAGAAGACGGCCACGAGGACCTGCTCGATGACCTCGTTCTGCCCGACGATGACGCGCGCAAGTTGCTGCGTCATCTGTTTGTAGGCCGCGTTGAGGGCCTTGACGGCCTCAAGGTCGTCGGTCTGGGAGATTCGGGGGGCGACCTTCGCCCGCTCCGCGCCGCCGGAAGGAGTCGCTGTCATAAATCGGTCTCCAATAGAATGTTCGACATCCGTAAATCTGATGGTTCCGGGAACGCCGCCCCGGCGCGGGCACGACATCCCCCCACTGCTCCCGCTAAGAATAAAACCGGCCTCTGCCACAAAGGTCTCGCACGAATTCCGCGCGACGATGCACGGCGGCCCTCGCCGTCCCTGCGCCGCGTGATGCGCCGCGCCGAGGCAACGTGCCGTGGCAAAGGCCGTTGACAGCCCTGCCGCCCGGATGTACCATTCCGGGCGTAAGGGCGGGCGTAACTCAGTGGTAGAGTGTCAGCTTCCCAAGCTGAACGTCGTGGGTTCGAATCCCATCGCCCGCTCCAACGCAGACGGTCGCACCGTCTCGCAAATCGCCGCATAACGCCGCAGATGAAGAGTTCATTGCGGCTCCTTCATTTCCCGTACTGACCGTGCTCGCGGACCGTGTCGAACATCGCCAGGACGTTCTCGACCGGCGTCTCCTCGAGGATGGAATCGTGGCTTGCCCCGGCCACGTATCCGCCGCCGGGCATCATGATGTCGAGGACCTCGCGGGTCTTGGCGCGCACGAGGGGCGGCGTGCCGTTGATGAGGACGTGGTGCGAATCTATCGCGCCGTTAAAGAGTATCTTGTCGCCGAACGCGCTCTTGAGTTTCGGAAGGCTCATTCCCGCGCACGACGGCTGCACGGCCTGGAGCCCGTCGAGGCCCGACGCAATCATCGCCGGAACGAGCGGCGCAAAGCCCCCGCAGCAGTGCAGCATGACCTTGAGGCCGTACGTGTGCCCGAGGTCGATCAGCCGCGCCAGCGGCGGCAGGATGAACCGCTCGAACAGCGCCAGCGACAGCAGCGGCCCCGTCTGGCCGCCCAGGTCGTTGCCGATGAAGAAGATGTCGATGGCGCCGGCGGCCGCGTCGAAGATGCGGCGGCTGACCTCGACGTAATAATCGACCATGTGCCGCATGAGGGCGTCCACCACGTCGGGGGCGTCATACATGAGTATATATAATTCTTCCATGCCCATTAGGTCGATGGCATCGTGCCAGAACGGGGACCACTCGCCGCCGAGGACCGCGTACCGGCCGCCCCACTTGAGGGCCTCCGAGCGGATCCCCGACACGTCCATCCACTTCGGGTCGGGCCAGGGGTAATCGTGGACCTGGGCGAGCGTTGCCCCGGCCAGGGGATGGTTCATCGGCTGGCCGTAGCCCATTCCGTGGCGGTCAACGCCGAAGGGGGTGCGGCTGGTCGCCCCGGGCGCAAGTTGCACCGGCGGCCCGGCGTACCTGGCCCAGACGCGGCGGAAGTCGTCGCTGAACCGGATGCGCAGGTCCTCATCGCCGGCGATCGAGAGTTCGCGCTTCGCCTTCGCCCAGAACTCTGCCGACGATCCGCACCATGCCGGCACGCGGTCGGGCTCCTCGTGCGCGAAGGCGGTAAGGACGCGCTCTCGTGAATTCATGAGGCAAGCCTTTCGTTTCAGCGTGCGTCCGAAGCCGTCAGCCGTGATGGAAGACTTCCTCCAGGTTCGCCCACCACTCGCCCTTGGCGCGGGTCGGGACGGGGTCCTGACACGGCTCGCAGAACGACCACCATCGCCGCGTGGTCGGGTCCGCAGCCATCTTCTTCATGTCGGCAGCGAAGTCTTTGCCGTGGTACTCAAAGTAACTGAACAGGTAGAACTTCCCCTTTTCGACCTCGGCCAGGTAGATGGAGTAGTTGCGGATGTTGCACGCCTCGATCATCGCGAGGACATCCGGCCAGACGGCGGCGTGCAGTTTCTTGTATTCCGCCAGTCTCTCGGGCCGCAGGCCGATGACCATGCCGAAGCGTTTCATCGCCGTCCTCCTCGATGCGGGCCGGGGCGCGCCCCGGCATTAGTCAAGCGGTTGTAGTTCACCCCTCTCCCCTCGCGGGAGAGGGGACGGGGGTGAGGGGACGAGCCACAGATACCCCTCACCCGGCCTTCGGCCACCCTCTCCCACAAGGGGAGAGGGGAACAGCAGGCAGCCGGGGCGCGCCCCGGCCTACATGTCCAGGTCGAACTCGCCCAGGCTGAGCGGATACCGCCCGTGCTCCCGCACAAGTTGAACAACATAGTCGTACGTCACCGGGGCGACGTTGTCGGGCACCGAGTGGTCGGACTGGAAGATGTATCCGCCGCCCTTCGCGGCATTGAGTTTCGTGAGGACCTCTCGCCGCACCTTCTCGCGGTCGTTCGTCGCCAGGACCCGCACGTCGATGTTTCCATTGAACGCCCAGCGGCGCCCGAACCTGCGCTTCAGGTCCACCACATCCAGGCCCGCCTTGGCCTCCAGCGGATTATAGCAATCCACGCCCGCCTCGATCATATCGTTGAACACGGGGCTCGCGTTGCCGCAGCCGTGATAAATCGTCTTGAGGCCGCGGCCGTGGGCGGCATCGCAGATGCGCTTCAGTTGCGGCTTATAGACCTCTCGCCAGTAGCGCGGCGAGAAGAACATGCCGCGGTCGTAGGCGATGTCGCCCCAGATGTAGATGCCCGCGAGTTTCCCCGGGGCCGCCGCAACCTGGCCTTCAACGATGCCGACGAGGAAATCGCCCAGGCGCGCGATGAACCGCGCCATGCGGTCCGGACCCTCGGCCAGTTTCAGGAGTACGTTCTCCGTCCCCATGATACGCCAGATCATCTCGTGCGGCTCGCAGACGCTGCCGAAGACGCAGAAGTCCTCGGCGCACGAGTTCACGCGGTCAACGAAGGAAGGGAGGCCCAGGACTAGATCGTCGCCCACCGAGTTGATCTGGTCGTCGATGGCCGCATGGTACCGCCGCCGGTCCAGCGGGTCGTCGAACTCAAGGCCCTCCATCTGCTCGAATGTCCCGGTGTCGAAATCCTTGTAGTGCGGCATCGGGAACGTGCTGCGGCGCTCGATGGTCGCCCCGAAGCCGGTCTTGACGACCTTCCGGTCGGGCGTGTCCTCAAGGACCCGGATGCCCGTGATGTGCGGGTCCATGTTCGGGTTGACGACGATAAGGTCGAGGTCCCAGTGCTTGTAGGGGTTGAAATCGTCGCCGACGCCGAGTTCGCGTTTGCATCGGCGGATGAAGTTGGTCCAGAAGAACTCGCCCACGGGCACGCGGTCCGGCTCGCGATGCTCGATGGCGGCAAGGACGCGGTCCGTCTTGGCCTTGGCGTTTCCCATAGACGTTCCACAATCCACAATGTGCTTTACCATTGCGCCGGCATGAACTGGTCAACGTCGTCCCTGGTGATAATGTGCTTGCGGAGGTAGTAAACCGGCCGCGCGATCTCCTTGCCGCAGAACCAGTCGGCGGCAAGTTTCATCGGCAGCGCCCCGTCGGCCTCGGCCGACTGGTACGTGATGGCGTGAAGGGTGCCGGCCTTGACGAAGTCCATTCCGACTTTGGAGTTGCCTGCGGCAACGCGGATGATGTCCTCGCGGCCGGCGTTCCCGGCGGCCTGGTTGATGCCGATCTGCGCCCCGGAATCGTCGGCGCTCACGATGCCCTTCAAGTCTTGTCCATACTTAGTCAGCCAGTCGGCGACGACCTGCATGGTCTTCTCGGCCTCCAGTTTGGTGGTCTGCTTCTCGAGGAGGCGCATCTTAGGGGCGATTTTCTTGAGTTCCGAGACGACCGAGAACGTCCGCGAGAAGAACGGCGACCCGCCCGGCATGTGCTGGACAATCGCGTAGCCGCCCTCGCCGCCCAGCCGCCTGGCGAACTCGCGGGCAAGCATCCGGAACTGCCCCCAGTCGTCCGGCCCGGTCCACGTAAGGATGTACGGCATCCCCGCATCCACCGGAATCAGGTTCGACGCGATGACGGGGACGCCCGCCTGGTTCAGTTTCCGCAGCATCGGGACGACCGACTTGGCATCGACCGGGAAGATTATCGCCAGGTCGGGCCGCTCGTTGATGACCTGGTCCACCTGCTGCGACTGGATGTTGACATCGGCGTTGCCGGCGGTCAGGGTCTTCAGGTGCACGCCGTAGGCATCGGCCACCTTCTGCATGCCGCGCGTGTACGCGGTGGTGTAGGGGTGGTCCATGTGGCGAAGGCACATGACGCGCTTGCCCTTGGCGCCGGATGCGGGCGACGGCGGCAGGTTGACCTTCTTGCACCGCCATCCGGCGTATTCCATGTCATACCAGCGGAGCGGATCGTCTTCGCTTAGCGCTTCGGGGTTCTCGGGCCGCGGAGGGGGATCAAGGGGCGACTCATCGATGACGATGAGCGGCTGGCCGTCGGTCGATTTGAGTGCCGAAACATCCACCGCCAGCCCTTCCCGGCATGCCCGCTTCTTCTCCTCATCGGTCATCGTCTGACCTGACTTGCCCTGGCAGCCGGCCGCAGCCGTGCCGGCCGCAAGGAAGATGAATGTTCGCCGCTTCATGCGCCACCTCCCTCGCCGAACTACCCCTTGAGTTCCGCCAGCAGGTCTTTCCGCTGCCCGCGCCTGGCCTCGCGGCGGCGGACCGACCAGGCATCATATAGGATGATCGAGGCCAGAACCAGTCCGCCGGCCATCAACTGTACCTCGTAACCCTCGCCGCGGCAACTGAGGCCGTTGACGAGCGCCGCCAGAGCCACCAGCGCCACGGCCGTTCCGGCGATGCCGCCCTTTCCGCCCTGCATGGATGTGCCGCCGATGATGGCCGCCGCAACGATGGTCATCAGCGGGCTGTCGCCGAGCGTCGGGTTGGCGTTGGCCTCGCTCATGGCGACGATGGCCCCGCCCATTGCTGAGAGCACGCCCGAAAGGACAAACGCGCCGATGGTGTAACGGTCCACCGCCAGGCCCGAGTACCACGCCGTCTGCTGGTTGCCGCCGAGAAGGTAGAACCCGCGGCCGACCGGCGTCCACCTCATCAGCACCGCCAGGATTGCCATGACCGCGTACGGAAGGACGATCTGCGGGGTGATGCCGGGGGCCAACTCGCGCTGGAACCAGTCGGAGACCTCGAACGTTGTTGCCGCAATTGTCCCGCCGCCGCAGTAGATGAACACCGCGTTCTGGAGGATGATCATCGTGCCGAGCGTGACGATGAACGAGTTGATCCTGGCCTTCGCCACGAGGAGTCCGTTCACGAGGCCCACCGCCAGACCTGCCACGAGCGCGACGGCGAAACTGCCCGCCCAGCCGAGTTCCGGCGCCAGGCCCACCGCCATCATGCCGCCAAGCGTCATAGTAGAGCCGATGGAGAGGTCCAGTTGGCCGCAGATCATGACGATCGTAAATCCGGCCCCCGCCAGGAGGTTGATCCCGGCGGCCTTCAGGATGTTGGCGAAGTTCCCGACCGACGCGAAGTTCGGCGCGATCGCCGCCATTACCGAAAAGATGACCAGCGCAAGCAGGTACACCCGGTAGCGGTAGGCCAGGGCGGAGGCGCTGTGCGGCGGGTCGGGAGACCCGCCGCGCGGGGACTCGCCATTGCGCGGCGGGTCTTGCGCATTGCGCGGCGGGTCTTGCGCATTGCGCGGCGGGTCTCCCGACCCGCCGCGCCCCGGCTCTCGCGATGTCTGATGACTAGGCATCGTCCAGCCCTGACTTTCTGCGGGCGTACGAGTTGATTCCGACCACCAGGATGAAGACCGCGCCCTGGAAGATCGCCTTGTGGAACTCCGAGAAACTGAAGGTCCCGATGCGCACGAGCGACAGGACGTTGTTCATCAGCGCGATGACGATGACGCCGCCCAGGACTCCGGCGATGTTTCCGCGACCGCCCGCCAGCGTCATGCCGCCGATCACCACCGCCGTGATGGCCGCAAAGTCGTACCCCTTGCCGATGTACTGTGCGCCCACCTTGTTGAAACTCGTCAGGAGGATCCCGGCCATCGCCGCCGTTGCGGCCGAAATGACGAACGCCGCCGCCACCGTCCGCCGCACGTTCACACCTGTCATCCGCGCAACATCGTACGAAGAGCCCGCGAGTTTCAACTGTGCGCCGAAGCCCGTCTTCCGCATGACGAAGTACCCTGCGGCCGCCAGCACGATCAGGATCGCCAGGGGCAGGGGCAGCACGCCGCAGACCTGGGTGTGGTAGAGGTCGAGGAACGCGCGGCCGGCATCGGTTGCGCCGTCGGGATAGATCTGCCTGCCGGCATAGACCTTGCGTATGACGCCCGAAAGGACCGACATCATCGCCAGCGTCCAGATGATGGGGTTCAGGCGCAGGTACCCTATGACCCAGCCGTTGACGATGCCGATGGCGACGCCTGCCGCCATCCCCGCCGCCACGCTGGCCGCAAAGCCGTACTCCAGCGCCGAGACGGCCACGATCCCCGCCAGGGCCATGATTCCAGGTATCGACAAATCCACATAATGCTGGCTGTACGTGATGAACGCGACGCCGACCGAAACGATCCCCAGCAGCGTCACGGCCTCCAGCGTGTTCATCAGGTTCCGCCGCGTCAGGAAATCGCCGGAGATGAGCCACCCGGCCGCAAAGAGCGCAAGGACCAGCACGTACACGCCCAGGAAACT
>CAYGWP010000354.1:0-3457 GCA_964353455.1 uncultured Anaerolineales bacterium
GCCGACTTCCACGTGTATGCCCTGGAATGGGACGAGCGCGAGATCAAGTGGTACGTCGATGGCATCGTGCGGCGGACCTCGGAGAACACGCACTGGCATCAGCCGCTGTACATGAACTTCGACAGCGAGACGATGCCCGACTGGTTCGGCCTGCCGGAGGACCGGCAGTTGCCATCCACCTTCAGCATCGAGTACGTGCGGGCGTGGCAGAAGAAGGCGGGTTACCCGAAGGTGGAGGGCGAGAAGCCCGGGCCGCCGGCCGCCGGGAAGAAGTAGGCGTGCCGCGCGGGTTCCGCGAGAAATTTTCCATTTCCTTTCTTGACATCTCCCGAAAACGTGGTATGCTTGCTTTTCCTTGATTCAGCCGAGTCCGCTGTTGACCAGCGACACCAAGACCGTTTACACTCAAGGGGAGGCCGGCAGGCAGGGGACCTGCACGCCTCCTTGAATCAACCCCCCAGAGACGAGGACGCAGTCATGTTTGCCAACGGTAAGAAGAAGGGAATGGTTCAATTCACTGTGAAGCCGAAGTCGGACGCCGCGCAGGTGTACCTGGCCGGCTCCTTCCGCGACTGGCGGCCGGTGCCGATGACGAAGCAGAAGGACGGCCGCTACGCCCTGGAAGTCAAGTTGACGCCGGGCACGCACGAGTATAAGTTCGTCATCGATGGCCAGTGGGTGACCGACCCGGACCACAGCCACTGGGCGCCGAACCCGTACGGCTCGTTCAACTCGGTGGCCAGCATCGGGTAAGAAGGCCCGCCCGTAGTAGCCGAATTAACTCCTCCAGCAGGGCTCCGCTGCCCGCCAAGACTAAGGGCGGGCGGCTGAGAGCGCTAGTCTCCTAAGAAGGTGGACAACATGGTTACGATCCAAGACTCAAGCGCCACGTTTCGATTCCTTCGTCCGCACGCGCACCGGGTGTTCCTGGTGGGCGCGTTCAACCAGTGGCGGGTGGGCGACCTGGCCATGATGCGGACGGCCGATGGGCACTGGACGGCCACGCTGAACCTGGAGCCGGGCGAGTACCGGTTCCGCTACTGGGCCGACGGCCAGTGGTTCATCGACTACGCCGCATTCGGCGTGGAGCACGGCCCGTTCGGACTGGACGGCGTCGTCCGCGTTCCCGAGACGGCCGCCGTCGCGCGGTGCCCCGACTGCCCGTGCGTCGAAACAGCAGCCTGAGACTCTGCCCTTGGGATGGGGCTTGTACGCATGCCCGGCGGCCATGCTGCCGGGCATGCAATTTTTTGCGGTTACGGCGCTTCACAATTGCCTGTATCGCCGTGTGCCCCGCCCTACGGACTGGCGGGCGAGGACGCCGTGTGGCTCATCCCACAGCGGGACAAGGCCCGCCGTGGCACACATGTTCTGCTACGCGCATGCGTGAACTGCTATAGGGGAGTCTGGCCGGCGCTACGGCGAGGCGGGCCGTTGCGGCTGCTTGGCCCGGCGGCGGGCGCGCCTGAGGAGCAGGTGCCGGACGATCCAGATGATGACGCCCACGCCGGCGAAGGTCAGGATCATCCACTTCAGGTCAACGAGGATGCGTTCGGCCAGGGCCCCGAAAAGATACCCCAGCACGCCCAGCGTAACGGCCCAGAGGATCGCCCCGAGGACGTTCAGCAGGATGAACTTGGCGGTGGGCACGGAACTGAGGCCGATGACGAACGGCGTCGGGTTCCGCAGCCCGTAGAAGAACCGGAAACTGATGATGTACCACGTCCCGTGACGCTCAAGCATGCGGTTGACCTTCTCGAGGCGCGGCTGGAGCCACGGCAGGCGCGCGAGGATCCTCCGGCCCCACATGCGGCTGATGAAGAAGATCGTCTGGTCGCCCGTCAGGCTGCCGAGGAAACCCAGGACGATGACCCACGGGAGTTTCAGGACCCCCTCGCATGCGGCGATGCCCGCCAGCACCATGATCGTTTCGCCCTCCAGGCACGTGCCCACAAACAGGGCGTAGTACCCGTAGGCGTCAATCAAGGAGTCAAGATACTCAAACATCCGGTTCTTCCTCGACCGACCCGGGAAGTGGCATGCATCAGCCGGTATCACGCGCAATCCATCGTAGCAGAAGCGTCGGGAAATGCAACCGCGTCTCGGCGCGAAGCGCAGAACACTTGAACCCCGCCCTTGTGAAGCCTAAACTGTGCGCCGCGAGCAGCGAGGCAGAGGCCGCGCCGCGGGAGAGACCTCCGTCATGGCGACACGCAGGACACGCAAGGCCCGCATCGGCGTCATCATCCACACGGCACTGCGCAAGAACCTCTTCTCGCCCGAGGACGCCGGCCGCCTTGAAAAACTCGGCGAGGTCCGCTGGACCGACGCCGCCGACCCGCTCTCCGACCAGGCCGCCGCCGGACTCCTCATGGATTGCGACGTCGGCGTCGGATCCTGGGGCACGCCGTGCCCGAAGTCGGCGGAACTGATGGCCGCATGCCCGAAACTCCGCCTGTGGGAGCACGTGGCCGGAACGGTCCGGCACATGTTCGGGCCGCACCTGGCCGGCCGCAGGCCCCGGCTCGTCATCGCGTCCTGCAAGACCGCCATCGCCGACTGCGTGGCCGAGATGACCCTCGGCCAGATCATCATGGGCCTGCGCCGGGCGTGCGAGAACGCCGCCGCAAACCGCGCGGGGCCGACCGGCAAACCCGCCAACCTGCGCGTCCTCTACGGTTCGACGGTTGGCGTGGTCGGCGCATCTGAGGTCGGGCGGCGGGTCATCAGGCTCCTCAGGCCCTTCGGCTGCCGCATCCTCGTCTATGACCCCTTCATTACCGACAAGGAGGCCGCGAAGATGGGGGCGGCGCGGACGAAGGACCTGGTGGCGCTCTGCCGCACGAGCAATGTGGTGACGCTCCACACCCCCGCCCTGCCCTCGACCGCCGGGCTGCTGGGGGCGGACCATTTCCGGGCGATGCAGGGCGATGCCGTCTTCATCAACACGTCGCGCGGCTCCTGCATCGACGAGTCGGCGCTCGTGGCCGAACTGGCGAGGGGCCGCCTCTTTGCGTTCCTCGACGTAACGGAGCCGGAGCCGGCAGCGGCCGACTCGCCGCTCAGGAAACTGCCGAACGTCGCCCTTACATCGCACATCGCGGGGCCGGCGACGTTCAACCTGGGCGCACAGGCGGTTGACGACATCGCCGCATTCCTGCGCGGCAAGAAGCCGCTCTGCGTCCAGACCGAGGACATGCTGGACCGCATCGCGTAGCCGCGGCGGCCGCCGGCTGAGGCGGGCGCAACGTATCAAGGAACTGACATGCCAAGCAAGTATCCGGAGTTCGACCGGGGCCGGCTTCGCCTGCGACCACTGGCCGAGCGCCGGCACGACATGGACCTAGCGCGGGTCCTGGCGGTCGGCGAGCGGCCCATGCCGCTGGAGCACCCCGCCCTGCCGGCGATCGCCGATGCGATGGCCGAGGCGCGCCGCGGCGGCGCCGCCGTCATCCTC
>CAYGWP010000355.1:0-7178 GCA_964353455.1 uncultured Anaerolineales bacterium
GGACCTTATCTTGCCGCACTGCGGCATCGAGGTCCTGAAACAGGTCTTCATTGACGGAAAGGCAGGTTGAATCATGGTGAGTAGCCGATATGTGACGATGTCCGTGTTCGTGATCCTGGTTGCCGTTCTGGTGCTGGCCGGCTGCCACAAGCCGGAACTTCCGAAGCAGCCCCCGCGGCTGGTCGAGACCGCTACTAAGGCGGACGATGCTGGCACGGCGATCGCGCGGGCCGCCGACACGGCCGGCCAGAACATCGACGGCGCGGCGGTGAAGGTGAGCGAAGTGGCCGGCGTGGTCGGCGCCCAGGCACAGACCCTGCGCGAGGCGACGCCCATCGCCGAACCCGTTGCCAAGGTGCTCGACGCCCAAGCCGACGCGCTACAGAATGACGTGACCCCGAAACTCGTGGTCGCCCGCGAGGCCGTCGCGGAAATCTCCCGCGAGTCCAGGGTAGTGGTCCAGGTGGTCGTTCCTGAACTCCGCCAGGCCGACGCCGCTGCGCAGGCCCTCGCCGAGGACCGCGATGCCTGGCAGGCCAAGGCCGCTGCCGCTGAGAAACGCATCGCGGAAGAGCAGGCCAAGGCCGATAGCGCCGTGCGGGCGGTCCTTAAGTGGCTGATTGTGGCCGGCGTCGGTGTCCTGGCTGTCGGCGTGTTCCTCGCGCTCAAGGTGGATATGAAGGCAGGCCTCGCTGTCGCGGCGGGGGCGCTGCTCCTCATCGGTGCCGCCACGCTGGTCCACCAGTACCTGGAGTGGATTGCCATCGGCGCGGCCGTCCTCATCGCCGGGGCCATCGGCGGCATCGGGTGGATGCTCTGGCGCTCGCGGCAGGCGTTCTTCCAGACAGGCAACCTGGTCGAGGCGATCAAGCAGCAGATGGACCCCGAGAGCATCAAGGCGGTCTTCGGTGACGGGGCGGTGCCGGGCCTCGTGCACCAGATCGTCGACGATGCGCAGTCCGCGCTCTACAAACTCGGTGTCCAGACTGGCGTCATCAAGACCAAGGAGCCGGAGCCGACCTCGGCCCCGCCGATCCAGGCGTCGGCCCCGGCCGTCCCCGCGCCGGTGGGCGGGTAACCACATGGGCCTCAAGTTCGTGGTCAAACAGTGGTTCTTCAGCGAGAAGATCGTCCAAGCGATGGTAGACCAGAAGACCGGCCGCGCGCTCGCCGCGGCCGGTCAGTGGATTCGCAACGCCGCCAAGTGGAGTATGGCCGAGCGGGCCAATCCGGACCTCCACTCGCCGCCGGGCACGCCGCCGTACGCGCACCCGAAGACCGGGAAGGCCCTGAAGAAACACATCTACTACCACTATTCGCCGACGCTACGGACGGTGGTGGTCGGCCCCGTGCCGCTTGGGTACGTGGGCGACGTGCCGCGCATCCACGAGTTCGGCTTTGTGGGCACGCGGCGTCTCAGGAACCGCCGGCGTCGCATCCGTAAACTCGGCGGCGTGGGCGAGATTCGCCTGGTGACGACCACCAGGACCGTCATGGCCGACTCCCCCACGGGCCGTGACGCCGTTGCCCTCCAGGACACGAGCACCAAGATGGTGTACGCGCACCTCCGCACGCCTGCGCAGGTGCGCCGCTCCAATGAGTTGAACGAGGCGCTGTATGGCCCCCTGTGGATGTTGAAGCCCGTGAACTTCCCGCCGCGCCCGTACATGCGGCCGGCCCTGGCGTCGGCCAAGGAAATGCTGCCCAAGTTTTGGGCCACGTCAGTGGCGGCCCCGGCGGCGGCGTAAGGAGACTCACGTGCCCGATGCCGGCGCAATCAGGATGGGCGGGGCCTACGTTGAGATCTCCGCCGACGATACGCCGATGCTGCGCCGCCTGCGCGAAAGCCAGGCGCGCCTGCGCCAGTGGGTTGCCGAGAACAGCGGCCCGTCCCTCACGCGCGGCACGGAGGCGTCGGCCCAGGACACCAGGGGGTTCCTCTCCGGCGGCTTCAAGGGCATGCAGATTGCCGAGACGGGCCTCAAGTTCGCCACGGCAATCGCTGCTGTCAAGGTTGGCATCAAGGACGTCCAGATGTTCTCGGCCCTATTCCGGGGCGACATGGAGGGTGCCCGCAAGGCCGCCGAGGAACTGCCGTTCGGCCTGGGCGAGATCGTCAAGGAACTCTCCGGCCCGGTCGATTCAGCGATGAAGTGGTTCGTTTTTCGCTTGAGGGGCATCGGCACCCACGACTCGGCCGATAGCGGTGCCGCCGCCAAGGCCAAGCGCGAGCGCGACGAGGGTGTGGCGGCATGGAACCGCTACGTTAACGCCGTTCATTCCGTGGACCGGGCCATCGCGCAGGCCACGATGTCGGCCGAAGAATTCGCACGCTACGAAGTGGATGGTCTTCGCCTTGCGCAGACCGAAGCCGAAGCCCTCATTGCCAAGAAACTCCGCCTCATCCAGATTGAACAGCAGCGGAAGTCCGCCGAGAAGTTTCAGGAAACCCGCGCCCGCGGCGAGAGCCTGATCGGCCAGGCGATGGACCAGTACGCCCGGGCCACCATGTCGGAGCGGGAGTTCCTGGCCTATGAGGTCCGGCACCTGGGTCTTGCCGCCAACCAGGCCGAGTCGCTCCTCGGTTGGCGTCTGGCCATCCTTGATGTCACCGAGAAACAGCACGCCGCCGAGAAGCGCAAGGACTTCGACAGCGGCCTTGCCGGCACCATGCGGAATCTGGAACTGGAGGCCGGGGTCCTCCGCGGCACGTTCGACGCCTTCGACGTGGAGGTCACCAGGGCCGCCAAGCCGCTCGACGAAGCGATGGACGCGGGGCTCATCAATTTCGATGAGTACACCGAGCGCCTCGAGAAACTCAAGGCCGCGATGGCGGAACTCCGCGGCGCCCGCGAGGCCGACGCCGCCAAGAAGGAAGGCCAGTCGCTCACCGAGTCGATGCAGACGCCCGAAGAGCGGGCCCGGGCGCAGGTCGATCGTTACCGAAAGTTACTCGACGCCGGCGACATCACCGGCGACACGTATCAGCGGGCTGTTCGCAAGGCCCTGGAGGACGCCGCAGCCGCCATGCCCGACGCCATGAAACGGACCATCGGCGTGCGCGGAACCTTCAGCGCGATCGAAGCCGCCGGCATGGGGGCGGGCGGTGTGAGCGACCGGATCGCAAGCGCCACCGAAGCGACCGCCAAGAACACCGAGAAAATTGCCCAACTGGCCGCGAACCTGGGTGTGAACTTCAACTGACGCCTGCCCGCCTTGGGCGGGGGAGCAATGCAGTGCCCATCACCGTAGCCGAACGTGTTGAGAGCCGCCAGGTCGGTTCGGGTGACAACCCGAGCGCCGAGTTCCTGTACGTCATCCAGGGCACCGACGATGAACAGGCCGCGCTGACTGCCCTGGAGGCCGAAGCGCCGCTGGCCTACAACGGCCTGGTCCGCCAGACCTGCAACGCGAAGCCCTTGTCCGATGGCTCTGATTTCTGGGAGGGCACCGCCCGCTACGGTTTGATGTCGTCGAAGCCGAAGGAGGTCGGCGACTCGACCTACCAGTTCGACACCGGCGGCGGATCGATGCACGTCACCCAGGCGCGCGAGCACGTCGCCAGTTACGCCGCCGAGGGCGCCACGCCGCCGGACCTGGGCGGCGCGATTGGCGTCACGCACGATTCTGTCGAAGGCTGCGACATAACGGTCCCCGTCTATAACTTCTCCGAGACCCACTACTTCGACAGCGAGGACGTCGACGGCGCATATAAGGCGGCGCTCTTCTCCCTGACCGGCAAGACCAACAACGCCGCCTTCAGGGGGTTTGCCGCGGGCGAGGTGCTGTTCCTGGGCGCATCCGGTTCCCAGCGTGGCGACGGGGCGTGGGAGATCACTTTCCGCTTCGCCGCCAGCCCGAACGTTACGGGCCTGACCATTGGCAGCATCACCGGCATTGCGAAAAAGGGCTGGGAGTACCTCTGGGTCCAGTACCAGGACGCCGAGGACGACAACTCAAAGAGCATCGTTAAGAAACCGGCGTTCGTGCACATCGAGCAAGTCTATGACGCCGGAAACTACGCCGGATTGGGCATCGGAACTTGACGCGAAGGTTCGCGCGACCAATGAGCATGCGGCGCGGATGGGGTGGGGCTATCAGCCGGAAGCAGAGGGCGACGTAGGCAATGGGCGACACGCTCAAGAAAGTCCAGCCGGGCCAGCGGATGGTCATCCCGGCCCAGACGTTCAACACGTTCATCGATGCTGCGCGTGATTACCTCCAGCGCCGGCAGAACACCGACAGCGATCCCCTGGCCGAGCCGCGGCAGGCGGGCGTCATTCTCGTCAGGAACGACACGGGCGAGGACCGGAGCCTCTTTGACATCCTTGGCATGGACGGGCCAATTTACGGCCCCGAGGATAACGAGGAAGGCTTCAAGTTCCGTTATGCCCTCAAAGGCGTCGCGCCCACGGCCGCCGACCATGCGGGCAACTTCGCCATCTGCCAGGAACCCATCGCGGATGGGAAGATCGGCCGGTGCCTGGTCCAGGGCGTCACACCCGTGAAACTCAACGTCCTCCGCGAAGACCACGGCTTCGCCGACGTTGTGGACGATGGACGTCTGTCCAGCGCGCCCGAGGGTGCTGCCCAAATCCTGTGGAAGGAAGACGGCACGGGCGAGGATAAGTGGGCGCTGGTCCGCGTGGCCGATGCCCCGCCGCAGGCGCCGTTCTGGGCCGAGATCACCGCGGACGGCGGCGGGGCGTTCGAGTGGGTCGAAATCGAGTGGGCGGGGCCTGGGGCGTGGACGGAGAAGGCCGGCGGCCGGTCCTCGGACGAGTACGGCCCCGCCTACGAGGTCAACGATTTCGACTTCGGCGCTTCCGACATCAACCCCGTGGGCCAGGTGATTCAACTCTTCGCTGTCCGCACGGGCGGGGCCGAGGAATACTGGTTCCACTATGGCCCGGTCGTGGGTGGCGGGGACCGCGAGTCCTTCTGGGCCACGATCACCGACGACGCGAACGCCCCAGCGTATGACTTCGATGGGGATACCGGCGAGAGCGGCGTCGCCGAAGAAGTAAACGGCGTGGACGACATTGCCGTTGGCACGCGCGTGCGTGTCTTCATCGGTGATCCTGGCGAGGATGAGTACAAGTTCGAGTACAGCGCCGCCGGCGGCCTGCCGCCGATGGAGAACTCGTTTGACTTCATCGAAATCTGGCCCGCCTTGGTGGTCACGGCTGGCGAGCCGATTTCGGGGCGGATTTGGATTCCCGGCAGCGGCTTCCCGCCCGCCACGGGCGACGGCTACGACCTCACGCCCGCCGGCGATACCGTGAGCATCTCGTTCGATAAGGTGGGTGACGGCACGTTCGGCGATGGGACGCTCGTGCCGTGCCTGAAGGACTACTCAGAGGGCGAGACTGAGGACTGGATTCACGTCCGCTGCCAGCCCGGGCCGTTCGTCGATGAAAACGCGGGCACGCCGATCCCGCCGGATGGCCACATCAACACCTTCTCCGGCACGCTGGCTGGCCAACCCCTACCATACACATTCACCATCGAATACGAGGTCCGGCCCGGCGAGTTCAAGCGGATGTACTGCGCCCGCTCGGCCAACGCCGGGAACGATTTCGAGGTGGATTTGGAAGGGGATGGCACTGGCACGGTCAAGTTTCGGACAGGCGCCTGGTCGGTCACCCTCAACGACTGCCCGCCCGCCGGGGCCGTGATGCGTGTGCGGTACATCCCGGTCAGCACGTGCGCATGGTCCTGGGTCGAAACGCCGGAGACCATCGAGGGCGGCGAGATCACCACCGAAGTGTCCACCATCAAGGAAGGTTGGATCATTGTCGATGACGAGCGGAAGGTGGCCCACGCCGATCCACGGCCGTGTCGCTACGCCGCCGAGGTGAACTGTAGCATCTACATCGACGCCCGTGGCCACATCATGGGCTGGTACGAGTGGAACGGCGAATACATGGAGTGGTACTCGCCCTGGGGTCACCCGGAACCGTCATGAGCAACGTCGGCAGCATCCTCGTCGCCGTCATGGCCTTCCGCCAGGAACCCAACCGCCTGCTGGCCCGTTGGCTGGAGAACAAGTGCTGGCGCTACGGCAGCCCGGAGTTCCCGACCGACGTGGCCCGCAACCAGACCGTCAATTGCTTCCTGGCTGAGGACAAGCGGTTTGACCACCTGTTGATGATCGACGCCGACATGGTGCCGCTCGCGGACCAGCCCGACGGCCAGCGCGGCACGGACACAATCTTCACCGGGCCGGGTGACATCCTCTACTGCGGCTTCGTCGGGGCCGAGGGCATTCGCGGCCACTACGGCGACAAAGACTTCGGCACCGCCTGTTGCCGCATCAGCCGCAAGGTGCTTGAATCTCTGCCGCCCCCCTGGTTCCGCTTCCCCACCAACGCCGCCAGTACATTCCGCACCGCGTGCGAATGCGCCTACTTCCGCGCCCGAGCCAAGTCCCGGTGGCCCATCCGCATGGTCGGCATCGTCGGCCACCTTCAGCCGATGGTCCTTATTCCCACTCCCAACGGTCCTCGGGTCCTTTCTCCCTGTGGCCTTGCCGCAGCCTCTCACAGCGGCAATTCGTAGTAGCCCAGCCGCAGGGGTGCATGCGGCAGGCGCCGGACGAGCCGTTCGACTTCCTGGGGTACACCTTTGGCCGAAACTGGTCGCCCAAGACGGGACGGGCGTACATCGGGACGCGGCCGTCGAAGAAGCGGCTGGCGCGCCTGGTGTCGGCCCTGCGGACCCTGACCGGGCGAGAAAGTTCGCGGCCGACGGTCCCGGAGAAGATAGGCGAACTGAACCGCCTGCTGGCGGGTTGGGCGAACTACTTCTCGCTGGGGTCGGTGAGCCGGGTGTACCGGGCGGTGGACAAGCAGGCCCGGCGACGGCTGCGTCAGGGGTTGCGCGCGAAGTACCCGCACCAAGGATACGGCCGGGTCAGTTACCCGGACGCTTACCTGCACGAGGTGCTGGGGTTGGTCCGCCTCCAGGGGCGGCCGCGCAACTTCCCGTGGGCGACGGCGTGAGTCCTTCTCCGAGAGCCGGATGCGGGAAATCTGCCCGTCCGGTTCGATGAGCGGGGTCTGGAAACGGAGCACGGCCGGGCCAGTGAGGCACCGCCAACCGAAAGGGGCGGCCAACGGCTATACCCGACCTACCCCACCGCGCCGGACGCACCACAAAGCCGTTTGACTCGGCGC
>CAYGWP010000356.1:0-2742 GCA_964353455.1 uncultured Anaerolineales bacterium
GTTCCTCGCGGTACTTGGCGACGGTCCGGCGGGCGATTTTCTGGACGCCCTCGGCCTGGAGGATATTCATGATGGCCTCGTCGGAGATCGGCTTCGCCTTGTCCTCTGCGTCAACGATGGTCTTGATGCGGCTGCGGACGGTGTCCCAACTTACATCGACCCCTTCGGCGGTCTGCGTGCCGCCGGTGAAGAAGTGCCTGAGGGCCCAGATGCCCCAGGGGGTATCGGCATATTTATCTGCGACCGCGCGGCTGATGGTTCCCACGTGCAGGTGGACGTCGTCGGCCACTTCCTGCATCTTGAGGGGCATGAGGTGTTCGGGTCCCTCGTCGAAGAAGGATCGCTGGAACTTAAGGATCGACTCGACGACCCGGCGCAGGGTGTCTCGGCGCTGCTCGATGGCGTCCATGAGCCACCGTGCCGAGCGGATGTTGTTGGCGACGAACTTGCGGGTCTTCTCGTCCAGGTCGCGCCGCTTGACGAGCCGGCGGTACGCGCGGCTGATGTAGAGTTCCGGGGCATCGCCGCGCTGCGCGGTCACGCGGTACTGGCCTGCCTCATCGTCCCACTGGATGCGGACGTCCGGGACGATGGGCGGGGTGCGTCGCGGGCTGACGGCGGCGCCGGGCCGCGGGTTGAGGCGCCGGATGCGGGCGACGGCCTGCTTCACTTCCTCGATGGTGGCGCCGAGTGCCCTGGCCATCTGTGGATAGCGGTTGGCCTCGACGTCCTTGAGATGATGGCGAATGAGGCGGACTTCAATGGCGTCCTGCGGCAGCACGCCCGCTCCGCCGCCGTAGTCCGGGTCGGCGTGGAGTTGGAGGAGCAGACATTCTTCGAGGTTCCGCGCGGCTACGCCGGGCGGGCCGAGGGTCTGGACGCAGGCGAGGGCCTCCTCCATCTCTGGGGGCGAGGCGGGCGGCTCGGCCTCGGTGGCGAGTTCTTCCAGCGGCACGCGCACGTAGCCGCTGTCATCGAGGTTGCGGATGATGAGTTGGCCGAGTGCGGCGATGCGCGGCGTGACTTCCTCGAAACGCCATTGCCCGATGAGGACTTCCTGAAGGGTGTCGCCGATATCGGGCGTGTTCTGCATCGCCTCGGTCTTCGGGTCGGCGTCGCCGTCATCGGCCCTGGGGCGGCGGCGGGCGGAGGCATCGTCCTCGAAGTAGGTTTCCCAACGGTCAACGAGGTTCGAGAGGCGTTCGAAGTCGGCCGGGCCGCCGTCCTCGCGGACCACGAGTTCCTGCTCCGGCTCGGCCACGGGGGATGACGGCGCGGCCTCGGACTCCTCGCCCTCGGCGGGGCCGGCCTCCTCGGCGTCATTCTGGTCGCGCATCTCCAGGACGGGGTTGGCGATGAGTTCCTGGTCGATCCGCTCCTGGAGGGCCATGAGGGGGAGTTGGAGAATCTCCATGGCCTGGATCATCCTGGGCGCCAGGATCATCCGCTGTTCGAGGCGCTGCTGTAAACTTGCGTCAAAGCGCATATTTGAGCCTGCGCCCCCCCCGTGTATGCCCCCGGTGTATTCACCGGGGGCTAAGTGTGATCAACATCTTGTCGGCCGCGAAGGGCGTCGGCCAGCATGCCGGGGTTGGCGTAATCGAGCGTCGCCCCGGTCGGGAGGCCGCGCGCGAGGCGCGTGATGCGGACCTTCGAGTCCTTGATGCGCTCGGCGACGACGAGGCCCGTGCCGTCGCCCTCGGCGGTCGGGGCGAGGGCCAGGATCACCTCCTGGACCTCGCCGGCCGCAACCCGCCGCGCCAGCCGCTCAAGGTCCAGTTGCTCGGGTCCGACGCCGTCCATCAGCGCCACGAGGCCCCCCAGCACGTGATAGAGTCCATTATATCCGCCGGTCCCTTCGATGCGGATCACGTCCTTCGGTTTCTCGACGACGCAGAGGCGGGTGCGGTCGCGGCGGGGGCTTGAGCAGATGGCGCACTCGTCGCCCTCGGCCAGCGACCCGCACTGGCGGCAGTGGCCGACCTTCGACTTGATGTCGTGCAGGGCCGCCTCGAGCGCTGCGACCTCTTCCTTGTCGGCATCCAGAAGGTAAAACGCCAGTCGCTCGGCGGTGCGCCGGCCGATGCCCGGCAGTTCGCCGAGGGCCTCGATCAATCGCTCCATTGATTCGGTGTAGGCGTCCATGACGGATAGTACCTAAGTACCTGAGTACCTGAGTGCCTGAGCAACAGCACAACCATGTAGGCCGGGGCGCGCCCCGGCTCAGCCGTGTTAACTCATCATTTCGAGCAGGCCCGGCGGGAGGGGCATGCCGCCGAGGAGTTTGCCGACGGCCTCGCGCTGAACGTCGCGGGCCTTGGCCATCGCCTGGCCCACCGCGCCCTTGACCATCTCCTCAAGCAGGGCCACGTCGCCCTGCTTTATGGCCTCGGGGTCGATCTTGAGGGCCACGAGTTCCTGGCGTCCGTTGACGGTGGCGGTGACCATGCCGCCGCCGGCCTCGCCGTCGATGCGCCGGCGCTCGAGTTCGCCCTGGATTTCGGCCATGCGCTGGCGGATGGACCCCAGGTTCTGCATCATGCCCAACAGGTCGCCCAGACCGCTCATCGTTACACCTCAATTCGCGCGGCGGGTCTCCGCACCCGCCGCGCTTTGCCTAACGTTGCGTGCCGGCGCGGCGGGTCCGGAGACCCGCCGCGCCACTATCCAACCTTAAAGTGCTCAGGGCATTCGGGGCCTCAGTTCGGCCGGCGCCCGAAGGCCTGCTCAAAGACCTGCATG
>CAYGWP010000357.1:0-28049 GCA_964353455.1 uncultured Anaerolineales bacterium
GTCGTCGGGGCAATCGCGGTCGATGATGACCAGCACCAGCCGCCGGGTGACGGCGTGCAGCCCGGCGACGGCGGCGCGGTAGTCCTGCCCTTCCATGAGTCCGCGGATGCGCTGAAGGTCGTCTTCCAGGGCGTCAAGGGATTTGGCGCGGCGTGTGCCCTTGGGGACGAAGCGTCTGATGGCACGGAGAGAGCGGCGGACATCTCGGCAGAGTTTTCCGAGGCGTGCCCCCTGCTGGGCGGTTTCGCCGGTAAGGTGGGCGTAGAATTCGCCGGGGCGACCGAGGAGGTTGCCCATTGCGATGGCGAGTTGGCCGCGGAGGATGGAGTTGGCGGTCTCGTGCATGCTTGGGAGGATTTCCCAGGCGGCCTCGAGGATGCCGTGCTTAGAGACGGCCTCGGCGCTGGATGCGATGAGCCGCTCGGGGTGCTTTTCCTCAAGCATGCGGAGGAGGTGTCGGACGGACTCGCGGCCGCCGATGTCTCCGAGGGCCCGCGCGCAGGCGTCCTGGACCTCCGGGGACGGGCTCTTGAGGCACTCGACGAGAGGCGGAATCGCCCGCGGGTCGCCTATCTGGCCGAGGGCGAGGGCCACATCCGACCGGATCGTCGAGTGCGGGTCTCGCAGCCGATGGATGAGGGCATCGACGGCCTCGGGCGATCCGATGCGGCCCAAGGCCCGCGCGGCCTCCTCGCGCATCTCCGGGTCCGCATCGTCCAGGCGCAGGACGAGGCCATCCATCGTCAGACTGCCGGAATCGTCTTCCAGGCTGCGGAGCCGCCGGACGGCCCGCCGCGGTGTGCCGGGCTTGCGGATCTTTTCGAGTGCCCGGGCGCAGGCATCCTGCAACTCCGGGGTGGGGCTGGAGAGGTTCTCGATGAGGGCGGGGACGGCCCGCGGGTCGCCGATGAGTCCGAGGGCCTGGGCGACCTCCGGCCGGATGGTCGAGTGCGGGTCGCGGAGGCGTTCGATGAGCGGCTCGACGGCGTCGGCAGAGCCGGTTCGCCCGAGGGCCCGCGCGGCCTCCTCGCGCACTTCGGGGTTGGGGTCGCGCAGGCGGTCGAGGATGTCTCCGACCGCAAGGTCGCTGGAGACGCCGTCGAGGGTCCTCAGGGCCCGGGCGGTATCGCCGGAACTGGCGGCGCTGCTGATGACGCTCAGGTTCAGGAACGTGCGGAAGATGCCGGGCGTAAAGAGCCGCGTGACGACGAACCCGACGGGCTTCTCGGTGCCCTCGCGGATCCTGAAGAGTATCAGAACGCTCAGTGACGACAGGACGAACGACACCAGGGCGACGATGTGGAAACTTCCGATGACGAACCCCTGCCAGAGTTCATAGTGGAACCCGCCCAGGAGGTCGCCCAGTTTGCCGCCCAGGAACGATCCGCCCGCCGCAATGATGCCCACCGTGGCCATGTGCCACGAGAGGTAGGCGTTGCGGTTCCGCTGCGGCGTAAGGGTCAGCATCAACTGGCCGGAGCCGTCCCAGAAACCGGGTCCCAGCAGGCCGGCGATGATGGCCGTGACCACGAGCACGAACGGGTAGTTCCCCTGGGTCATGAAGAAGCAGCCGACCCACGTGGCCAGGGGATGGAGCGCCCCCAGCAGGACGGCGGGCTTGCGGCCAAATCGGTCCATGACGATGCCCCAGCCTGTGCCGGTGGCGATCATCGTGAGTTGAATGATGGCGGCGTTGATGCCGAGCCAGGTCATCGGGGCGCCGATTCCGCCCTGCGAGACATCGGCCGTGATGTACGGGGCGACGAACGGCCCCAGGACGCTCGTGGAGAACGACCACGCCCCGATGCTGATGGAGAACGTCAGGAAGTTGCGGTTCCGCAGCGGCTCGGTGAACTCGCGCCAGCCGATCCTCGGCGCATCTTTCCCGCGGGCGGGTTCCGGGATGAAGCCGTGGATGACGATGTCGAGGATGCCCGCCAGGCCGCCCACCGCAAAGACCGCCGCATAGACGTAGAAGATGTTGACGATCCTCAAGTGGTCCAGGGCAAACGTGACGCCGAAGAACCACGTCAGGTTGATGGCGCGGACGATCGTCGCCCGGCGGCCGAAGAACGTTGCCCGGATGTTCTCCGGCACAAGGTCCGCCATCCACGACCACCAACCGGAGGCCGTGCTGGTCATCAGTATCCACGAGACGACCATCGCCGCCGCAATGACCTTCGCGCCAAGTCCCTTGTCGCCACCCTGGGCCGCATACACCGACACCCCCGCCAGCACGAACCCCAGCAGCCGGTGCAGCACGTGGGCGATGACCCAGACGGTCTTGCGCTTCGGCGTGCGGCTGTAAATGAAAATGGCCGCAAGGTGAAAGAGCGAGGCCAACTGGACAAGCGAGACCATCTGGCCGAGTTGGCCGGGCGTGGCCCCCAGGTCGTTCTTGTAAAAGACGTTCAGGATCTGCTGCGGGGCGCAGACGGTGTACCATGCCGCGCCCATGATGCCGACCGCGATGTTGACGTTCATCGCGCGTCGCAGGCGGCTGGGCGTGATCGGGCGGCCGGCCGTATCGACCTGCATGCCGCCGTTAACGGTTAAGGTGTCGGCTTGCATCGTTCGGCTGCCAGTTGACGTGCCAGGGCCAGCGCCTCGTCCTTTGTGCCGGCGCGGCCCTCGAGTTGTGCATCATAAACCTGGTCCAGAACCTCGCGGAAACACGGCCCGGGCTGAAACCCCATGCCGATGAGGTCGCGGCCGGTGACGAGCGGCTGCGGCCGCACCTCCTCTTCCCCCAGGGCGCGCCAGCGGGCCATGAGTTCCTCGTATGGCTCGGCCGTGCCGCCGGAGGCCAGGCAATCGGCCCGCCAGAGTTCGGCCAGTTCCTGGAAACCCTCCGCGGCGAAGAGGCGCTTCAGCGTCGCCTCACGCATCTCATCATAGGACACCAGCCTCATGTGCGACCCCACCAGCCACGTGACCCGCCGCGTCTGGAGCGTCGAGAGACGCAGCCGCCCGCAGATCTCGGCGGCCATCCCCTCGCCGATCTTCTCGTGGCCGTAGAAGGTCTTGCGACCGTCGCGGGTGACGGCCGTCCGGGGTTTGCCCACATCATGGAGGAGCGCCGCCAGGGCGAGTTCAAACGTCGGCTCGCGCAACTCGCCCACGCACAGGATGGTGTGCGTAAGGACATCCCCCTCGGGATGGACCGTCGGCCCCTGCTCAACGCCCTGCATCGCCTGGATTTCGGGCAGGATGACGGCCATGAGGCCGAGGTCCCGCATCAGTTCGAGGCCCTTGCGGCGGCCGACCGGCAGGGCCGTCAGGATACGCTCCAGTTCCGCCGATACGCGCTCGCCGCTGACTGACGCGATACGCGGGGCGAGTTCCCTGACCGCCGCCGCCGTCGCCCGGTCGATCTGGAACCCGAGTTCGGCCGCAAACCGCACCGCACGCAGCATCCGCAGGTGATCCTCGGCAAACCGCGCCCGCCCGTCGCCGATGGCACGGATGATGCCGGCCGCGAGGTCCGCCCGCCCGCCAACGTAGTCCACCACCTCGCCCGTATCCGGGTCGAGGAACATTCCGTTGATCGTGAAATCGCGCCGCAGGGCATCTTCGCGGGCATCAGTGAACGCGACCGCGTCGGGGTGCCGCCCATCGCTGTATCCCCCCTCGCGGCGGAACGTGGCCACCTCCACCTCCAGCCCGTCCTCCACAATTACCACCACGCCGAACGCCGCCCCGACCGTCAGCGCCTTCGGAAACAGCCCCACGACCTCCTCCGGCCGCGCGCTCGTGGCCACGTCGTAATCCTTCGCCGGACGCGAGAGCAGCAGGTCGCGGACGCACCCCCCCGCCAGCAGGGCCTGATGCCCCGCCTCGCGCAGGCGATGGATGATGAACTCCGCCAGTTGTCTCTGGGTGACCATGAGTCAGGAGACCGCCCCTTCGGCCCATTGTGCGACGGAACATCATACCGCGCCGCCCGCCGGTCGTAAAGGACCGCGAGATTCTGACCATTGAACCTCGAACCCTTCGGCTTCGCTCCGTTCGACAGGCTCACGGTCCGAGCAAGTCGAGGACAGGGCAGGCTTTGAACTGCCGTTGCCGTTTCGCCGCCTTGTTTAGCCGTCGCCTTGTTTAGCCGTCGCCGCAAACGGCGACGTCCAAAACACGCGCCGGACAAGTCCGGCGGCTAACTGTGCCGTTGCCGTTTTGCTGTTGCCTTCGTGCCTTCGTGCCTTCGTCCCTTCGTGCCTCGCTGTCCTGCCGTTCACTCCGCACTCCGAACTCCGCACTCCGCACTTGATGTTCCCTGATTTCCTTTGCCCCCCGCCCCCCGCCGACGTATCGTCGCTTGTATCCGTGGTCACGTCGTTCGCCGCGCCGGCGGCACGATGCCGTTCGGCCTGAAAGGCCGGCCACGTAACAGCCCGGGGCACCGCCTGGGTACGCGAGAGGCCCGTCGTGATTTGTTTTTTCTCTTTGAAGCCCCGCATGGGGCGCCTGATAGTAGCCCCGCGGCGCGAGCCCGGGGTACCGGAGCGGAAGAATCATTTTTCTTTTGTTCTTTGTCTTGGGAGCCCCGCAGGGGCGACTGAATGCCGCCGGAACACGCGGCGGGCCGGGGCACGGGCGAATCCTGTAAAAGTAATGTCTATTGGGACAGAGACGACAACGGATCGTCCGCAGATTGCGCAGATTGCGCAGAGGGGAGTTCGGGCAAAAAGCCGCCGGCTCCAGTGGCAAGGGACAAATGACGAACGACAAGTGACAGGTTTTGTGGTTTACACATATCCGGGGGCCGGTACAATAATCCACGCAGCCCATCCGGCCGTTTCGGGAGGCCTGACCTTGACGTACGGGTCAAACGGCGCCTCCGCGGGCCGGGACCGCTTCGGCCAGCCGCGCGGGACGGGAAGAAGTAGAATCTCCCCTTTTTCCCCTAAGCCGTGTCCTCAGACAGAGTCGGCGGATTCTACCGCAGACACGGAAAACATACGCCCGTAGGGTGCTGGTATCAAGAAATCCCGGATTCCGGTTGACAGCCACCCCTGATAGGTTTAGAAACCACGGCGGAGACGCTTGACATTTTTTTTGCCCCAGGACGCCTTAGGCGTATAATACTCATGGCGGGGGAGGCACGATGTCGCCAGAGAATAATGCCGGGGCAAAGCCGGTAGCGCCGTATGCCATAGCCTTAGTTGTATGTGACGCGATTTGGAGAGACCCGGGGACAGGGAAACGGACTATCCTCGGCTGCTTTTCGACGATCGGCGCTAACTCGTTTCCGGCCAAGCACCCTCTTATCTCCGTTTATGCTGCCGTGACCGACGCCCACGGAGTCGTGCCGATCACTTTGCGATTAGTAGATGTTGACGAGGCTGGGCCTCCGCTGGCCGAACTCAAGGTAGAACCAAAGGTTGAGGATCCGAGAATCGTTCTAGAACTGGAATTCGGCCTGATAAACGTTGTGTTTCCAGAACCCGGCGAGTACAGGCTCCAGTTGATGTCTCTGGAGTCGCTCCTTATGGAGCGCCGCATTGTGGTGATTCAGATTGGAGAACAAGGCCAATGACACCGACACAAGAGCAGAACACGATTGAGATTCCGGGAATCGGGGTCCAGGTCTGCGGCCCCCCACCAGGTGGTACACAGTTTGTAGTTTCAAGCACAACCAGCGGTTCCTATTCGCTGCCATTTGAAACACTTGGCCATCTTCTTTCTGATAAACCACTGCGCCGCCCCAACAGGAACAAGCCACAACAGTAGGGCCAACTCGGCGTTTTCCCCTTGACTGCCCGTCCTTGATTCTACTTTTCCCCGGCTTGCGCAGGCGGCGGTTCATGACGTGGTAGCACATCCCGCCCACCGAGGCTCGTGCACTGCAAGGCATGCACCCAATCCTACCCCGCCCATGCCAGAAAACCCCAAGAAAGCAGAATGTCCCCTTTTGTCCGATTAGTCCAGTTGCCCCCATGGCGGCGCCGAAAAGAAAAGGTCCAGGAGTCTTAAGGGTCCTGGACCCTTTTCTTTTCGGCGGGGGGTTGTGCCACGGGGCGGAACTTGACGACGATGACTTCGTCCGGGCCGCCGGCGGGGGCGGGCTGAAGGGCGTCGCGTGTGGTTGGCCAGTCGGTGGATGTGGATGAGCCGACGAGGACGAGTTCGCCGCGGGGCGTCAGGGCGCAGGCGCGGAAGAGGTCTTCGCCGCTGCCGCCCATGTAGGTCGAGAAGACGAGTCGCTGGAGGTCGGGCGAGAGGATGACGACGGTGCCGTCGCCGCCGCCCCAGAGCGGGCCGTGGGGCCGGTCAGCGCCGGCAAAGCGGCGATGGGGCGCGTTGGGTGTGGTGGGGAAATCCGTCGAGTAGGTCATGCCCGCCAGATAGACACGTCCATCGGAATCGACCTCGATGCCTTCGGCGCCGTCGGCGGCGCCGCCGCCGAGGTAGGTGGCGGCCTCAAGGCGCGCCCCATCGGCCGAGATGATGGCGACGAAGCGGTCGTTCTTGTGGCGCCAGTCGCCGGTTGACCCGCCGGCGTATCGTCGCTGGAACGCCTGCGGCGTGGCGGGGAAATCGTCGGAGAAGGTCTCTCCCATGATAAATGCGCGGCCTCGGAGGTCGATGGCGAGGCCGTGCTTGCCGGCGGAACAGTCCTCGGCCGAGCCGCCGAGGAGCGTCGCATACTCCAGGCCCGAGCCGTCGGCCTTGAACTTGGCGACAAAGGCATCCTGGCTGCCGCGCAGTTGCCGCTGGTATGCGCCGGGGGTGACGGGGAAGTCGGCGGACGAGGTGGTTCCCGCGAGGTAGGCGTGTCCTGTGGCATCGACGCGGATGGAAGGCGCGCCGTCGGGTCGCGACCCGCCCAGATAAGAGCACCAGAGGACGCGGCGGGCATCGGCCGAGACCTTCGCCACGATGCCGTCGATGCCGCCGGGCGGGCGCTCCTCGAAGGCCCCGCGCGTGATGTGCCGGCAGGGTTCCTTGACCCCGATCATCGTGAGATAGACGTTGCCATCGGGGTCGAGACAGAAATCCCGGATGATGGCGCCGCAGGGCGTGCCGAAGTATGTGGACCAGACGATGCGTGAGCCGTCGGGAGCGAGTTTGACGAGGAACCCGTCCTGCTTGCCGTAGGCGCCCATGGCGCTGGAGTCGCCCTCGAACTGCGGCTGGACGGTTTCGGGGGTTGTGGGGAACCCCTCGCCTGCCCTGCCGCCGACATAGACGAAGCCCTGCTTATCGACGCGCACGGTGTAGGCGCGGTCGTAGTTCGGGCCGCCCAGGAGCGTTGACCAGACGATGCGGCCGCTGGGATCGAGTTTGGTGACGAAGGCATCCATGGGTCCGCGAGCGCCGACGGACTTTCCGCCGCCGGTGTAGTTGCGGCTGAAGGCCCCCGGCGTGGTGGGGAAATCGGGGGACTTCGTGCCCCCGGCGACGTAGATGTTGCCGTCGCCATCGACGGCGACCGCGCGGGCGGTGTCCTCGCCTCCCTTGCCGCCCAGGTAGGTGGAGAAGGCAACCTCGTAGTCCTGGCCCCCGCACGTGCGGGCTGCCAGGACCAGGGCTGCGGCGGCGACGAAGGGGCTGATGCGCGAGAGGTTCACGGCGTCACTCCTTTCGGCGGCGGGCGGCCCGAGCGGTCATCGCCAACCGTTAACAACCTGTCGGTCGGTTCGAAACGAGACGGCCGGCAGGCCGCCGGAGTTCTCAAGGTTGTGCCGCGCCAGAGTGTGCCACGCAAACCGGACGAACTTCGGTTCCTTGATCTCGGGCGCCCAGACCTCGACGACGTCTGGTCCGGCGATGCGCGCCTGGGCCGTGGCGTACTTCAATTTGCGGTTCTCCTGCGAGCCGTCGGAGATTTCGAACCAGTTCGGCGTTTCTGAGTCGGCGGTCTTCAGGCCGCCGTAGGCGTACTTGAACTTGACGAGGATTCTGTCGCCCTTGACCTGGTGGGAATCGTACATGGGGCCGAAGATGGGCCGGTCCGGCCGGCCGTAGGTCCTGACGAGGGCGATGTCGGCGAGCCGTTCGGCCACCAGCCGCTTGTTGGGCGGATGCGGATTGCCTCCGCCTGCAATCGGCCATCCGATGGCAGGTTCCTGCGCATTGCCCTGGTGGATCCTGCGGGCAAAAGAGGCGTTTGTGGTTCCTTCGTAGATGTCGTTGCTGACGGCCAGCCCCGTGCCGGGCACCGAGTGCATGACCTTGACCTGGGATTCCCACACGCCGAGCATGCCGCCGGCATAGCCGGTCTGGGCGATTTGGGCGAAGTAGAAGGGCATGTCCGGCTGGTTCCAGAGTTTCCGCCACGACTCGATCAGGCGGGTGAAATCGGCAGCGTACTCGGCGTTGCGCCCATCATCCTCGCCCTGGTACCAGATCACGCCGCGCACCGTCAGCGGCGCCACGGGGCGCAGTTGGGACTGATACATCAGGCCCGGCTTGTGCGCCAGGTAGGTTCCTTCGGCGGGTTTGTCGAAGGGGAACTCCCGGTCGATGTCGGGTCGCGGTGTCCACGAAGCGGCGGTGGAGCCGCCCACGGCGATCCAGATAAGACCGACGGGCGCCTTGAGTTCTTCGTGGATTTTGCGTCCGAAGAAGTAGGCCACTTCGCCGTAGTCGGTGCGCGGCGCGGGCTTGCCTCGTACGAGGGCCGGCAGCGCGGCGGCCAGGGATTCCGGGGAGGACTCGCACCAGCCGGCCTGGTCTTTCTCGGCGAAGTCGTCGCGGCGGGGGATGAATCCCTCGGCCTCAAGCGTCCGCCAGAAGAGACGCATGGCCGGGTGGCGGTCCTCGACCTTCACTGTGCGTCCCATGTTCGACTGCCCGCTTGCCAACCACACTTCGCCAAGCAGCACGTTCTTGAAGACAACGGCGTTGGCCGGGCCTTTGACGGTGAGTGTGAGGGGCGCGGCGCGCTCCTTCATGGGCGGCAGGTCGATGCGCCAGGCGCCGTCGGCCGCGGCCTTCGTGCCGACGGACACGCCGGCCAGTTCGACGGTCACGGCCTCGTTCGGGTCGGCCCGGCCCCAGACGGCGACCGGCAGTTCCCGCTGGAGGACCATGTTGTCGCCGAAGACCCTGGCCGGGCGCACCTCGGCCCTGCCGGCGGCCGCCGCAAGCAGGCAGAAGGCCAGGGTCAGGGCCGGTTTACGAGGCATGTCCATTCCTTCACGTATTACGGCTTCCGCGGCGCGCGGGGCTCCGCCGCGTTTCGCGCCGCTACTTGCCCAGGGTTTTCAGGGCCTCGGCGCAGCCGTAGCCGATGAGCGACAGTATCTTGGCGCTGCCGAGGTAGTGGTACGGGGGCTGGCAGCCCATCCTGTCGAACTTCTTCTTGGCCTCCTCGTCGGTCCACTTGCGTTTGACCCAGTACTTGGCCACGAGTTCCGCGGCGGCATCGTCCCAGTAGTCGGCCGTCTGGACGCAGGCGACGTTGCCCTTCAAGTCGGGGCGCGCGCCCGCGGCATTCTGGGCCTTGCGGAGGGCCAGGATGTTCTCGCCGGGGTCCTTCTTTCCGCCGACGCCCATGACGGCGATGACGACCGGCAGGTTCGGCGCCTTCAGGTCCTTGCGCAGGTCCTTGATGAAACAGACCATGTTGCTCTCATATTCAGCCGTGTAATCTTTATTAATCACGTCGTTCCAGCCCTGGAACCAGACGAAGCCGGCCAGTTCGCAGCCCTGGCCGTCGTACTGGGGGAACTCGGCCTTCAGGTTCCCCAGGACCTTGCGGACGGTCTCGATCACGTCGCGGTACCTGTGGCCGGGGACGAGGGTTCCGTCCTTGGCGGCGGCCTGGAGTTTCGTGCGTGCGGCCTCCGGATAGGATGCCAGGGGCAGGTCGCCCGCGCTGGGGGGGCGGAAATCGACGGCCAGGCTCTGGCCGCCCCAGGCCGTCTTGATGAGGAGGACCTGGGTTTCGTACTGGTCTCCGACGATCTGTCCGAACATCCATTCGGGGCCGATGTTGTTGTCATCGGCGCCGTAGCCGGCCGTCAGGGGGCCCTTCTTGGCCTCGCCCTTGCCGCGGTCGTAGTAGATCCACACGTCGTCGCGCACGGTGTAGGAGCCGTCGGGGTTCTTGAGTTTCTTCAGCAGGTGGCCGTACTGCGGGTCCTCGCCCAGGTAGTCGAGGGTCCGCAGGTGCGCGTGGCCCTGCATGTTCGACTGGCCGGCGAGGATGAAGACCTTGACGGGCTTCTTCGCGTCGGCGGCCCCGGTGGCTGCGGCGGGCAACATCGCCGCCGCAAGCCCTATCAACACGCCCAGGAAGTGCCGTTTCATTATGTCCCCTGATACTGTCCGGATGGTTCTCACTTGCCGGAGATTTCGATCGTGCTGAAGTCCGTTGCGGCACCCAGGACGCCGTATCCAACGTGCGAGATACCCGCGGGCCGGCGCTTCAGCGCGGCGGTCACGGCCGCCCCGCCGGTCTTCATGGTGACCGCGCCGGAGTCAAGATCGACGGTCACCGCGATCTTCTGGACCTTGGTATCGTCGAGTTCAAGTTGCTGCTCGGCGGCGGCAGTGCCGGAGAGCGGCCCCTCGACGATGACGGCCTTGTTCTGGGCGAACCGAAGGCCGCAGTGGACGAGGGCGGCATCGTCCGGCCCGTCGCCGAAGACCAGGAATCCGTTCTTCAGCACCCCGTCGGGCCTGCTCTTCAGGCTGAGCGTGAACTCGACCTTGCCCTTCAGCGGCGCAGGCAGTTGCCGCAGGGCCAAGCCCATCGCCTTCCCCTGAGCGCGCAGGCAGTACCCCAGTTCCGACTTGGTGACCCGCGCCTGGCTGACGCTGGTGAAATCCTTCTTGGCGGGCGGTTCTTTCGTCTCGGCGGCGGGCGACGCAGGCGGTTCCGGTGGCGGGGCCTTGATACTCGTATCCAGCGGCGCGAGTTTGGCGGGCGGGGCCGGAGGCAAGGCGGCCCCCGCGCCGCCCAGGCAGAGGACCCTGCCGTCGGTGGTCGTCAGGAACAGCCTGCCGCGCGCCGCGGCCATGCCGTCAAAGGTCGGCATCGCGCCGAGTTCGCGTGCGCCCAGGCTCTTGCCGTCGGCGGCAGAAAAGGCGAGGAGTTGGCTGCCCTTGCGTCCGTCGAGGGCGGCGGACTGTTCCTCGAGCCTTGCCCGGACGGCCGGGTCGTCGGGGTTCGCAAGCGCCGCCAGTTCATCGACCACGGACGGCGGCCCGGCGACGAAGAGCGTCTTGCCGGCAAGGACCATCGCGCGTGCCCGTATGGGCGGCGTGCCCGCGGCCCACCGATATGCGGCAACGCTCTGGTCGGTCAACGGGAAGTCCCGCCGCGCAGACCAGTCGGATGATGAAGCGCCCTTCTTGGGCGAAGCGGCGTCGATCCGCTTGACGGCCGCCTGGACGCGGGCGACCGCATCGCCGCGGACCTGCTTATCGGCCGCGTACAGGTAGTACTCCTGCACGGAGGCGTTGCAGAGGAACTCCGGCTTGCGGTCGAAGCCGTAGATGCACGCCTCATCGAAGACCAGCAGCCGCCCCGACGGGGCGAGGTGCCCGGGCTTGAACCAACTGCCGTACCCGGAATCCACGCTCCGCCCGTAAATCCAGTATGAGCGGAAGTACCAGGAATCGTCGAGGAACCCGGTGCGCGAGAAGAGGTGTACGCCCTCCCCCGCGGGGTCGTCCTTTATGGGGGCGACGCCCAGGCGTTTGCCTTCCAGGTCGAAGGGCTGGGAACGCATGTAGATGCGCTGCCCATCGCACGAGAGGATGTCGGGCAGCGCCACGGGCATGTCGAGGCTCTTCATCTGCATCTGGAGGTTGCCGCCGGTCTCGGGGTCGCGCTCGTCAATGAGCGTCTCCGAGAGGCTGCGTCCGGTCTTGGCGTCGAGGCGCACCAGGCGCATGCCGCCGTCGAGGAACGCAGACCGCCCGGCCACGCAATAGACCGCCCCGTTGTGAACCAGCACACTGCCGCTGACCGGCCAGGGCGATTCCAGTTGCTCGAAGGCCATGACGCGCCGCTCGTCCGGGGCCGCACGGTAACGCCAGATCATCCGCCCGTCGGCGGCGCGGAGGCAGTACACCCAGCCGTCGGCCGAGCCGAAGATGACGCGGCCCTGGTAAATGGTCGGCGGGGAATCCACGCGAGCGCCCGCCGTGAAACTCCACGCAACCTTGCCGGACCCCGCATCAAGGGCATACACGGTGTGCGCGCTGGAGGCGGCGACGAGACACAAATCGCCGACGGCCGTGACGCCGCCCAGCGGAGCGCCCAGCGACATCTCCCAGACGCGTTTCGGCTCGGCGGGGACGGCTGTGGCGACCGACCCGCTACGCATACAGTCATGGCGATAGGTCGGCCAGTCTTCCGGCGCGGTCGGCGCTTCAGCCACCGCCTCGGCGTACGCCGGGCCGCGCTCGAGGCGGCCGGTCTCGGAGACCTCTCGCGGAACCGCGCGGCCGGGCGACGCCGCCGCAAGCGCGTTGAAGGCGAAAAGTTTCGATTCCAGGTAGCACCCGCAGGCCTGCGGCGGGGCATAGACCAGCCCGTTGGCCGGCATGATGCCGTAAAGGCATCCGCCGCGGACCCAGTGGTTGATGTCCCAGTGCCGGGCCGCAGGGTCGATGAACTCGATGCCCGTCCGCGACGTCATGATGAAGCGGTCGGTGGCCTTGCTCCGGTAACACCGATGGTGGAACCAGTAGGCCTGGATGTCGGGCGGGAACTCGCTTCTGACCTGCCCGGTGCGGATGTCGCGTCCGGTGAAGATGCCGGAGTCCCCCCCGCCGGCGACCGCCCCGGACCAGACCAGGCCGCCAATGACGAGCATGTCGTCGGGGGAAGCGTGCCCGCCGCGATGATGGGCGGACTCCCAGAGTTTCTTGCCGTCGGCCGCCGCAAGCGCCGTCATCGTCGCCGGCTCGACCGACACGAGAACCACGTCCTGCTGGACGACGAGCGTGGGGCCGTATCCGGTCGGCAGCGGCGTCTTGCGCTGGATCGGCTCGGATGCCCAGGCCTCGTCGCCCGTCTTGCGGCTGAGGGCGACGGCCTTGTCGCCATCGTGGAAGAAGACCCGGCCGCCATCGACCGCCAGCGTCAGCGGGGCGACGCGCCGCTCCTTCTTCCAGACGACCGCGCCAGTGTCGGCCTCGATCGCCATCACCCATCGGTTGGCCTGGTCCCAGGCCCAGTCGCGGTTGGCGCGGGTGGGGTTGTCCCACACGAAGGTGTTCTTGGGCCGGTACTCCTTCCACTTGTTGGGCGACTGGGCGACCAGCAGGAAGAGCATGCCGTCCGAGAAGAGAATCTCGTCGGTGAACTGCGTGCCCTCGTAGGTGCGGATGGTCTGGCCGGTGGCGGCGTCGAGGGCGGTGAGCGCGGCGTCGATGCCGAGCGTCACATAGACGCGGTTCCCCACGGCCACCAGGCGGCGGGGGAGTTGGTTCGGCCCGCTCTTCAAGGGCCAGAGTTGCGTGTTCCATTCGGGGATGGCGCGCTTCCACAGGATCTTGCCGTTGAAGGCATCGCGTGCGACCAGCATCCAGCGCGACGGCAGGAGGATGGCGTCGCGCGGGCCTTCATCCATGATGTAGAAGATGCGGCCGTTGGCCGAGACCAGGGCCGTCATGCTGGCCATGTGGTCGTGGTGCCGCGCCCACAGCGGATCGCCCGTCCACTGGAGATGACGCGGCGGGCCGACCACCTCATCGTGGGCCACGGCGTTGTTGTCGGCCCCGTGCAGGTAGTGGGTCCACTCATCTATATTCTTGGGTCGCGGCTTGACGGTTTTCTTCCACTCGGCGCCGGCCTTGACGCACAGAACGCCTTCGGGGGCGAGGACCCGCAGCGCCTCATCCTCTGGTATCCGGTATCCCGAATCTGAAATCACCAGGAGGTTGACGAGATTGTCGATGTACGGCAGGCGTTTGCCGGCCCACTGCTGCGCCGACACCGGGCCGTAGAGGCCGAGCGACCGGATGTGCTCGCGGGCCTTCTCGACGGTTGCGGCGTCGCCATCGAGGCCCTGGACGGCGAAGGCGTCGCCGGCCCTGAGGGCCGCCGTGAGTTTGCCATCGCCGCAGCCCAGGTGGACGATGAGTCCGCCCTTTACGCCCGCGGCGTCGAGAATCTGTCTGGCGATGGCCTGCTCCGCCGCCGCAGGCGCCGATGGCGGCGGCGCGCCCCGCGCGGACCCGGCCGCCATGCTCCAGATGATGAGGACCGCGAGGCAACCCATGCGATAGACCGTTCCGCGTGCTTTCGTGGACATGTGGAGGCTCCTCGGCTCATGGCGGTCCGACTTCTCATTGCGCGAGCGCAGGCTATCCCAAACCGCCGGCAGCCGCAAGGGCAAAGTTCAGGTGCGTTTCAGGCGTGCGCAACTTGGAGGCGCCCTGCGGAACCGGCTTGTCAAAACCGCCAAGCGAAGTACAATCACCGGAAAGGCCGATGATGGCAATCGGCAGACGTCCATCGGGATGGCGCCTGGTCACACGTCGCTCGGCAAGGAGGCTTTCAGGATGATTCCACAATGCAAGATGGTGGCGGGTTTTCTTGCGGCGGTCATCGTGCTCGGGCTTGCGGCCGCATCTCGGGCGGTGGAGATCACGAAGGACTCCAAGCCCCTGGCCACGGTGGTGTGCGAGGTCCAGCCTGAGGCGGCCGAGGCCCCCAAGGGGAAGACCCGCCCCGGGCGGCCGGCCCGCCGCGAACCCGCCGGCGAAGAGGCGGCCGTCAAGGTCCTCGTCGATTGGATCGAGAAGATCACCGATGCCCGCCTGCCGACTGCGACGGAGGCCCCCGCCGGGGCGCCCGCCATCTACGTGGGCCGGGCCGCCGTAAAGGCCGGGCTGAAACTGGACGACATTGTCAGCCCCAGCCACGAGGGCGTGCGGATCGTTGTCGAGCGCAGCCGCGCCCTCATCGCCGGGCAGAACGATGCCGCCACCCTCAAGGCCGTCTGCCGGTTCCTGGAGGCGCTCGGCTGCCGCTACTTCATGGACGGGCCGCTTGGCGAGGTGTACCCGCGCACCGCCACGCTGGCGGCGGGGCCTATGACCATCACGGAGCGGCCGGGCCTCCTGTATCGCAACCCGAAGGGGCCGTCCTGGGGCGCCGTCTTGTGGCGGGCGTGGAACGGCGGCGGCGGCGACAGCATCAACCACGCCCATGCGTGGGGGCGGTACATCGGGCCGGACCTTTTCGCCCAGCACCCGGAGTACTTCGCGATGGGCCGCGACGGCCAACGCAAGTCTGGAGACTGGCTGTGCACGTCGAACCCCGGCCTGCGCAAGTACTTTGCGGAGCGGGTCATAGAGCGAATCCGCGGCGGCGAGACGAACCCGTCGCTCTCGCCCACCGACGGCACGGGTTACTGCCAGTGCCCCGCCTGCAAGGCGCAGGACGACCCGAAAGTGATCGAGCCATCGAGCGGAATGGTGTCGATCTCGAAGCGGTACGCCGACTTCTTCGACGACGTGGGCCGGCAGGTGGCGAAGGTGTACCCGGACTCAATCCTGAGTTTCTATTGCTACGCCGACTATACGCAGCCGCCCGCGCTGGGGCGGAACCTGTCGCCGAACCTCTGCGCATTTCTGGCCCCCATCCGCTACTGCCGCCTGCACGAGATCGGGGACCCCGACTGCCCCAGCCGCCTCCAGCAGATCTCCATGATCGATGGCTGGGCCAAGCAGGCCAGTCATCTTGGTTACTACAACTATATGTATAACCTGGCCGACGCCACGCTCCCATTCTTCAAGTTCACCTCGTGCAAGAAGGACTTCCCGTACCTGGCGGAGCGGGGCCTCTCGGCGATGACGATGGAGGTGCTCTCGAACTGGCACATCTACGGGCCGCACATGTACCTGGGCATGCGCCTGGCCTACGATCCGAAGGCCGATGCCGATGCGGTCATGGAGGACTACTGGACGAAGTTCTTCGGCCCGGCGGCGCCACACATGAAGGCCTACTGGATGGGGATAGATGCGGCCCAGGGGCGGCTGAAGTGCCACTCCGGGGGTTTCTACGGACTCCAGCAGATATATACACCCGAGTTCCTGAAGCAATGCGAGGCCGCCCTGTCTCGCGCCGCCGACGCCGCCCGGAGCGACAAGACTTACTCCGAGCGCGTAGCCCTGCACGCCGAGGGCTACAAGAGCGCTGTCGAGTACCAGCAGGTGTGCGGGGCGATGGCGCGCGGCGACTTCCCCAAGGCCAAGGCCGTCTTCGACGCCATGATCGCCCGCATCCAGGCCCTCGCCGACAAGGGCTACGCAAACCGCGAATACGGCACTGCATACCTGGAGCGGTTCCTCGGCAAGATCCTTGCGGCCGGCGCGGCGGCAACGGCCCCGCCGAACAAGGTCCTGGCGGTCCTGCCAGACCAGTGGCGCATGACGCACGACCCGCAAGGTCAGGGCCTTGAGCGGCGATACCACGAGGCCGCATTCGACGATTCCAAGTGGGCGCAGGCCGCCACGTACTCGAAGACGCTCGATGCGCAGGGCCTTGAGCAGACGACCGTCCTCTGGTACCGGAGTCCGTTCGACGTGCCCGAGCGGCACGGGAAACTGTCGCTCTTCTTCAGCGAGGTTGACGGGTGGAGCGAGGTCTATGTGAACGGGACTCGCATCGCCGTGGCCGCACCCCCGGCCGCGCCTAAGGGCAAGGCGAAGGCCGAGACGAAAGGCGGCAAGGCCGCCGCGCCCGCGAAACCGCCGGCCGCGCCCCCGCCGCCCGCCGCGCCGCCGGCTCAGGCGGCAGCGCCCGGGGCGGAGACGCCCGGCGTCACGGCCGAGGCGCCCATCGCCCTGCCCTCCCGCGAGGGCCAGGCCCGGCCACGCGCTCCGTTCGAGGTCGATATCTCGGATGCCGTCCGATCCGGCCGCAACGTCGTGGCCCTGCGCGTGGATCACTCGAAGATCACGGAACTCTTCCTGGGCGGCATCCTGCGGCCGGTCCTGCTGATTGAAAAAGGGCCGTGACCGGCCTGCCGGCCCTGGAGCACTTCAGGCTAAGTATTGGCGCGGCGGGTCGGGAGACCCGCCGCGCAAATCGCCGCAAGAACACGCAACGCAAGACCGCTCCGAAGACAATCGGCATCAGGCCTTCATCGCCTTCGCAACCAGGGCATCCCAGATCTCGCGCTGCTCGGCGAGCGCCTGCACCCGGTCGGGAACCTTGTCGCTGTTCTCCATGAGCGCCCACCCGTCCCACTTCGCCTTCACGAGCAGGTCCACGAGGGTCTGGTACGGGAACTTCGGGTCCTTCAGGCCGTGGAGATGGACCGTGTGGGCCAGGAAGTCCTTCACGAGGTTGAAGTTCTCTTCGAGGCCCTTGCCTTGTGTGTCGCGGGCATCGCAGTTCAGTCGCACGCGGACCGATTTCTGGGTAACCTGGTCCATGATGGCCAGCATGGTCGGAAGGTCTCCCGCGCCGCCGTGCGCCTCCAGCGAGACTTCCTGGCCCAAGCCGGCGGCACAGGCCCCGACTTCGCTGGCGGCCTTGGCGATCTGCTCGATGGTCTTCTCGTGCGGCACGTTCGGGTGGAACTGGTTGGGGAAGATGCGCACCGTGGCGGAGCCGACGTCCTGGCTGAGTTTCAGATATGCCTTTGCCGCCTCGACGGCCGCCTTGAGTTTCTCCGGCTCCGGCCAGTCCATGCGTTCGCTACAGGCGATGCTCACGACGGCCACGGGGCTGTCGGCGAACCGCTTCTTCACCTCGCTTCGCTGCTGGGCGCTCAACTCCAGTTCCACGCCGTGGGCGTACTTTGAACTCGTCCGGAGTTCCACGCCGAGGGCCTTGGCCTTCTGGCAGTTGGCGATCAGCGTCGGGATGTCCCAGTCTATGCCCCACTGATATGTAGCCAGGCCGAAGCGAAGGTTCGGCTTGGCGGCGGAATCGGCGGCAGGGGAGGACTTTACCCCCATCGCACCCAGGGCATAAGCGCCGGCGGCCGCGCCCAACGTACCGCCAAGGAACTTGCGGCGTGATACGGACTTGCTCGAAGATTTCATCGGAATCGTCCTTTCATAGTAGTGTGCGTTTACACTTTCTCGGGAACCACGAACGGCTGCCGGTATTCGCGCGACACAAGCCTGTTGGCTTCCTGGCTGAACTCGCCGGTGAATCGCTCCGCGTCGGAATCCATCGTCAGCATCGGCCCGAGCGCCGCGGGCGTCTTCTCAAGGTCGATCCCATTGGCCGCCAAGTGTGCCTGGAACCGCTCGTACGAGCCGAGCAATTCCTTCCGCCCGCGGATCTTCTCGCTCGTCTCGGCGCTCGGCGTCGCCTTCCCGAGCCTGTGCGAGATGTTCCCCATGTGGACCAGCGCCGCCGAGAGGTGCCCGTGCAGGATGTCGCCCACCAGGTCCCCTGCCCGGCGGGTGCGCACAACCTCGATGAAGTTGGCGGCGAGGTCCGGCGTCGCGGGCTTGAACACCTGGATCATCTTCCCGTCCCTGTCGAAAGCCTTGTTGGCGGCCACGTATCCGTTTTCGCAACGGACCACCACGCCAATCTGAAGGCCGCAGTAAGAGTCCATCGACTTTGTGTCCCAGGAATCCTTGAGGAACGCCTTGTCCTTCGGCAGGCCGCGGACTTCAAAGATGATGGGCGCCGGCTCGTAATCGTAGTAGATGATCTGCGTGTTCGGCGTCTGCCCATCGTCCACGTAGCCGAACCGGCCGCCGATGCTGATGACATGCCGAGGCAGACGGTCCTGCCCCACCGCCATGCGGCACCCATCCACGTAGTGGATGCCCATGTTCCCCAGGTCGCCGTTGCCGTAGAGCCAATCCCAGTGCCAGTCGTAGTGCAGGTACTCTCGCATCAGCGGCATGACCGGCGCCGGGCCGGACCAGAGGTCGTAATCCAGGGTCTTCGGGATCGGCTGCGGGCCGCTCACCTTGCCGATGCTCGGGCGGGGCTTGTAGTTCACCCCGTGCACATACAGCATTTTGCCCAGGTTTCCCTGGCGCACGTAGTCCAATGCCTCTTTGAAGCCGGTGGGCGATCGCGACCCGCTGGTGCACTGGACGATGCGGTTGTATTGCCTCGCCGCCTCAACCATCTTCCGCCCTTCAAAGATGTTGTGCGATGCCGGCTTCTGCACGAACACATCCTTGCCCGCCTGGCAGGCCCACACGGCCACCAGTGCGTGCCAGTGGTTGGGCGTGGTGATGCTGACGGCGTCGATGCTCTTATCGTCGAGGAGCCTCCGGACATCGGTGTAGGCCTCGATTTTCTCACCGCGCTTGCTGAACTGCTCCACCTCCGGATCGAGGTTTGCCCGGTCAACATCGCACAGCGCCACGATGCGGACGCCGGGGATCTTCCGGAAGTCGCGGATATCCTGCTTTCCCTTCCCGCCGATCTTGACGGTCGAGCCGATGCCGACGACGGCCAGTCGGACATCCTCATTGGCCCCGAGCGCCCGCGACCAGGGAGCGACCGAGACGCTGCCTGCCGCAACCGCCGCCGCAGCGCCAACCGCAGTTGAGCGTTTCATGAACATCCGGCGTGACATCTTTCTCATGATTCACCGCCTCCCTTTCGCAGACCCTCGTCGGGAACCCCCTCACTTGGCCGATGCGGGTTCCTTCACCCGCCCCTTCATGTCGCGGTCGTTGGCGTACTCGTACTCCGTCACATCGGACTCGCCGACCTGCTTCAGAAACACAGACCACGGGCTTGGCGCGGCCTTCTCGGGCGAGGCGGCCTCGTAGCGGACTGCCTGGCCCTTGATGCATCGGCCGAGGGCATCCTTCTCCACGACTTTCAGCCCCTGCGCGCCGAATTCCGTGCGGCCCGCGCCGTCGTATCGCGTCCAGCCGAGGCACTCGCCGGTGGGCGCGTACCTATACACATCGCGCCATGTCTTGGGCAGGGCGATCCGCGGGTCAACGTAGTTCCGCTTGCACGCGACGGTGACGGCGCTGCCGGCGAAGAAGCGGGCGATTGTCTCGGCGTTCGCCTGCTGGATCAGGCCCCGCTCGAAGGCGGTCAGGCGCTCGGCAACGGGGGCCTTGCCTTCGCGGACGGGCGTAAGTTCCCAGGAATCGCCCGATGCGTCCTTAAGGAGGCCCCATGCAGCGAGGCGTTTGCGGGCCGCCTCGACCGCCCCGCGGCGGCCCGCATCGCCGCCGACCGCGGCGGAGATGTCCTTCGCGTGATCGGGCCAGAACGTGATGCTCCCCGCAAGGGTCCGCAGCGAGCGCTCCACCAGTTCCTTGACGGACCCGCCCAGGGCCGGGCGCTTGCGGCCGAGAAGTTCATCGAGGGCCTGCTGGAGTTTCTGGGCGGCCTTCGGGTCGGCGGGGGCCTTGCCCTTGGGGGCATCCTTGGGGGCTTTCGAGGGAGTTGACGGGGGCTTCTCCGGCGCGGCGCCGGGCTGCGCACCAGGCTTGGTGTCGGGAATCGCGTCCTCGCCGTTCGGGGCGGCGGGCGCGGGCGGCGCTTCGGCGTCGGCCTTGACCTTGCGATACTCGTCGGCCGCCTGCCGCACGGCCGCAAGCGCATCGGCCGAGACGCCGTGCCTCAGGAGCCGCGCGCCGGGCGAATCGGCCGCCGCACCGTAAAGGTCCAGCACGGCCGGCCAGTCGCGGACAGATACTTCGAGCGTGCCGAGGCCGTAACCGATCTCCACGGGCCGGCCCTCGGCATCGAAAGTGCGGGCCTCGTCATCGAGGCCGAAGAACGTGATGAACCCGGGCGCCGAGTAATACGCGCCATTATGGACGAATACACCTATATCAATGCGGTTCGACTCCATCTCCGAACCGGGGGCGGCCGGCCGCCGCTCCGGCCACGGGACGGTTATCTCGCACACCGAGCCGGCCTCGTTCAGGGTCTTGAGGCGGATGCGCGAGGCGTCGCCGCGCAGCACGACCCAGTGAAATGCGAGGGGCCGGCCATTCACATCGTAACTCGCCTGGGCGCTGGCGACCATGCGGCGCGAGGGCCGGATGCCGCGGTAAATCCGCGCGATGACGGCCGGCGTGTCGCCGAGGCGCTCGGTCGGGTACGCGTCGAAGAAGTCGCGGCCGGGCGCGGGCTCGTCCTCCTCGACCGCCCGCAACTGGACCATGGGCGGAATGGAGTCGAGCGCGATGGCGTGCGCCGTCTCGACCATCTTCAGGTCATCGACCGCCTTGCCGTCGAAGACCGTGGGGTGCGCCTTGCCGGTCAGGTAGTCGGCGGGCCCGGCGATGCCCCTGGCCGACATGCGGAGGATCATCTGGACGGTCGGCATGAGGAGGCCCGTCTCGACGAGTTTGCGTTTCACTTCGGGCCTGAGCGCCGCCAGGACGAGGGGGACCGCCCTCATGAACGGCCGGTCGGACCCGCTGGAGCCCTGGGAGATGATCAGATAAGGCGTGTTGGCGGGGAAGACGTCTCCGTAGCCGGCGGGGAGGCCGTTGCGGCCGGGGTCGTGGTCGCGGTGTTCCGGATAGATATAGATATTATTATTTCGATATTGAGCGTAGAGGAGCGCCAGGCCGCGCGGGTGGCTGTAGGCCGACCTCGGATTGCTGCCGCCGTTGGTCACCCCGGCCGATGTCGATGAGTTGCCGAAGACGACGCCCGGCACGACGCGGCCCTGGAGCGCCCAGTGGGCGCCCATCCGGCGCTCGGCGTCCGAGTACTCTATCTTTCCGAGTTGCGGATACGGGCCGAGGTCGAGGCCCGAGTGCCCGCCGTCGCGGTTGTCGTAGCGGTCTCCGGCGTTGCCGGCGGCCGTGCCCTTGGCCCACCATTTTTTGAGGAGGTCGCCGACCGGGCCGGACGCCTTGCTGACGGGCTGGTCTCCCGCGGCGGCGGGCGCTGAGGGTTTCTCGGCCGGTGCTGCGGCCGTCGCCGGACCCGCGCCGGTCACGAGCAGAACGGCCGCCAGCGCAGATGCAGCCCAAAGGCCGCGGCAACCCCGGAACAAAGAACTCGCTGGCATGGAAGCCTCCCTGTGGCTTTCCTCGAACGGCAGCGCATGGTAGTATAACGTCCGCACGGCTCCGGGCGAAGTGCCAATCGAGGAGGCGAACATGCGATCCCTGGTACTGGTGGCAGCAATCGCGGCAGGCATCGGACTGGCGTGTTCCGGCGGCATCGCCGCGCCGGCAAAGCAGCCCGAAATCACGCAGGAGCAACTCCAGGAGGCCCAGCGGCTCATGCAGCAACTGGCCGCACAGTTCCAGGCCAAGCAGTACGCCGAGGGGGCCGAAACGTGTCGAGAACTCCTCGCCATCGTCCCCAAGCACCCCGACACGCACTACAACCTGGCCTGCGCCCTGGCGCGACTTGGGAAGGCCGACGAGGCGCTGGCGTCGCTCGGGAAGGCGGTGGAATTCGGCTACGACGATGGCGCCCACATCGAGGCCGACGATGACTTCGCCCCGCTGCGCCAGGACAAGCGCTTCGGCCCGCTCGTCGAGAAGGCCCGCGCCAACTTCAAACGCGCAATCGAAAAGGGCGAAGACATCCCCGACACGAAGACCGTCGAGGGCACGCCGGAAGGCGGCTTTCCGTTCCGCCTCCGCATGGGCCCGTCGGCCACGCGCGATAAGCCAAACCGCCTCATCGTCTGGTTCCACCCGGCCGGCGGTTCGATGAACAAGCAGATCGAGGCCCTCTCGCCGCAGTTCATCAAGCACGGCTACGCCCTGCTGGTCTTCACGAAGAAGGATTTCCGCAACTGGGACGGCGGCGACATCGCCAAACTGGGGCGGACCCTGGACGAAGTGGCGAAGGTCGAGGGAGTTTCCTGCGACCGGCCCGTCCTGATGGGTTTCAGCGCCGGCGGACAGATGGCCTTGATACTCTGGCACGGCGCACCCAAGGGGGTCGGCGGCCTGGTCCTGAGCGCTGCGTACCCGATCCGGGCCGTCAGCCAGAACCAGGTCCAGATCGTCCCGCCGCCGCAGGATGAGGCGATCAAGACGACGCCGATCTATGCCCTCGTAGGCACCAACGACGGCGGCTCGCAGGTCTGGAAACAGGCCGAGCCGGCCTACAATAAGGTCGGCGTGCCGACCACCGTACGCTACGTCGAGGGCAAGGGTCACGCGTGGCTCCTCGAGAAGTCCGAGATGCCCGCGTTCGAGAAGTGGCTGGACGGGACGGCGGCGCTCGCCGCGGCCCCCGCCGCCGGCCCCGGGTGGCGGCCCGCAGCGCCCGCATCGCCTCTTGAGACCAAGGCGACGCTTAAGTTCCCCGAAAGCAAGACCTCCGTGACCGTCCCTGCCGAGTGGGGCGGCCACAGCCTGTTCGTCCGCGTCAAGATCAACGGCCAGGACGCGGGGTACTTCCTGGTCCATACGGCGGTGCCGGCGACCATGATTGATATCGAGACGGCCAAGCGGCTGTCTCTGCCCGTGGTCAGCCAGGCGCAGATCGCCGCCGACGGCGCCGCCCGGCAGGTGCCCGTGCACCAGATCACATCGCTTCAGATCGGCGACCTTACAGTCGGGCCGCACGCGATCCTGTCGAACGACCTCAGGCAGATCAAGGCGACGCTGGGCGAGGAGTTCGGCGGCATCCTGGGCGTCTCGATATGGAGCCAGGCCCCGTTTACGGTGGATTTCGATGCGCCGGCCGTCGTGTTCCACGACCGGCCGGCCTTCAAGGCCCCCGCGGGGGCAGTGGCCGAGACGCTCGATCTAGAGAACGGCCTTCCCACCGTCGCGTGCAAGTTCGGCGGCAAGGAACCCGCGCGGGTCATCCTCGACACGGGATCCACGTTCTTCCTGACCGTTGGAGCGCCGTTCACGCAGGCGCACGCCGACCTTTTCACGAAGACAGCCGGCGGCCCGACCGCCGCGCCGGGAACAATGCTCAAGAGCCTGGAACTCTTCGGGCGGACGTTCCCGCAACCGAGCGTGCAGGTCACCCCCGGCGAGCCGCACGCGGGCATCGCCGGAACCGTGGGCGCCAAGTGCCTCAAGAACTTCGTCCTCACATTTGATTATGCCGATAAGAAGGTTTACGTCAAGGCCCGCCCCGTCCTCTCCGTGAAAGAGAGGCTCGGCAAGGGACTCAAGGCCGACCAGAAGGACATCTTCGGCTTGACGCCGCTGCACATTGCGGCAGGCGACGGGGTGCTGGCCGACGTCCAGGCGCTGCTTGCGGCTGGCGCCAACGCCAGCGCCGCCGATAGCCGCGGACGCACTCCGCTCCTGTTCGCCGCAGGCGAGGGCCGCCCCGACATCGTCAAACTCCTCCTGGGCCGCAGCGCCAACCCCAACGCCAAGTCCAACGACGGCCGCGCGCCGCTAATGGCCGCCGCAGAGCGAGGGAGCACCGAGACCATCCTGGCCCTGCTGACCGGCCGCGCGGACCTCAAGGCCGCCGACAACGTCGGAAGCACCGCCGTCATGTACGCCGCGGCGGCGGGCAGACCGGAGGCCGTCAAGTTGCTCCTCGCCAAGGGCCTCGATGCGAAAACGCCAAACAGCGATAGCCGCACCGTCCTGATGGCCGCGGCTGCCTCGGGCGATGCCGAGTCGGTCAAGGCCATCCTGGCCGCGGGCGCCGATGCGAACGCCCGCGACAACCAGGACCAGACGGCCCTCATGTACGCCGCCGTCCTCGGCCGCAAGGCCGCCGTCGAGGCCCTCCTTGCCGCCAAGGCCGATGTCCACACCATGAACCGCCAGGGACAGTCGGCGCTCGACCTGGCCAAGGCAAGGCGCCTGCCAGAAATCGTGGCCATCCTGGAAAAGGCGGGAGCGAAGTAATACTTCATTGTCCCTGCCTGCTCACCGTAACGGCGTACCAGACGGTGGGCGGCTTGCCGATGGGCAGGACCCAGCCGGCGCCGGCGCGCTCGGCCCCCAGCGGCGGACCGAGCGGTTTCCCGCCGCCATCGAGCGGCTGGGCCGAGACCGCGCTGGCGCCGTCCAGGCCCTTGAGCACGACCGTTCCGGTCACCGGCTCAACCACCGTCGGGGCAGCGCCCCAAGCGGTGAGCGATGTGCGTTTCTCGTTCCACTCCATCTTTGAATTGCCGATGCGCGCGGCTGCGGTAAGGAGCAGGCGGGAAGACTTCGCGATCGGCTTCTCGTCGAGGGTGTGAAGCGTGATGGCGCAGAACGGCGTCTCGACGGTGGCGGCAAGGTTCGCCGTCTCGCGTCCGTGCGTGCGGCAGAAGCCGATGAGCGCCTGCGACCGTGGCGTATCGACCGCGACCAGCCCCTTCTTGTCCGGCGAGAGCAGCCACGCCAGTTCCCCCGTGTCGGAGCGGACGGGCGGCGCGGCGGCGTCGTCGAACTTGCCGGTGGGCGGCCCCTCGAACGAGCGGATCCGCACGGCGTGCTCCAGCGGCAGGCTCCGCGGGAACCCCGGCGTAAAGTACGGCCGCTCCGAGGATGGCAGCCGGATGCTCTCGCGGACCTGCTCCATAGTGTAACTGCGGTCCACGGTCCGCCGCGCGGTCTGCACGTCGCCGCGAAGGAACAGGAGCGCCCCGGCTGCCAACTGGCACATCTTCACGGGGTCTGACGCCAGGTCGAAGTGCCCGGCCACGCGCGGCTCGGCCGACACGACGTCCCTGTGGCCCAGCGTGTACCAGAACACGCCGTCCCAATCCTGGAACGCGGCGTATGCGGCCAGGATCGGAATTCCCTCGCATGCATATTCGTTGGGGAACGGGTGGTTGACCTCCGAGACCGTCAGCGGCTTGCCGGCCACGGCGGACCGCGATAGTTGTACAATCGTTGATTGGAACGGGTCGCTCGCCATCGGCGTGTTCGGGATGTCGAAGCCGGCCCGCTTCCCGGCCGCGTCGGTCCGGTAGTTCGGATGCTGCCAGTACACGTGGCTATCGACCACGTCGAGCATGGATGTGCCCACGAGTTGCGGGTAACCCGTGCGGGAATGGCCGTGGTCGCTGTTGCCGGCGAGCAGCGGGCGGACGGCCAGTTCCTCGCGGAGGTACCGGCTCATCGCGGTGAAGTATTCGCGTTCCACATCCATGTAGAAGGCTGCCTCGGCGTGGAACCGGTCGGCGGCAGCCTTGGCGAACTGCGGCGGCTCGAGGCGCGGCACGAGCGCATCTTCCGCCGCGCCGGCCTCGCGGCGCCACCGCGCAAGCACCTCGGCCGGATAGCGGCCCTTCAGCCAGGCGTTGTACTTCTCGGTCAGCGCCTGGGCGTACGAGGCGGGGATGTCGGTCCACGTGCCGGGGTTCTTCGTGGTGTTCCTGCCGAGGAGGCGGCCGTTGAACCACGCCTCGACCAGGGAGTTCTCGTTGACAAACTCGACCAGGGCCACGGCCGGTTCGCTGCGGTACTCCGATTGTGTGTATGGATTTCGATGCGTTAGGAGTTGCCGCGCGTACTCCCTCTGCAACTCAAGGATGCGCGGGTCAAAATACGTGAGCGACTTGGCGAAGCCCAGGAGTTCGCACTCGCGCACGCCGTCGCCGGGCTTGTACTTGCGGGCCACGTTGAGGTTGATGTCGGCGTAGATGCCGCGGACTTTCAGTTCCGAGATAAAGAAATCCAGCCGGTCCATCTGGGCCGGGTCCAGGGCGCGGGTGTCGTCGCGGTCGGTCGCGATGATGCCCCCCGGCGCGGGCTGGTCGAGGAAGTGGAACCGCACGCAGTTTACGCCCACGCGGGCCAGGTTGGCGGCGAGGACGGGCGCGGCCTCTTTCGTGGGAAGCCCACCCGCCATGCTGACGTTCACGCCCCAGAGACGGATGCGGCGGCCGTCGCCGAGGGACAGCCGGCCGTCGCGGACGCAGATGAAACCGTCCTTGCCGGCCGGCGCCGAGAGAAGGAACGACAAATCCGCCGGCGACTGGGGCGCGGCACGCCACTGGACGGGGAACGGCGAGTCGGGTTCGCCCGCCGAAACCGCCGCCGCGCACGCCGCCAGCGCCCCGACGCAAAGCAGGCCGGCTGCGGATACCCGCAAAACATAAGTATGAATCAACATTAGTCACCTCCTGGAATCGGCCCTGCGCGGCGGGCCGGCCGTCCCGCCTCAGTATGACAGCGCTACTTCGCGTCCTTGCGCGGCGGTTCTCCCGAACCGCCGCGTGGATTGCCGGTTATTCACACCCCTATGCGGTATTCCGGCGCGGCGGGTCGGGAGACCCGCCGCGCAGAGCATGAATCTAGCGCTGTCATATTAGCACTACAGCGCCACATAGGCCTTTGCGCGGTGGGTCTCCCGACCCACCGCGAGACGAAGCCACGTTGGCGCGGTCGAAAACACGGTTTGCGCGGCGGGTCGGGAGACCCGCCGCGCTAAGTGGCGCTGTCATATTAGGCGGGCCGTGCCAGGGGAGACCCGCCGCGCGTATGGATGGTTCCGGCGCCGTCGCATCACGCCCGCCACGGCCGCGGACGGCCCCGGGCGCGGTCGATCGCCGCCCGGGCGATCTCGCAATCTTCCTTCACCTGGAAATCGAACATCCCCACGGCGATGAGGTCGGCCCCGTTGTCGAAGGCGTGCGCGAACCCGTCGCGCGGAGGAATCGCCCCCGCCGCAAGCACCTTGAAGGCGATCCACGGCTTCTCCACAGTCTTCATGAACTCGACCGTCTCCTCCGGGTTGATGCACCACATGTTGTCGTACCAGCCCTTGCCGCCGTCGAGCCAGATGAATTCCTTGCGGAGTTCCTTGGGCGTGGCCGACGGGTAATCGTCGCGGTGCAGGGTCTTGACGTAGAAATCGCAGGGCACCTTGTTCTTCTCGCAGGCCATCGGCACCAGCAGCGAGTGGCCGCCGACGCCGACCGGCATGTCGTGGGCCTTCGCGAGATCAACGGCCCGCTTGATGCGATCGACCGCCCCGGCCTGGACCATCTTGTCGCCCGACACGCCCCAGATGTAGAGGGCCGCGGCGCCGGTATCGACCTGCTTCTGGATGTGGTCCAGCAGCGCGCCCTCGGTCTGTTCCTGGTTTACTTCAATATGTGGAATGAACTGCATGTGTCCGCCGAACTCCTGGTTGTAGCGCCGGACGTAATTGGCGCCCGTCTCGAAGACGGTGTTGATGCCGTTGGCTTCGGCCAGTTTCAGAGTCTGGAGGACCTTCTCTTCGTTCACGTAGGCGCGGAACAACTGGCCCACGTACCTTAAGTCCCGCGAGTGCG
>CAYGWP010000358.1:0-2203 GCA_964353455.1 uncultured Anaerolineales bacterium
ACGGCCGTCAAGTACGCATGCAAGGGCCTCGACGGGTCGGGCGCCATCAAGCGGCAGCCCGGCAGGGTCTATCGGCCGTACCTCCAGCGGGTTGACCTGGTCCTTGTTGCCGGGAAGAACCGCGAGGTGCCGAAGGAGTTCATCTCGCCGGCCGGCAATGACATCTGCCCGCCCTTCCGCGACTACTGCCTGCCCCTGGTCGGCGGCCTGCCCGAGACGGCGACGCTGGAAGGATAGTGACTGAGTGACGAAGTGACTGAGTGACTGAGTAACAACAGAAACAGTGAAGCGCGGCCCGCCAGTCCGTCGGGCGGGCCGCGCTTTATCTTCTTGCCTTCGTCCCTTTGTCCCTACGTCCCTTCGTCCCTATTTTACAGCACGCCCTTCGTGCTCGGCGTGCCGCTGACGCGCGGGTCGCGGGCGACGGCGGCCTTAAGGGCCCGCGCGAGGGCCTTGAAAATGGCCTCGGCTATGTGGTGGTCGTTCGAGCCGTACGGCACGACGACGTGCAGGGTCATCTTGGCGTGCGTGGCCAGGGCCTGGAGGAACTCCTGCACCAGTTGCGTCTCGAAGTCGCCGATGCGTTCGCCGGGGAACTTGACGCTGAATGCAAGGAACGGCCGGCCCGAAAGGTCGAGCGACACCTGGGCCAGAGCCTCGTCCATCGGCACCGCGGCGCACCCGAAGCGGGCGATGCCTTCCTTTGCGCCCAGGGCCTTGTCGAGCGCCTGCCCCAGACAGATGCCGATATCTTCAACCGTGTGGTGGGAATCCACGCCCACGTCGCCCGTGGCCTTGACGGCAATGTCCATGAGGCCGTGCCGCGCAAGGAGCGCGAGCATGTGGTTCAGGAACCCGGCGGGCGACTCGATGTCGGCCCGGCCCTCGCCGTCGAGGGCCAGCGAGAGTTCAACCGCGGTCTCGCGGGTCTTGCGGCGGACCTCGGCGCGGCGTTCGGGTTTACCCGGCGCAGCCATGTCGTGACCTCCTCGAAAAACAGCACGCGCCCCGCAAGCGGGGCGGCTAACCAGGAAGCATATCGCGCATCGCCGCGAGCAGCGCATCGTTTTGTTCGGGCGTGCCGACGGTGATGCGCAGTTTATCGGCAAGGCGCGGCAGGTTCCACCAGCGAACCAGGATTCCGCGGGCCTTAAGGGCCTCGTACCAGCGGCGGCCGTCGCCGTCGGGCACGCGGGCGAGGACGAAGTTCGCCTCCGACGGCGTCACTGTAAGCCCCGCTTCCGCAAGGCGCGGAACCAGCCGCGCCCGCTCCGAGCGGACCTTCTCGACGTTCGCCCGCATCCACGCCTGGTCCTGGAGCGCGGCGGCCGCCAACTCGATCGACGCCGCATCGACGTTGTACGAATCCTTGACCTTCTCCAGCCCCTTGATGAGGTCCGCCGGCCCCACCGCGTAGCCGAACCTGAGGCCCGCGAGGCTGTAGGACTTCGAGAGCGTGCGGAGGACGAGCACGTTCGGCCGGGCGACGGCAAGGCGCATCGCGTGGTCGGATGCGAAATCGACGTACGCCTCATCGACCACGACGACGCCGCGGAACCGCTCGGCCAGCCGCGCGATAGCATCAACCGGCGTAAATACGCCCGTCGGCGCGTTCGGATTGCAAATGATGAGGGCGCGGGCCTCGACCTCGGCGAGGGCCTCAAGCGGCAGCGAGAAATCGTCGCGCGTCGGTATCTCGACCGCGCGGGCCGCCTGTATCCCGGCCAGCACCGGGCAGAGCGAGTACGTCGGCGTCGGGTATGCGATGGCCTCGCCCTCGCCGACCATCGCGCGCATGATGAGCGTGAGGAGTTCGTCGGAGCCGTTGCCGCAGAGGACCTGCTCTCGCCGGACGCCGAACATGCCGGCCACGACGTCGCGGACCTTGTCGGCCATCGGGTCCGGATAGCGGCGGAGGCGGTCGGCCGGCAGTTCCCTGAGGGCGCGCATGACGTGGGGGGATGGCGGATACGGGTTCTCGTTGGTGTTGAGTTTGACGACACGCTCGCCTTCCCGCGGCTGCTCGCCGGGGGTGTAGCCGGCCATCGCGTCGATGTTCTTTCGCAGGTAACTCATGTATTTACCACGTCCTATAATACCGCGACCTTACGGCCGGTACTTGTTTAACGTGGCGCCATTCACCCCTCTCCCCTCAGCCTGCCCGCCCGCTGTATTGGCGGGCGGGAGAGGGGTTGGGGGTGAG
>CAYGWP010000359.1:0-32077 GCA_964353455.1 uncultured Anaerolineales bacterium
CCAGCACGGCGTTCATCACGACCCCGGCCGAGAACACTATGCACCGCTGCCACGCTGCCTTGTTGCAGAGGCCGCGCGGGTCGCTCCCCGTCTCGGCCTCCGCATGCTCGCCCACGAGGTCCACGAACCCCCCCAGGGGGAGCCACCGCAGCGAGTACTGCGTCTCGCCCCGGCCCCATTTAAGGAGCGGCCGATACACCCACCGCCCTCCGGACCGCATCGGGATACCGATGACCGGCCCCATGCCCAGGGCGAACTTCCGCACGTGAACGTCGAACCACTTGGCCGCCAGAAAGTGCCCGAGTTCGTGCAAGAAAATAATCAGGCCCAGGGCGAAGACTATCTCGACGACGTATAAGAAGGTAACCACCGCTTCGCTTCCTCTCTGGCCCACGAGTCGGCCGCACGAATCTCATCCAATGTGGGACTGCCCACCCAGCGGTGGGAAGCAAGGACCTGCCTGACGAGTGGCACGATGTCGGTAAAGCGGATGTGCCCATCGAGGAACGCCGCGACGGCCGTCTCGTCGGCCCCGGCGAGGGCCGCGCCGAGCGTGCCGCCGCGCCGGACTACCTCGAACCCCAATTCCAGCGCCGGGAACTTCTCCAAGTCGGGCTGCTCGAAGTGGAGCCGCCCGAGCGCCGCCAGGTCCAGCCGCGGCCACGGCGCCTCGCGCCGCTCAGGGTACGTCAGCGCGTACTGGATCGGCGTCCGCATGTCCGGCGGACCCAACTGGGCCAGGCACGAGCCGTCCACAAACTCAACGAGCGAGTGGACGGTGGATTCGCGGTGGATGATGACTTGAATCTCGTGGGCCGCGAGGCCGAAGAGGTGGTGGGCCTCAATCACCTCCAGTGACTTGTTCATCAACGTAGCCGAGTCGATCGTGATTTTCGGACCCATCGACCACGTCGGATGGTCGAGGGCCTGCTTGGGGGTGACGCCCTGGAGTTCCTCGGCCGGGCGGCGGTAAAACGGCCCGCCGCTGGCCGTCAGGAGCACGCGCCGCACCTCGCCGCGACGGCCGGCGGCAAGCGCCTGGAACACCGCCGAGTGTTCGCTATCGACGGGAATGACCTGTGCACCGCTCGTGCGTGCCTCGGCCATCACGAGGTCGCCCGCCATGACGAGGCTTTCCTTGTTCGCGAGCGCGAGGCGCTTACCTGCCCGCACGGCGGCCAGGACCGCCGGCAGCCCCGCCCCGCCGACGACGGCCGCAACGACAATATCCACGTCCGGCCGGCTCGCCAGGGCCTCAAGGCCCGCAGGGCCGGTGAGGATTTCCGGGGCGACGCCCGCCGGCAGCGCCTTGCGGAGGGCCTGGGCGGCCTGCCCATCACACACGGCGACGGCAGCCGCGCCCGTCTCGGCCGCCTGCGCCGCAAGGCGCTCCACCTGGCGCCCGGCCGCCAGCGCCACCACGCGATACGGCGGCCCCAGCGACGCCACCACTTCCAGCGTCATGCGCCCGATGGAACCCGTGGACCCCAGGATGGCGATGTTCGGCACGAAACGGCCCCCAAGTGCAGGGTGGCATGCCCACAGCCTGGTCGCCGCGGCGACCCGCCTCCGGCCTGAGCATGCACGCGTAATGTCACAAGCATGCCCAGGCAACAGCAGCCTGGTCATGCCGCCCCAACCAGCATGAGTTTACGCGAAAAGGGGCGGGTTTTCAATGCCGAACGCCGGCGAGGCTGCGGCCTGTTGCGGACCGCGGCCTTTAGGTGGATAATCAAGGGTATCCAGGGAAGGAGCCGGCCACGACCACATATCGCGGCATGCTGATGCGTTCAGCCGTGCGGATCGGCAGCCTTGCGGCGGCGCTACTGGCGGCGGGGTGCGGTCCGGAATACATCTATTTCCGGCCGGCCATGATGGCCCAGTCGGCCGGCCCGGAATGGGTGGCGCGGGGCCAATACCGCCTGCCCCCGGGAACCGACCAGGTACGCGTGGACATAAGCGCGCGCGGCACGGTCGAGAAGAACAAGGACCGCGTGGAATACGAGTCGCTGCACGTGCGGTTCGAGATCCGCAACTACGGGCCGGCGGGGTTCACGCTGGACCCGGCCGCCGTGAAGGTGATTGACGATGACGGCCGGGCGATCAGCGGCGCACGGGGGTACCGCGGCAAGGCCCAGACGGGCCCGCTGACGGTCGGCAGCGGGGCGAGCGACGTGGTGGAACTGGTCTTCGACCTGCCGCCGAGCATCCGCTTCGAGTCGCTCGGATCGCTGCGCGTGGTGTGGCCATATCAATATGGCGATACGTCGCAGGAAGTCGCCACGAAGTTCAACAAGATCGAGGAGGTTTACTACTACGACTACGGGTATCCATACTACTACGGATACCCGTACTACTACGGTTACCCCTACCACAATGAGCCGTGGTACTACGGTCCGCGGAGGGGCGGCCATCATCGGTAGAGACAGAACCCGCCCTGCGGACTTGGCGGGAAAGGCGTCAGGGGGCCTGAACCCTTTTCTGTCTCCCTTTTCTGTCTCGCGCCTGCTAGAGGGGTGCGCGGGATGCCGTCAGCCTTCAGCGCCCTTGGAGGTCTCGGGCGCGGGGGCCTCGGGCTTGGGGGCCTCGGGCTTGGGGGCCTCGGCCTGGGGCGTTTCGGGTTTGGGCTCTTCGGGCTTGGGGGCCTCGGGCGCGGGAGGCTCGGCCTTGGGCGGACCGACGCGCAGCCGTTCCGTGCTGGGGGCCTCCTTTTTCGGGCCGCGTCCGCGTCCGCCCCGCCCACCGCCGGGCCTGCCGCCACCGGGACCGCCGCCGGGCCTGCCGCCGCCACCGGGGCGACCGCCGCCGGGTCTTCCGCCAGGACCGCCCCTGCCGCCGGCTTCGGCCTTGGCGGCCTCTTCGGGGGTCATCTTAGGTACAGCCCTCGGCTTGGGCATCCTGCCGAGAACGACGGGGGCCTTGCGTTTCGGCCTGGCCGCTTCCTTTCTGGCGGCCTCTTCGGCGCGGGTGACCGCCTGCTTGGCGTCCCACTGGTACTTTCTCTGGAACTTCTCGACGCGGCCTGCCGTGTCGATGAACTTCTGCTGGCCCGTGAAGAAGGGGTGGCAGTTGGAGCAGACTTCAACCGCCAATTGCGGCACGGTTGACCGCGTCACGAAGGAGTTCCCGCAACCGCAGGTCACCTTGCATTCCACGTATTTCGGGTGAATGTCCTTCTTCATGGCTTCGCTTCCTTATAGCCGCTGCACGGAGATCGAAAGAGCGGGATTATACACCCCCAGGTGCGGATTGCAAGAGAAGTTCGGAGTGCGGAGTGACAGGCACGGCATTGCGAATTGCGGGTCGTTCACTCCGCACTTCGCACTCCGCACTCCGCACTTGAGAGGGCGGGCCGTCAAACCACGTGAGGGCCGACTTTTTGATGACACAGGCGCCCACGAAGCGTATAAAACATAGGCAGGTTGTTCGATGACAGGGGCCGAAGGGCCGTATCCTGAAGGGACCGGTGTCATCATGCACAGAACCTCTCTGCTGCTCGCGGCCGTCTGCGTCCTGGCCGCCTGCGCGGCGCCGAGAACCGCCGCCGCCGTGACCGACGAAGAGGTCGTCAAGGCCATTGAGCGGGCCCAGAAGTACCTGATCGGCCTTCAGCAACCCAACGGCCTGTGGCCCGAGCAGAAGTACTATGATGCCACCGGCGAGTACGGCAACAGCCAGACGGCCCTCTTCACGCTCGTGTACGTGGGGGAGACCCTGAACCGCGATTACATCCAGCGTGGGCTGGATGCCGTGCTCGTCCGCCCCCTCGACTACACATACGCGATCAGCATGAGGGCGATGGCCCTCGCGAAACTCCACGCCCAAACGTCCGGCAAGAAGCGGGACATGATACGCGAGGGCCTGAAGACCGACGTCGCCTGGCTCATCAACGCCCAGGGGAGCCACGGCGGCTGGAACTATAAGACGCTGAACGGCTCGGACAAGCGCTACGACCTCTCGAACACGCAACTGGCGATCCTGGCCCTGCGAGAGGCGGCCCTGGCCGGCATCGAAATCCCCGCCTACGTCTGGCAGCGCAGCCAGACCCTTTACTTCAAAGTCCAGCAGCAGGACGGCTCCTGGAATTACGGCATGAATGGCAACAAGGATATCGGCGACAGCATTCCCGGATACGGGTCGATGACGGCGGCCGGGCTGGCCTCGATCTTCATCACCGCCGACAACCTGGACTTGAACAGCGGGTGCCCGTGCCGCGGGGGCGTCTCGGCGAAGGCACGCAGCGACCTGGAACGCCGGGTCGATCTCTCGCTCGGGTGGCTGTCGCGGGAATTCAGGGCGGATGCCAACCCCAAGGCCCCGCACGGGCCAGACTGGCATCGCTATTACTGGCTGTACGCCGTCGAGCGTGTCGGCATCGCCGCCGGCTACAAGTACTTCGGAGACCACAACTGGTACCGCGAGGGGGCCGAGTGGCTCGTCCGGAACCAGCAGGAGAACGGCTCCTGGGGCGACATCCCCGAGACGTGCTTTGCCCTGCTTTTCCTCTACAAGGGCCGCGCACCGATCCTCTTCAACAAACTGGAGTTCAAGGGCGATTGGAACAACCACCGTCGCGACATCGCCAACCTTACCACATATATCGAGAAGAGCAAGGAGCAGATGTTCACGTGGCAGATCGTGAGTCTGCGCGCCCCGGCCGAGGAACTCCACGACGCCCCCGTCCTCTACATCACGGCCGAGACGCCGCCCGAGTTCTCCGACGCCGACGCCGCCAAGTTGCGGCAGTTCACCGACACCGGCGGCACCATCCTCTTTGAGGCCTCGTGCGGCAACCCGAAGGTGCGGGCGTGGTTCCAGACCTTCGCCAAGAAGGTGTGGCCGGAGTGGGCGCTTAAGCCGCTCGGGCCGGACCACGGCGTGTTCATGGACCCGAACCCGATTAAGCAGCGTCCGGAGATCCTGGGCCTGGACGACGGGATGCGGACGTTCCTCTTCTACGCGATGGACGATGTCTCCTGCCACTGGCAGACGCGGGCGGTCGCCTCCCGCGACTACCTCTTCAAGTGGGGCATCAACCTGTTTACCTATGCAACCGACAAGGGGCCGCTCAGGGCGAAACTTGCCAGCCGCGAGCAGCCCGCGTCGAACCGCTACAACTCCCCCATCCGCGCCGGCGACAAGGCCGCTGTCCGCATCGCAAGACTCCGGTACGAAGGCGCCGGCTGGATGACCAACCGCAACTACAATGGCTTCGAGCGGATCGCCGGCGAATTGCAGAAGCGGGCCAACATCGGCCTGAAGGTCGAAGACGGCGGCACGCCGGCCGCCGACCTGGGGGACCGCGAGGCGGCCTACCTGACCGGCTCGGGCGCGCTCGCGCTCTCGGATGCGGACCGCGCGGCCCTGAAGCAGTACCTCGGCAAGGGCGGGCTCCTGTGGGCCGAGGCCGCAGGCGGGTCCGCCGCCTTCGACACATCGTTCCGGAAACTGGCCGCCGATTGCGGCTGGCAACTCGTGCTCATCCCGAAGGACCAGCCGCTCATGACCGGCCAGTTCACGAAGGGCCTCGGGTACAACCTGACGGCGGGCGTCCAGTTCAGCCGCGCCCTGAAGGTGCCGCGCCTGGCCCGTCCGCTTGCCGACCTGTACGGCATCCAGCAGGATGGGAAACTGGTGGGGGTGTACAGCCCGCTCGACATCGTTTTCTCGGCCACCGGCTATGACGCCTACAATTGCCACGGTTATGCACGCGACGACGCGATGGCGGTGGCGGCGAACCTGGTCATCTTCTTGACGGACCGTGCCGCCGGAGAGTAAAGTTTGATAGCAGCCCGTGCGACGGGGGTGCTTGTTGTCTTTTAGCCGCGTCCCGCAGGGACGCGCGTCCGAAGGAGGCAGCAATGCGTGTGCGAAGTATGCGATACCTTGCGGCAGGCCTGGCGGCGGTCGTCGTGACGGGCGGCGTCTTCGCGGCGACCGCCTCGGCGGTCACCGACGCAGAGGTCCGCGCGGCGATCGAAAAGGGCCGCCAGTACCTGGTCGGCCTGGCCAAGCCCAACGGCTCGTTCGGCGGCACAGGCGGCGGCGCCCACGAGGGCGGCGGCGGCCAGTCGTGCCTCGTCTTCATGACCCTGGCCTACATGCGCGAGCACCCCAACCGCGACCACATGGCCAAGGGCATGGACTTCATCCTGAACCTGGACGCCGACCGCGACTTCGAGACCAGGCAGGGCTACGGCGTTCCGATACGCGTCATGGGTCTTTCTTATGTCCATAACAAACTCCTCGGCGACAAGCGGACCGCCGTCCGGCAGAAGATGACCGAGGACGTCATGCGGCTCCAGATGGGCCAGGCCACCAACGGCGGATGGCGGTACCTGCTGAAGGCCAACCAGGACTACGACTTCTCCGTCAGCCAGTGGCCCATACTGGCCATGCGCGAGGCCAACCTCGTGGGCATCGAGTTCCCCACCGACTGCCTCAAGAAGGCCCGCGACCTCTACTACAAGAAGCAGAACCCGGCCGACGGCGGATGGCATTACCAGGACGGCAAGTCATACGGGTCCATGACCGCCGCCGGCGTGGCTTCACTCTTCATCATCAACGACCTTCTGGACACCGCGAGCGGATGCCCCTGCCGCAACGGCGCATCCGGCCCCCGCGACGCCGAAAGCGAGAAACGCATCGACAGGGGCCTTGAGTGGCTCTCCAAGAACTTCTCGGCCGCCAACCCGCAGAGCAAGGACACGCCCGGCAACGGCCGGACCCTCTACTGGCTCTACTGCGTCGAACGCGTGGGCATCGCGTCCGGCTACAAGTACTTCGGGAACCACGACTGGTACCGCGAAGGGGCCGAGGCAGTCCTCAAGGAAGCGAAGGACGGTCGCGCCGGCAGCGTCTCCGACACCTGCTTCGCCCTCCTGTTCCTCTACAAGGGCCGCGCGCCCATTCTCTACAACAAACTGAAGTTCGACGGCGTCTGGAACGCCCACCGCCGCGACATCGCCAACCTGACGGCCTGGATCGAACGCACCCTTGAGGAACAGTTCCACTGGCAGATCACGGAACTGAGGGCCCCGCTGGAGGAACTCCACGACGCGCCGGTCCTCTACATCTGCGCCGAGTCGATACCGAATTTCTCCGACGCCGACAAGAAGAAACTCCGTGCGTTCACCGACACCGGCGGCACGATCCTGTTTGAGGCGTCGTGCGGCAGCCCGACCGTCCGCAAGTGGTTCGCGGACTTCGCCAGGGAGATCTGGCCGGAATGGGCGCTGAAGCCCCTCGGCCCGGACCACGGCGTGTTTGTGGACCCCTTCCCGCTGAAGCAGCGGCCGGAGATCCTCGGCATAGATGACGGGGCACGCACCTTCCTCTTCTACGCCATGGACGATATCTCCTGCACGTGGCAACAGCGCTCGCTTGCCGCCAGGGAATATCTCTTCAGGTGGGGCATAAATCTCTTCCGCTATGCAACGGATAACGGGGCGCTCAGGACGAGGCTGGAGGACCGCATCCCGCCCAAGTCCAGCCGCTACAGCCAGCCCATCAAGCCCGGCCCGAAAACCACGTTGCGAATCGCGAGAGTCCAGCACGGGGGCAACTGGGAAGTCGGCGCCAACTACGGCGTCTTCAAGCGCCTGGCCGAACAACTCCAAGCCAAGGGCATTACCATCGAGGCCGTCAAGGAGGCCGCAGGCACACCCGTCACGAGCGGCGGCACGCCCTGCGCGGCCCTGGAGAACGCTGATGTCGCCTACCTGGCCGGCTCGACGAACATCACGCTGAAACCGGAGGAGCGCGAGGCCCTCAATGCCTTCACCGCCAGAGGCGGACAAATCTGGGCCGAGGACGTCACGGGTGCCGCCGCGTTCGACACGGCCTTCCGGAAACTTGCGGGCGAAATGGGCTGGGAACTGAAACTCCTCCCGCCCACCCACCTCCTGATGACCGGCCGCATGGATCCCGGCCTCGGTTTCGACCTGACGAAGGGCGTGGAGTTCCGCAACTCGATGCGGATCATGAGGCTGAACCGCCCGTATGCCGACTTCTTCGGCATATACCAAGGCGAGAAGATGATCGGCGTCTATTCGCCGCTGGACGTCCTCTACTCGATGACAGGCTACGACGCCTATAAGAACAAGGGCTACAAGACCGAGGACGCCGCCGCCGTCGCCACGAACGTGGCGGTCTATTTCTCGACTCAGAAGTAGGCCGCGGACAATCGGGTAGCATGCGGGGGGCGACACAAACATGACTGGGGCATCAGCATGCCCCGGCCATGAGAACCCGGGTATGTTGTCCCCGCGCCAACCGTGATGCCTATGCAGACCACTGCCGCAGTCCTTACCTTGGCAATCGCCATGCAACTTGGCCCTCCCCCGCCGCCGCCGGTCGGGCCGCCCCCAGGCCGGGTGACCGACGATGATGTGACGCAGGCCCTGGAGCGCGCCCGCGAGTGCCTCATCAGCCAGCGCCTCCCCGATGGGACCTTCCGCGGCGGCGAGGACTACACGACCCTTGCCCTCATGACTTTGGCCTACATGGGCGAGCACCCGAACCGCGAGGTCATGGCCAGGGGCCTGGAATACCTGATGAACTCCTCGCAACGGCCCGCCGCCGCCGGCGGGCGCCCCGGCTACGCCGTACCCATCCGCATCATGGCCCTGTGCTACATGTGCGGCAAACTGGCCCCCGACAAGCAGGCCGCCGTCCGCCTGAAGGTCCGTTCCGATATCGAACTCCTCATCAAGGGCCAGAACCCCCTTGGGGGCTGGCGATACCAACTCGACCACTCGGACTACGACTTCTCGGTCACCCAGTGGCCGATCCTGGCGATGTACGAGGCCGGCCGCATGGGCATCGAGTTCCCACCGTCGCCCCTCGTGAAGGCCCGCGGGCTGTACTTCCAGAACCAGCGTCCGGACGGCGGGTGGGCCTACCAGGGCAACACGATGGCGTCGTACGGGTCGATGACGGCGGCGGGCCTGGCCTCGCTCTTCATCATAAATGACCTCGTGGAGCCGGCCAGCGGGTGCCCGTGCGTCGGCGGGCGCAGTCAGCCGTCGAACTCCGAGATCGAGCGCCACATGGATGCGGCCCTCGGGTGGCTCAGCGAGAACTTCACCGCCGACCGCAATCCGGGCCGGGCCATCCTCGGCAGCACCAACTACTGGCTGTACTGCGTCGAGCGTGTCGGCATCGGCGCCGGCTACAAGTACTTCGGCCGGCACAACTGGTACCGCGAGGGGGCAGAGCATCTCGTCGGCGCGCAGGCACCCGGCGGACACTGGGGCGAACTCGCCGATACCTGCTTCGCCATGCTCTTCCTATATAAAGGCCGCGCGCCGGTCCTCTTCAACAAACTCCGCTTCGATGGAATCTGGAACCCGCACAGGCGAGACCTGGCCAGCCTCACGGCCTACATCGAAAGAGTGAAGGAGCAGCGGTTCCACTGGCAGATCGTTGACCTGGCAGCGCCGCTCGAGGAACTCCACGACGCCCCGATCCTCTACATCTCCGCCGAGAGCATCCCGCGATGGGGACCGCAGGACCTCGCCAAACTTCGCGCGTTCACCGACACCGGCGGCACCATCCTCCTGGAGGCATCGTGCGGCAACCCGGCCGTGCGCTCCTGGGTCACGAATTTCGCCAAGCAGGTCTGGCCGGAGTGGCGCCTGGCGCCGCTGGGCCCCGAACACGGGGTCTTCACGGACCCGTATCCGCTGCCGAAGCGGCCGGAACTCATGGGCATCTCCGACGGCCTCCGCACCTTCCTCATCTACTCGATGGACGACATCTCGTGCCCCTGGCACATGCGGGCCTTTGCGGCCAAGGAGTACCTCTTCCAGTGGGGGATCAACCTCTTCACGTATGCGACGGACCACGCCGCGCTCCGCGCAAAACTCGCCGGCGCCGAGCCGTCCAGGACCAGCATCTTCCAGCCCGTACGGGCGGCCGGGCCGCGGAAAAAAGTGCGCATCGCCCGCCTGCGGCACGCCGGCAACTGGGAGGTCGGCGCAAACTACGGCGCGTGGGCGACCCTGGCCGAGCGCCTCAAGTCCGATTCGGACGTTACGATCGAGGTCAAAGAATCCCGCGCCCCGCCCGTGACCGACGGCGGCACGCCCGCGCAGGCCCTGGCGGGCTTCGACGCGGCGTACATCACGGGGACACAGTCGTTCGCGATGACCGACCCGGAGCGCGATGCGCTCGGCAAGTGGACGGCCGCGGGCGGGTTCCTGCTGGCGGAGGCGGCCGCAGGCTCGGCCGAGTTCGACGAGTCCTTCAAGACCTTGGCCGCCCAGATGGGCTGGGACTTGAAGGACCTGCCGGCCACGCATCCGCTGATAACGGGCCAGATGGCCGGCGCGCAGGGGTACGACCTGGCGACTGGTGTTGAGTTCCGCCGCGCCCTGAGGCTGGTGCGGGCCGGCAAGCCGCAGGCCGAGTTGGTCGGCGTCTTCGCGGGCGACCGGATGATCGGCATCTATTCACCCTTCGACATCCTTTTCAGCATGACCGGTCACCAGGCCTACGGCTGCCGCGGGTATAAGGCACAGGATGCCGCCGCCGTCGCCACGAACCTGGTGCTGTACCTGACGACCCCGCCGTCCCGCGATGAAAAGAAAAGGGTCCAGGACCCTTGACGACTTCAGGGGTCCTGGACCCTTTTCTTACCGGAGTGCCGCCGATGCAGACGCGAATTGTGTTCGTGGCGATGGCCGTTCTAGCGGCCGCGGCGACCGGCCGGCCGGCCCTGGCCGAGATGACCGATGAGGATGTCCAGCACGCCATCGAGCGCGGGCGGGAATGGCTCCTCTCGCAGCAGGCCAAGGACGGCGCGTTCACCACCGACCCGAAATGGCGCAATTGCTACACCGCCATCGCCCTCATGACTCTTGGCTACATGGGCGAACACCCCAACCGCGACGCGATGGTCCAGGGCCTGAACCGCCTGGTGAATTTCGACGCCGACCGCGACTTCGCCGCCAAGCAGGGCTACGCCGTCCCGATACGTATCATGGCCCTGGCATACGTCCATAACAGACTTGCGGCCGACCGGCAGGCGGCCGTCCGGCAGAAGATGCGAGAGGACCTCACCCGCCTCAGGGACGGCCAGAACCCCCAGGGCGGATGGCGGTACCTCCTCAACAAGGGCGACTTCGATTTCTCGGTCAGCCAGTGGCCCCTGCTGGCGATGCTCGAGGCCGGCCGCGTCGGCGTCGAGTTCCCGACCGAGTCCGTCCAGGCCGCACGCCGGTTCTACTTCCGCGGCCAGAACACCGACGGCGGCTGGAGTTACCAGCTCGGCCGCAGGTCATACGGGTCGATGACGGCCGCCGGACTGGCGTCCCTTTACATCATCGGAGACCTCATCGAGCCGGCCAGCGGGTGCCCGTGCAAGAACGGCCAGAGCCAGTTCGTCAATCTCGAGATCGAGCGCCGCATGGACGCCGCACTCCAGTGGCTCGTCCAGAATTATAACTCCGCCAAGAACCCGCAATGGGACTGGCAGACCAACTTCGACGAGGTCTTCTACTGGCTCTACTGCGTGGAGCGGGTGGGCATGGCCGCAGGCTACAAGCACTTCGGCCAGCGGAACTGGTACAAGGAAGGCGTCGAGTTCCTCGTCCCCCGACAGCGGCCCGAAGGAAGTTGGGAACAGATCGACCCGAAACTCCGGACGCCCATCGACAACTGGGGCGGCGGACGACTGCCCGACACCTGCTTCGCACTCCTCTTCCTCTATAAGGGCCGCGCGCCGGTCCTGTTCAACAAACTGAAGTTCGACGGCATGTGGAACGCACACCGCCGGGACATGGCGAACCTCACGCGCTTCATCGAGTGGGCCAAGGAGCAGCCGTTCCAGTGGCAGATCGTGGACCTTGCGGCCCCGCTGGAGGAACTCCACGATGCGCCGATCCTTTTCATCTCGACCGAGACCATCCCCAAGTGGGGACCCGCCGAAAAGGCCAAACTCCGCGCGTTCACCGACACCGGCGGCACGATTCTCCTGGAGGCCTCCTGCGGCAACCCGACGGTGCGAACGTGGGTTGCGGCCTTCGCCAGGGAGGTCTGGCCGGAGTGGCCGCTTACGCCGCTGGGCCCCGACCACGCGGTCTTTACGGACCCGTATCGGCTCCAGCAGCGGCCGGAACTGATGGGCATAAGCGACGGCCTCCGCACGTTCCTCATATACTCGATGGACGATGTATCGTGCCCGTGGCACATGCGGGCCTTCGCCGCAAAGGAGTACCTCTTCCAGTGGGGCGTCAACCTGTTTACGTACGCCTCGGACCACGCGCCGCTGAGGGCGAAACTCGCCGGCCCGGAAATCAAAAAGGGCGACCGGTACACCGAGGAACCGCGCCCCGGTCCGCGGAAGATACTTCGCATCGCGCGCCTAAGGCACAACGGCAACTGGGAAGTCGGGGCCAACTACGGCGCGCTGGCGAAACTCGGCGACTACCTGCGCAACAAGTTCGGCGTCGTGCTCCAGGTAAAGGAGACCGCCGCGCCGCCGGTGACGGATGTGGGCGTCCCGCCGCAGAACCTCGCGAACTTCGACGTGGCGTACCTGACGGGCGCCCGCGAGTTCACCCTCGGCGACGCCGAACGCGAGGCCCTCGGCAAGTGGGTGACCGGCGGCGGGTTCCTCTGGGCCGAGGCGGCGGGAGGCGCCACCGAGTTCGACGAGGCCATGAAAATCCTTGCCGCACAGATGGGCTGGGACCTCAAGCCCATCCCCGACGACCATCCCCTCATGACCGGCACGATGAATGGGGCGCAGGGGTACGGCCTCGCGAAGGGCGTGGAATTCCGGCGGGCGCTCAGGATCATCCGGGCCGACAAACCGCGGGCCGACCTGGTGGGCATCTACGCGGGCGACCGCATGGCCGGCCTGTACTCGCCGCTGGATGTCATGTTCAGCCTCAGCCCGTACGAGGCGTACGCCTGCCGCGGCTACAAGACGGTTGATGCGGGCGCCGTGGCGACGAACATCGTCTTCTACCTGACCACGCTTGGGCCGGTGACGAAGTAGGCGCTCTGACCCGCGGGTGTGCTTGCTGCCGGCCGAATCATTTGCATCGTGATGGCACGACCCGTGCGGGCTGCGATACGCCGACGGGTGGTGTTTGTCCCTGGCGGCGTTGCTTACGGTCTGCCCTTGCTTCGTTTTGCACCGGGTTCTAAGATAGGCGTGCATAGGAGGGCGCCCTATGGACGCACGGCGATTGTGCCTGCTGGCGACTGCGGCGGCTGTTGCGATGGCGGTCGGCGGCCCGGCCCTGCCCGCATCCGCCGCAGAGAAGGCCCCGGGTGCTGCCGCCGCGGCGAAGCAGGCCGGCGGCGCGCCCAAGAAGCCCGCCGACGACAAGGCCGACGACGTCGCCCTGACAGATGCCCCCAAGCGCACAATCGCCAGGGTCACCGACGAGGAGGTCTGCCGCGCCATCGACCTCGGCCGCAAGCACCTCATCGGTCTCCAGAAAGCCGATGGCTCGTGGCCCGGCCACGCCGGCATATCGGCCCTCATCTTCATGACCCTGGCGTACCTTGGCGAACACCCCAACCACCAGGCCATGACCAGGGGCCTGGACTACCTCATCAACGCCGACCCCAGGCGCGACTTCGGCGACCGGCAGGGCTACGGCGTGCCGATCCGCATCATGGGGCTGTCATATATCCATAACAAACTCCTAGGCGACAAGCGCGCTCTGGTCCGCGCCAAAATGAGCGAAGACCTCCTGCTGCTTCAGACTGGCCAGGCCAGGAACGGCGGCTGGAGATACACCCTCAATGCCCGGGACTTCGACTTCTCGGTCACCCAATGGCCGATCCTGGCCATGCGAGAGGCCAGCCTGGTGGGGGTCGAGTTCCCCACAGACTGCCTCACCAGGGCCCGCGACCTCTACTACAAGGGCCAGCACCAGGACGGCGGCTGGTCTTACACAACAGGCGACGGCGGGGCGCATGGAACATCGACCGGCTCGATGACCGCAGCGGGGCTGGCCAGCGTCTTTATCATCACCGACGTCCTGGAACCGAGCAGCGGATGCCCGTGCAAGAACGGCCAGAGCCAGGCCGTCCAGTCCGAGGCCGAACGCCGCATCGACTCCGCCCTGACCTGGCTTGGCAAAAACTTCCGCGCCGACCAGAACCCCGGCAAAGGGGGCCGAAGCCTCTACTGGCTCTACTGTGTCGAGCGCGTCGGCATAGCCGCAGGCTACAAGCGATTCGGCGACCACGACTGGTACCAGGAAGGGGCGCGCCTCCTGCTGTCGAGCCAGAGCCCGAACGGCAGTTGGGGTGGCGACGTCAACACATGCTTCGCCCTGCTGTTTCTCTTCAAGGGCCGCGCGCCGGTGCTGTTCAACAAACTGAAGTTCGACGGCACGTGGAACGCCCACCGCCGGGATGCCGCCAACCTCACCCACTACTTCGAGCGCAGCAAGGAACAGCCGTTCCACTGGCAGATCGTGGAACTGCGGGCGCCGCTGGAAGAACTCCACGATGCGCCCGTGCTTTACATCACCGCCGAGTCTGCCCCCAAGTGGGACGACGCCGAAAAGAAAAAACTCCGCGCGTTCACCGACACCGGCGGCACGGTGCTGTTCGAGGCGTCGTGCGGCAACCCGGCGGTGCGGTCGTGGTTCACGGCCTTCGCCAAGGACGTCTGGCCCGAATGGAAGATCGGCCGGCTGCCGCAGGAACACCCGGTCTGGAAGTCGGTCCACGAGATGAAGCAGCGGCCCGAGGTGCTCGGCATCGACGACGGCATCCGCACGGCCGTCTTCTACTGCCCCGACGACGTCTCGTGCGCCTGGCAAACGAGGGCGCTTACGGCCAAAGAGTACCTGTTCCAGTGGGGGATGAATCTCTATACGTATGCGACCGACAGCGCCCCGCTGCGCGGCAAACTGGCCGCCTCGGACTTCGAAAAGTCGGCTCGGCACGGCGAGCCCGTCAAGGCCGGGCCGCGCACGGCCCTGCGCGTGGCCCGCATACGCCACGGGGGCGACTGGAACGTCGGCGCCAACTACGGAGCGTTCCGGCAACTGGCCGCACACCTGAAATCAAGGGCCGGCCTGTCGCTGGAGGCCAATGAGGCCGGCGCGGGGCCGGCCGACCTGCCGGGCTGCCACGCGGCCTACGTCACGGGAACGGAGGCATTCTCCTTCAAGCCGGAGGAGCAGGAATTGCTGAGGGCGTACACGGCGGGCGGCGGCATCCTCTGGTTCGAGGCCTCCCTCGGCTCCCTCACCTTCGACAAGTCGCTCCGGCAACTGGCCGCCGACATGAAGTGGGAACTCCGAATGCTTCCCCCCGACCACCCCCTCATGTCCGGCCGCATGGCGCCCGCACAAGGTCACAACCTGACGGCCGGCGTGGAGTTCAAGCCCTCTATCAGGGTCCAGCGCATCGGGCGGCCGTACGCGGACCTGCATGGCCTGTTCGACGGCGAGCGCATGGTGGGCGTCTATTCGCCGCTCGACGCCATGTACTGCCTGACCGGCTGCGAGGCGTTCCGCTGCCGCGGTTACAAGGCCCCCGACGCACTGGCCGTCGCCACAAATATCTCCCTGTACCTGACCACGCTGAAGTAGGAGCGTGTGATGTTAGCGGATGCCGCAAGGCTTGTGAGCACATTCCTGCTGGTCCAGGCCCTTCTGGTATCGGCCGGGCAGGCGGCGGAACCGTCGCCGGCAACCGTCCTGCCGCGCTCCGCCACGGCCGCCGAGATCGCCGGCGGCACGGTGTACGCCGTCACCGAGATCGCATTCGCGGGTCCGACCTGCGGCCCGATGGACATCCCGGCCAGGGACGTTGAACTCGCGGTGCGGTTCCGCCACGAGAGCGGCTCGCCCGCCTACGCCATCCACGGGTTCTGGGACGGCGACGGCAAGGGCGGCGCGTCGGGCAATGTCTTCAAGGTGCGGTTCTGCCCGACGGCCGCGGGCCGCTGGTTCATGGAGGAAGTCCGCTCGAATGACCGCTCGCTGGCCGGGCAGCACCAGGGGAAGTTCGTCACGGTCGTCCCGTCGGGCCTAAAGGGATTCTGGACAGTTGATGCCGCCAGCCCCGGCGGGCGGTGGTATCAGCGGTCGAACGGGTCGCACGCGTATATCTTCGGGAACACGCACTACAGTTTCCTCTCTGAGCAGGCGGCACCGGGTGCGCGGGCGGGGAGCATCGCCGCCGACATCATCGCCGGGGCGAAGTTCTTCAATAAGTTGCGGTTCGCCATCAACACCGACCGCTATGCACACCCCACCGAGAAGCCGTTCTTCGACAACACGGGGAACCTGACGGGCGACGGGGATTACTGCCACCGTCCGAACCCTGCGTGGTTTTCGCGCCGCGTGGACCTGGCCGTGCGGACGGCCTTCGAGTGCGACGTCATCGCCGACCTCATCCTGAACGGCCCCGACACGCCGCAGGCCCGCTCCGTCCTCAGGGCCGGACAGAACGGCGGCGACCCCGCGCCCTTCCTCCGCTACGTTGCCGCACGGTACGGCAGTTATCCGAATGTCTGGATGTGTCTGGCGAACGAGTGGAACATCAAGTCGCCCTCGTACAAGGCCGAGGAGATCCGGAGGATCGGCCGGATACTCCGGTCATTCCTGCCGTATCCGACGCCCGTGAGCGTCCACGGCAACACGGGCCCGTGGACGGCGGCCCTGAACACGACGCCGCCGTGGAACGACCACGTGATCATCCAGCACAAAATCCGCACGCTGGGCGAGTCGGCCGACGCCATCATCCGGAGTTACGCCCTCGGCGGGTCCTCGATGCCGGTCATCAACGATGAATTGGGATACGAGGGGGCCGGCGACAACTTCTCTCGCGATGAGACAATCGAGGGCCACCTGGGGGCGTTCCTCGGCGGCGGGTACGGAACCACCGGCTCCAAGCCCGCCAGCAAAATGGGGCAGTACCACTGGGGGGCCTTCGATCCGGCTGTGCACACGGCCGCCCCGCACCTGGCCTGGCTGCGGCAGAAGATCGACCGCAACGTCACGTTCTGGAAGATGAAGCCCGTAGCCCTTTCGGAGAGCATCTTCGCCGGGGCCGACACGCGATTCCGTGCGATGGAGTGGCCGGGCAACGAGTGCGTCCTGGGAACGTGCGCTGCTGCAAAAGGCATCAAGGTCAACCTGCCGCCGGGCACGTGGCGCGTGATGCGGTTTGACGCCATCGCGATGGACGAAAAGACGCTGGCCGAGGACGCCTCGGAGACCTTCGCCTTCGACGCCCCCGACAGCCGCGCGGTCCTCTTCCTCTTCAAGCGATTCTGAGGCGCAATGAAAACGCCCCGGCGCGGCCTCACTCCGCGACGGGGCGTTTCTCAAACGCGATTGTCCTACGCCTTCCTGCGACGCCGCATCGCCATGACAGCGACGCTCCCGAGGCCGATGAACGCAAGCGTCGCCGGCTCCGGCACCACGACCGGCGCCGCAGGCGGCAGTCCGCCGTCAATGGTCTGCTCCGAGTCGAGCATGACCCCTGCCTTTAGCGCGCCGCCGGCAATCACCACCAGGGCCACCACGGCCAGACCCACAATCATAATCCGAACCGCGCTCATCCGCCTTGTCCTCTACCTCCAGGGGCGTCCCCTTCCCAAAAAAAGAAGGAGACCGGCCATATCGGCCGACCTCCCCCGGAAATCACCAGGATGTCACAGCCACAGGCCCGCTCCCATGCGGACCAAAGTGATTATAGCCTATAGTTTTGGTTTGTCAAATGATGGCGCGAAGATTCTGGGGGGCCGGCGCCGAGCGGCATCCGCCCTAACCTCTTATGCCACAAGGGGTTAGGCCCCGGAGCCCCTATTCCCGCGTCCGGCGGTGGAATTCCTTCGCCAGGCGCTTCGTGATGGGGCCCGGATGCCCCTGGCCGATGGCACGCCTGTCGATCCGGACGACCGGAACGACCTCGGCGGCCGTCCCCGTGAGGAAGCACTCGTCGGCGACGTAGAGGTCCTGCCGCGTGAGGTTCTCCTCGCGGACCCGGATTTTCGCCTTGCCGGCGATGTCGATGATCTCGTCGCGTGTGATCCCCTCAAGGATGCCTGCGGCGATGGGCGGCGTGAAGACGACGCCCTCGCGGACGATGAAGATGTTGTCGCCCGTGCACTCGGCCACGTAGCCCAGGTGGTTGAGCATGACGGCCTCGAGGGTGCCCGCGTCGATCGCCTCGATCTTGGCCAGGATGTTATTGAGATAATTAAGACTCTTCAGCCGCGGGTTCACGGCATTCGGATGGTTCCGCATCGTGGCGGCCGTGATGATGTCCAGGCCGTTCTCGTACAGTTCCTGCGGGTAGAGGGCGATCTTATCGGTGATGATGAACATGTTCGGCTTCGGGCACCGGTTCGGGTCGAGGCCCAGGGTCCCCTCGCCGCGCGTGACGACCAGCCGGATGTAGGCGTCCTTCAGGCCGTTGGCCTTCAGGGTGCCTTCGACGGCCTTCGCCACCTCCTTGCGCGAGAGCGGTATCTGGAGCCGGATTCCGTTGGCAGAATCAAAGAGGCGCCGGACGTGCTTCTGGAGGCGTAACACCTTGCCGCCGTACGAGCGGATCCCCTCGAAGACGCCGTCGCCGTAGAGGAGGCCGTGGTCGAAGACCGAGACGGTGGCCTTGTCGCGGTCCACAAGTTCGCCGTTGAGCCAGACTTTCGGGGCCATGACAGTCTTCCTTCTTTCGGCGCCGCGCGCACATCGCACTGGCGCGCAGGGCGCTTATTCAGGGGAATATATCGGCGTTTCAGGCGCCCCGCAAGAGTTTACCGTCCGCGAGGCGCAGGACGCGGTCGGCCCGGCGGGCAACGTGCTCATCGTGTGTGACCATGACGACCGTGAGGCCGCGGTCGCGGTTGAGGCGGGCAAGGAGTTTCATGATCTCGCCGCCGGTGACGGAGTCGAGGTTGCCGGTCGGCTCGTCGGCGAAGAGGATGCGCGGCTCGTGCACCAGCGCCCGCGCGAGGGCCGCCCGCTGTCGCTCGCCGCCCGATAGTTCCGTCGGCAGGTGCCGGACACGCTCCGAGAGGCCCACATCGCCCAGCACCTCAAGGGCGCGCCGGCGGTGACGCCCGCGGGCGAACGGCCACCGCGCAAGCGGCGTCCGGACCATCGCCGGAAGCAGCGTGTTCTCAAGCACCGTAAGATCCGGCATCAGGTAGTAGAACTGGAAGACGAAACCGATGGCCTCGTTCCGGGCAAGGTCCCGCCACCGCTTCGGCTTGGCGAAGGCGTCCGCGCCCTCGAAGACGACCTGCCCCTCGGTCGGCCGGTCCAGCAGGCCCGCAAGGTGCAGGAGGGTGCTCTTGCCGCTCCCCGACGGCCCCAGGACGCAGAGGAACTCGCCCTTGCCGACATCCATGTCAACGCCGTGGAGGACGCGCAGGCGCGTCGGCCCCATCCAGTAATCCTTCACGAGGCCGCGGGTTTGGAGGATCGGGTCACTCATAGCGGAGCGTCTCCACGGGCTGCTTGAGGGCCGCCAGCAATCCGCCCGCCATGCTCGCCAGGGTCGAGAGGGCCAGCACCGCCCCGCCCACGGCGATGCACCACGGCACCGACACGTGCCGCGGTATCCGCTCGAAGTAGTACATCTCGCGCGGGAACACGTCGATACCCAGCGTCTGGTTCACCCAGATTTCGATCGGGTCGAGATAATGAATCATCAGGAGCGCCCCGGTCATGCCGACCGCCACGCCGATGACGCCGATGATGAAACCGTATCCCAGGAACAGGCTGCCCACGCCGGCATCCCGCGCCCCCAGGGCCTTCAGGATGCCCACATCGCGGCTCTTGATGTAGGCCATGACGTACGAGATGAGGCCGATGAGGACGCCGAAGCCCAGAAACATCGCGCCGAGCATCAGGGCCGTCACGTTCCGCTCGATCTCGACGACCGTCAGGATCATCTTCTGCTGCGTCTCCCAAGTGTTGAACGTGAGTTGCCTGATGCCGATCTCGGGGCGCTCTTCCAGAAAATCGTCCCAGGCCCGGCGGATTCTGGCCACGAGGAGTTCGCCCTGCGCCGGATCCCTGATCTTGACCTGTATCTGGCTGGCCCGGGCGGGGACGGCTGGGCCGTCGGGTCCGGCGGGCTGGCCTTCCATGCCCGCCATCTGCTGGGCGGTCGCAAAATCGACATAGACGTGCGTGGAGTCGGCCTCCCAGTAGCCGCTCTTAAAACTATCGACCAGCGTCAGCGCCTTCGAGACGACCTTCGGAACGCCGCCCGCCTCGGTCTCCACGGCCCCCGACTCCCGCACGGGGATCGTCGAGACCACCAGGTCCCCGCCGTAGTCGATGAGCGGAAAATCCACTACCTGCGACCGCTCGGTCTCCGTCTCTCGCACGGGGGCGACGACGGCCACGACGGCCAGCCCGGCCGCGGCCACCAGCGCCACGGCGAAGGCGATCCGCCAGCCCACGCGGCTCGAGTGCCGCCGCGCGGCCTGCCACATCAGGAGCGTCGCGACTGCGGCCGCCGCAGCCAGGAACCCCGCCAGCACCTTCCGCCCCGCCCCAGACTCGACCATCTCGGTCGCTCGCTCGGCCTTCGGGATGCCGATGACGCCGACGCCGGCGATGCAGCCGGTCCGCGCGGGCGCGTTCGGCCGGCGAAGAGGCGCCGGCACGTCCAGCAGATGCTCCGCCGGGACCTCCTGCGACTTCAGCCGGTCCAGCATCAGGCGCAGGCCGGCCGCCGCACGCCTCGCGGTCTGGGGCGGCGGCGAGAGGTCCTTCTCCAGGTACTCCATGCACTCGGTCGCCGGCTCGACAGCCAGCATCGCCTCATCCGGCGAGCATAGCGCCGACAGCCGCGCCTTGTCGATGTCGCGCACAACGTCGCGGAGGGCCCTGCGGAGGTCGTCGCGCGCGGGGGTCTTCGCACCGAGCAGGTCGATCGCGAGATCCGCTTCGCCCGCCAGTTTGTTCCGGAGCGCCTCGCGCACCAGGTACTGCCCGAACCGGCCCATCTTGGCCTTCTCGCCGGGGCGGATGCCGATGACTATGCACTTCCGCACAGTCGGCTTGATGATGTTCTCAACGCGGTAGAATTCCTGGCGATGCGGCTTGACGCGGACGACCGCGTACGTCTGGATGATGGGCGTCGCGGCCTCGACGCCCGGAATCGCCAGCACCCGCTTGGCGAAATCGTCGTAGTATGGCATCCCTTCCATCTGGGCATCGACGATGATGTCCGATAGCGTGCCGCGCGTCATCTCACGCGTCTCAAGCGCAAAACCGTCCATGATGGCGAACACCAGGATCAGCAGGAACACGCCGAGCGCCGCCGGCAGGGCCGAGACCATCGGCACGACGGCCTTCCACCCGGCGAAGAGATACCTCATGCACATGATGTGCTTATAAACCGGCGTAGAAAGGACCAGCGCCACGAGGCCGAGCGCAACAAGACCCGCGCCGACCAGGGTCGGCGCCAGCGCCCCCGCAGCCATGTGCTCTTGCCACATTCGCTTCGACCTCGGTTATAAGGTTATATCTACTCGACCGTGTGCCACGGCCGGCTTGCCCGGCCGTGTCGAGTCATCAACGAGTTCGCACGGCCGGACAAGCCGGCCGTGGCACACCACTTACGCGCCTTTGCGCGGCGGGTACGGAGACCCGCCGCCCAAAGTATGAATCCAGTTTACGCGCGCGGCTCGCCCGCGCCCTTCGGCCTCAGGGCAGGGAAAAGAACCACGTCGCGGATGCTGGCGGCGTTCACGAGGAGCATCACCAGCCGGTCGATGCCGATGCCCAGCCCGCCCGCCGGCGGCATCCCGTACTTCAGGGCCTCCACGAAATCCTCATCCATGACGGCCATCGTCTCTTTCTGCCCGGCCAGTTGCGTGCGGAACGCCTCCAACTGGACGTCCGGGTCGTTGAGTTCGGTGTACGCGTTGCCGATCTCCATGCGGGCGACCATCGGCTCGAACCGCTCGGCGATCGCCGGGTTGCCGGGCTTGCGCTTCGTCAGCGGGCACAGCCGCGCGGGCCAGTCCATCACGAACGTGGGCTGGACGATCTTGTCCTCGACAATCGCCTCGAAGACATCGTGCGTCACGACGTCGAGGTGCTTGTTGGACTCTTCCAGGCCCATCGCGCGGGCCTTCGCGCGGATGGCCGCCTCATCGCCCATCGCAACGCCCGCGTGCTCGGCCAGGAGATCGGCGTACGCCGCACGGCGCCACGGGGCCTTGTATTCAATCTCCATATCTCCAAACGGAAGGCACGTCTTCCCGCCCGAAACGGTCTTCGCCAGGTGCTCGACCAGCGTCTCCACGAGTTCCATCATGTCGGTATAATCGCCGTACGCCTGGTACAACTCCATCAGGGTGAACTCCGGGTTGTGGCGGGCGTCGATCCCCTCGTTGCGGAAGACGCGGCTGACCTCGAAGACGCGCTCCATCCCGCCCACCAGCAGCCGCTTCAGGTACAGTTCCGGCGAGATCCGAAGGTACAGGTCAACGTCGAGCGTGTTATGGTGCGTGACGAACGGCCTTGCGGCGGCCCCGCCGTAGAGCGGCTGAAGGGTGGGCGTCTCGACCTCGACGAAAGAGCGCTCTCGCAGGAACCGCCGCATCTCTTCCACGATGAGCGACCGCTTCAGAAAGAGGTCCCGCACCTCGGGGTTCGCGAAGAGGTCAACGTACCGCTGGCGGTATCGGGCCTCGACATCCACGAGGCCGTGCCACTTCTCCGGCGGCGGCAGGAGGGCCTTCGAGAGGACCTCGAACCTGGCCACATCGACCGTGATCTCGCCCGTGCGGGTCTTCACGAGGCGCCCTTCGACGCCGACCCAGTCGCCCAGGTCGAGGAGTTTGACGCGCTGCCACGCCTCCTCGGCCAGGGTCTTTCTGTTCAATGCGATCTGGATGCGGCCGGTCCAGTCCGAGAGGTCGGCGAAGACGAGTTTGCCGAACTCGCGGATGGCCGTCATGCGGCCGGCGATGCAGGCGGGGGCGCCTTCGCCGGCGGCCTCGAAGCGCTTCCGCGCCTCGGCCGTCGAAATCGTGTCCGGATACCGATGGCCGAACGGGTCCAGGCCCTTGGCGCGGAGGCCCTCGGCCTTGCGCCGCCGCGCTTCCTCGTATTCGTTTGGCATGGCGTCAGATAATATGGCCGCGAAGGCCGCCTAGCAAGCGAATGTTCCGCGCCGCCGAGCGTTTAGCCGTCGCCGCAAACGGCGACGAACACTGAAGTTTAGCCGCGACTCGAAGAGGAGCGCGTGTTGCCGTTCGAAAACGCGCTCCTCTTCGAGTCGCGGCTAAACCTCGGGCCACGCGCCGAGGCAAGCACCCGTAAGTGGCGCATTGCGCGGCAACCGGAAAAACTGTGGTTTGCCGCCGGCCGCAGACTACACTGGACTTAAGGCACATCGCCTTGAGCACAAGGAGGCAAACCATGAATCGGAAAGTTCTGCTTGCGATAGCGGCGGTTCTCGCGGCCGGGGCGGCGACGGCGGCACGCGCGGCTGAGAAGCAGGTGACCCCCGCCGAGGCCATCCTTACATGCGTCCCGGCCGATGCGATCATCGCCGTGCGGGTCCGCATGACGCAACTGGCCGCCAGCGACGACTGGAAACGCCTGACCGCCGACCCGAAGTGCCCCTACCGGAAGTTCGTCCGCGACTGGCCGCTGGCGATCGACCCCGAGAAGGACATCGCCGATGCGATCTTCATCGTTGCGGCCGATGTCGGCGGCGGCGAGCGGAAGGAGCCGCGAGCCGGCGCCGTCCTGTACCTAACCCGCGACACGAACATCGACAACCTGTTCCGGTCTCGGCCGCGCGAGGTGAACATGCCCGTCGCCGCCCGCGTCTTCCGCGCCCCGGGCGACCTCCTGGTGGCGTGGCAGGGGCCGCGGTGGATTCACATCGGCAATCGCGAATACATCACGCGGGCGCTTGGCGGCGGCCCGCCCCCGTGCGACGCCACCGGCGAGGCGTTCTGGCGGACGACCCTCGACGCGCCCGGCGAGATCATCATGGCCTACCGCCAGACCGAGGCCGTCCGGCAGATGGCCGAGAAGACCCGCATTGAGGCCGTCGAGCGGCTCCTCAAGCCGCCCGTCACACGCGAGAAGGCCCACGAGTTCATCGGCTTCGATTTCGGCTCGCGCCTGGGGCTGGACATCCTGACGGCCACGCTGCGGCTGGACCTCTCGCGCGAGGCCGACGCCCTGGAGGTCGCCGGCACGTTCGCCTCCGACGAGGCGGCCGCTTGCGTCGGGGCGAACCTGGCGTATGCCGAGCCGTCGGTCCGCGCCGCCGTGACGGCCGCCGCTCAGACGGCCAAAGGTCCGCCCCCCGCAGCCGCCGTCCAGGCAGAAACCATCTACCGCGTGACGTACCAGGGCAAGGAGGGCCGCCTGACCGCGACCCGCGCGGCCATCGACCGCCTCGTATCGCTCGCGGCCCCGGCGCCGCGGAAGTAACGATAGCGGCACGGCGACGGCCGACCTATAATAAGCCCCGCGCTTCCCGGGCATGGAGCGATCATGGCGAAGATACTTGTGTGGGCGATTGTCGCGCTGGCGGTTATTGCATCGCCATGCGCCTGGGCCGCCGAGGGCGAGCCGCTGAAGGCCGTCAGCGAGGAAGTCCCGCCGCCGACCGTGGCGGTCCCGGTCGCGCCACCGGCCGAGGCGCCGCGGTCGCCCGTCCTGGACTACGTCCCTGGCGACGCCGACGTGGCGGCGTTCTTCCGCTTCGGCCGACTCGCCAAGACGAAAATCTGGGCCAGGTTCGCCTCGCCCGAGGCAGGCCTCTGGCAGAAACTCGTGGGCGACTTCCCCCTGAAACTCGACTTCGAGAAAGATGTGGCGGCCTTCGCCTACGTGTACGAGTCGCCCGCCCCCGCCGACGCGGCGGCCCATCCACGCATCGCCATCTGCCTTGAACTCACGCGCGACGCCGACCTAGCCGCGCTCCTCAAGGAACCCTGGCCGCGCGTCATGGTCGAGGGCATCGGCGCCCCCGTCTATGGCCGCGCGCCCGACATGTATGCCGCCATGCCCGCCCCGCGGCTCGTCGTGCTCGCCTCCCACATGGGATACCTCGTGAAGGTCCTGAAGGCGCCCGAGGCCGCCGCCGCGCGCCCGCCCGGGTCTCTGCCCGCCGCCGCCCTGGCCGCGCCCGGCGAGATCGCCTTTGCGGCCGTCGTGTCCGGAGCGCTGAAGGGCGCCCTGCGTAACCGATACGCGGCGGTCCAGCGCGAGCGCCTGCGGCCCGGCATGGATACCGACGACATGCTGGCCTTCTCGCTCCAGTACAACCTCATCCGGCTCATCCTTGAGACCGAGACCGTCACGGGGTCGCTCGACCTTTCGCGCGATGCCGACGCCGTGCGGGCCGAGGTCCGCTTCGGCTCAAGGCCCATGGCCCCCTTCTTCGTCGCCATCCTCCAGGCGATGGCCGACCCGGTGCAGATGTGCCTGCCGGCCATGATGGGCGGCCAACCGCTAGAGGAACCACCGCCCGAACCGCTCTACCTGGCGACGGCCGACGGACCAGCCGTCCGCATCACGATGTCGCGCGCGGCGCTGGAGCGCCTCATCGACCGCCTCGCCCGGGCGGCCCGCGCGGAGTCGGCCCGACAGACAAGCGCAGAGAACCTGCGGCGGCTCGGCATCGCCATCCGCGCGTTTGCCGCCAAGGACGGCGCACCGCCGCGAACCTGGTCCGACCTCGTCCGCGACCGCCTCATCACCGATATGTCGGTGCTCGAAAACCCCGCCCTCGCAACGCACCTCGTGACGGGCGACTACGAACTCGTGCCGCTCTCCAAGGAGACCGCCGCACGCGACCCCTGGCAGCGGATGCAGGCCTACGAGGTCTGGCCGAAGGACGCCCCGCCCCCGGCCCTCAACGTCCTCTTCGCCGACGGCCACGTGGAATATGTGCCATATGAACATTTCAAGCAAATATACCGGCAGACCCTCGAAAGCCTCGGACATTAGATGCGACGAGAAAGCGGCCGGGCCGGGAAACAGCAAGAGGCAAACAGCAATGACCAATCAAACGGCAAAAAGCAAACGGCAGAAAATGGCCGTGCGCGCGCTGTCTTCTTGCTGTTTGCCTTTTGCTGTTTGATTGCTGTTTGCCTTTTGCCGTTTGCCGTTTCATTGTTCATTGCGTTTAGGAGCCTCTTATGCCGCGACTTTTCATTGAACAACTGACCTCCCCCGGACAGATCGTCGAGGGCGTATTCCAGGTGCCCGAGAAGGACCTCCGCACCACCAAGAAGGGCGCCCTCTTCATCTCCGCCAAACTCCGCGACCGCACCGGGGAACTGCCCGCCGTCATGTGGGACGCCACCCAGGCCCTCTTCGCGGCCATCCCGCAGGGCGGCTACGCCCTCGTCAAGGGCCGGCTCGGCGAGTTCAACAACGCACGCCAGGTCGTCATCGAGGCGATGCGCCCGGCCAAAGAAACCGAGGTACGCCTCGAAGACTTCCTGCCGCGAGGACCCGGCGACCCGGAGGAGCAGATGGCCCGCCTCAAGGCCGTCCTCGATACGGTCCGGCGCCCCGCCCTGAAAGCCTTCCTTCAGGCCGTCTGGGCGGATGAGAAACTCGTGGCGAACCTCAAGCGCGCCCCGGCCGCCGAAAAACTCCACCACGCTTACCTCGGCGGACTCCTGGAGCACACCCTCAGCATCCTCGAAACTGCCGTACTTATCTGCACACATTATACGCAACTCGACCGCGACATCCTCCTCGTCGGCATACTCTGGCACGACATCGGAAAGACCCGCGAACTCGCCTACGCCCAGTCGCTCGGCTACACCGACGCCGGACGGCTCGTCGGCCACATCGTCCAGGGCGTCCTCATGCTGGAGGAGAAGGCGGCGGCCGTCCGCGCGGCAGGCACGGAGTTCCCCGAAGACCTCCTGAACGTCATGCGGCACCTCGTGCTCGCCCACCACGGGACACACGAGTTCGGCAGCCCGAAGTTGCCGATGACGGCCGAGGCGTTCGCCATCCATCACCTCGACAACCTCGATGCGAAACTCCACGCCTTCTGGCGCGACGTCGCCGGCGACGCCGACCCGGTGCGCCGCTGGACCGGCTTCAACAAGATGTTCGGCGGGTCGCTCTATAAGGGCCTCGACGAACCGGCCGACGAAGAGGAGGAGGACGAGGGCCGCGCAGAACTCAAGGGCGGCCTGTGATACACTTTGTAAAAAAGGGTCCAGGACCCTTTTTTACACGCGGCTTCAGCGTCGCTGCTTCATCGGTCGGCCGCGCGGGCGCAGGGTGGACTCAAGGCCCAGGCGCGCAGCGGCTGTGCGGATCCAGGCCTCGGTGCCGTAGGGCCGGCCGCGGTTCACGCAGTCACGGATGTCCATCAACTCGGCCTCACGCATGGGCTGGTTTACGAACTTAAGCCAGTTGGCGGGAATTGCGACGGGCCAGGCGCTTAGGAGGGCCTTGCTCTCAACGTCTCCGTGGCGCCGGCCCCACAGGCTCCCCCATCGCCAGTCTTCGGCCTTGGCGACAAGGCCCGCCCGCAGGGCGTTCCGCTCCACATACCGGCACACGGTCAGGAAATGGGCATCGGTCTGCACAGGGAACGACTTGAAACGCCCCTGGTACAGGTGCCCCCATCCCACCGTCCCGTGCGCCGCCTGCCAGCGTGCCGCATGCGTCAGGGTGAGCCATCCCATGAATCGCGACAGGTCGCCATCGTCCCGCGGCCACAGGACCAAGTGCCAGTGGTTTGGCATCAGGCAGTACGACAGCAGCCGCATCGGGGTGCGATCGAGCGCCTTGGCCAGTACCCTCTCGAAGGCGGCGTAGTCGCCCTGCTCAAAGAAGATCTTCGCCCTCCCATTCGCGCGGTTCAGGACGTGATACACCACACCCCCGACAGCAATCCGCGGTGGCTTTGGCATGCCCGCCATGGTCGCCCCCGCCGCCCCCGGCGTCAAGAAAAAAACGCTGCTAAAAAAGATCCTATAAAAAGGGTCCAGGACCCTTTTTTTCGCCTGGCCTCATCTGCCGGCATATCGCCGTGTCGTGCCGGTAAACACTGCGCAGAAAAGGGTCCAGGACCCTTTTTTGGCGCGGTATCAGGTGGCAGATTGACGAGGCGGTGGCGTCCTGAAAACAAAGGGTCCTGGACCCTTTTCTGGACTACTCCGTCCGCTTCAGCGTCACCGCCTGGAGGTTCATCACGGAGTACTTCGGCTTCGTGACGACACGGACCTCGACCGCAACGGGGCCGGCCCGAGAGACCTTCACCGTCCCCAGAATGACCTTGACGAAGTGTCCCCAGTCGCCCGTGCTCTCCACTTTGCCGCGCACCCGCTGATCGCCGATGATGACCTCGTACTCGGCGCCGGCGTTGTTGTTGTCCACGGCGTAGGTGACATCGACGGTGAAGGTCCCCGGTTTATCGATCGTGGTCTCCCAACTTACCCAGTCGTCCCTGCTGTGCCACATGCCGACGTTGTCTCTGTCGCTTTTCTTCTCATACTTCGCCTCGCCGTGGATGGCGGCGTAGCGTGCCTTCAGGACGATGGCGCCGTCATCGGTCGCGGCGACGGGCGGAGTCGGCGGCTGCGGCGAGGGCGGCGGAGTCGGTTCGGGCGCAGGCTGCGGCAACAGACTCTCGGGAGGCTTGGGGACTTCAGTCGGCGGAGGCTCCGGCGCAGGCGGCGGCGGCGGAGGCGCGGGCGGCGGCGGGTTGCGGATACGCTCGATCGCCTTGCGGGCCTCGTCGGCCGCCTTCGTCTTAGGATACAGGTCAACCACGTTTTCCTGGTACCGCTCCATGACGTCGTGCCGCGCGGCCGTCGGGTCGGCCTCGAAGGCCCGGATGTCCTGAAGCGCGGCCCAGGCGGCGCTCTCCACCGTCTCGGCCGATCCGGTGACCGGCTTGGGGGGCGGTCCGGACTTCTTCGGCGCCGACGGGTTGACGCCCGGCGCGGTCGCCACAGGCGGCGCGGGCGGCGCCGACGGCGCCCGCCATGCCCCTTGGCCCGTGCTCGTGCCGTTGCGGCCCGGTCCGAATGCGCCGCTGAGGATCAGCCCTGCCCCGCCCAGCGCCGCGATGACTGCGGCAATGCCGAGGCCGACGAAGAGGTTCCTCCTGCGGCGGGCATTTCCTCTCACGTCGCGTGCGGCGGCGCCCGTGGATGCCGGCGGCGCGCGGGCGCCCGCGACGGGGGCGGGCACGGTCTGGAGGAGCGAGTCCACACGGCGAGTCTTCCGCCGCTCGGTCTCCATCAGGGCGACGATGTCTTCCTCGGGGAACGGTTTCTCGGCGGTCGCCGCAAGCGGCTCCGACACCGGCGCGGCCTGGGCCGCCGGCGCCGACTCCGACTCCGCGTAATTCAGATTATCCAGGGCCCATATAAACTCGCGGGCCGACTGGTACCGGTCTTCCGGTTCCTTCGCCATCGCCTTCGCGAGGAGCCAGCAGAGGGTCTGCGGCAGTTCCGGGACGAACTCGCGCGGGTCGGGCAGCCGCTCCGTGACGTGCATCCGCATGATTTCCTGCGGCGTCGGGGCCGTGAACGGCGGGCGGCCGGTCACCATCTCGTACAGGGTTGCGCCGAGGGAGTAGATGTCGGCCCGGTAATCTGGGGGCGGGTCGCCGTGGACCTGCTCCGGAGAGATGTAGTAGGGGGTTCCGTAGGCCTTGCCGGCCTCCTGCATCTCGGCGGCGGAATCGTCGGCCCGGCGTGCGAGGCCCAGGTCGGCCAGTTTCACGATGCCGCCCTCGGTCAGAAGGATATTCTTAGGTTTGATATCTCGATGGATAAGGCCCTGCTCGTGTGCGCAGGCCAGGCCCTCGGCGGCCGCCCGGATGATGCACACCGCCTCCTCCGGGTCGAACCGCTTCCGCACGGCCAGGAGGTCGGCCAGCGACCCGCCGTCGGCGTACTCCATCACGATGTAGAAGGTGTCCTTGAATGAGTTGATCTGGTGAATGGTGACGATGTTCGGGTGGATGAGTTTGCCGGCCTGTCGGGCCTCCTGGATGAATCGGCTCCGCATTTCCGGGTCGCGGGCGGCGCTTGAGTGGAGGATCTTGACGGCGACGATGCGGTCCACCGTCAGTTGTCGGCATTTATATACGACGGCCTGTCGGCCGCGGCCGATGCGTTCCAGGAGTTGCAGGTCGGACGCCCGGACGGCCTTGGCCTCATCTTCCTCGACCGGCGTGGGGGGCGCTTCGGCGGCAGCCTCGGCCGCATGGCGGGCCTTCGCCGCCATCGCCCCGGCCCGGAGGAGCGCCTCGGAGACCGCGAGCGCCTGCCCTGCGGCCGCGGGCTCCTCCAGGAGGCGCCGGGCCTCGCGTACCTCATCTTCGGTCGCGAGTCCCTTCGCCAGGATGTCAGCCAGATGTTTTTCCGCCGATGGTTCGAGCATAGACCTGGTGCCGCCTGCGAGCAGCGACCGGCTGTGCGCGGCGGTTCTCCCGAACCGCCGCGCGGGCCCCGATCAACGTCCGGCGTGCCGCCCAATAGACTATCGCCTCCGGCGGGGCGGGTGTCAATCCAAAGTTGACCCCCATCTCAACTTGCGGGAGTGGGTCAGTTTGGGCTTCTTGCGGGGGCCGCAGGGCCAGCCAGAACGTCGGTCGCTGCGATGATGGGTAGCGCCGTGGCCGCCAGGAGCGACCAATCAACGCCATCTACCCGGATCTCAGTTGACGGTCGTGCTTGAGCGGTTGGGCATGCGGCCGTGAGATTTTGGAATTTTTGATTTTTTTGGTAGCCTCCGTCCAAGAATGATGTATACAGGGAGTAGACGCGCCGCCGTGGTGCCCCGTCGGGCATGAAGGCAAAGGCAATGGGAGGACCGCCCTTGACGCTCGCAGCACAAATTTCCGCCCTTCGGCCCCTGCCTTCCTTCGGCCCGACCGAATACAAAACATAGACGGGGGGCGAATGAGGATTAACGGTCTTGACAGACTGAAGGACTTTGAGCGGGCGTATCCTGCGGCACGAGGACCGCTGTTGCGGTGGTGTAACGCGGTCAAGAAGGTGCGATGGGGCAATTTTGCGGAGGTACGCGAGACTTTTGGTAGTGCGAGCATAGTAACGTTGGCCAACGGGAAAACGGTGGTGGTTTTTAATATCGGGGGCAATAAGTTCCGCCTGGTTGCCTTCGTCCAGTGCCAAACGGGGCTGGTTGTTGTCGGCAAGATTCTTTCTCACGCCGACTACGACACCAACAAATGGAAGGACGAACTATGACTCATACAGCAACAAAATTTGATTTCAAGGAGTTGCCCACGGATTTTGCCGGGCTCATGGCCAAGCACCCGGTCTGCGAGATTCACGACGAGATTGGGCACTCCAACGCAATGGAGATGATCGACGCCCTTGCGGGATATAACCTGAGTGCGGGCCAAGCCGCCTACCTGGCCGCGCTTTCGCAACTGGTGGAAGCATACGAGCAAGAAGCGTACCCCGGCGTGTGCAAAAAATCAACGCCAATAGAAATGCTGAAGTACCTGCTGCAAGAGAACAACATGAGTGGTTCTGATCTCGGTCGCCTGCTCGGCAATCGCACGCTTGGCCCTGCGCTGTTATCTGGCAAGCGGAAACTCAGCAAGACCCACATCAAGATTCTGGCTGAACGCTTCAAGGTTGACGCCAGCCTGTTTCTTTAGCCATTTTGGGCTTGCATTCAATCCTTAGGCGACCACCCTACATTTCGGCAACAGCCCCGTCGTGCCTACCGCGCGGGCCCCGAGTAACGTCCGCCGTGCCGCCCAATAGACTATCGCCTCCGGCGGGGCGGGTGTCAATCCAAAGTTGATGCGGCCTGCCTCCCCTCTACCGACTTGGGAGAGGGGTCGGGGGTGAGGGTCGTTGCCGACTGCGGCGTGCCGACTGTGGCGTTGACGGGCGGCGGCGGGGGCGGTTATAATCACGCGTCAATCGGGGTAGGGGGAAGGTGCGCGCTGCGGTTGCCGCGACGCAGAGGGGGGTGTGTTGTCGCAGGCGGTCCGGCGGCGGTTCGGGGTACGTGTTTAGCGCGCTATGCCGTCAACCCTCTCCCCTTGCGGGAGAGGGTGGCCGCAGGCCGGGTGAGGGGTTTGCCGTTGCTCCACCCCTCACCCCTGCCCCTCT